>NZ_JCACLG010000004.1:0-107328 GCF_059505785.1 Kastovskya adunca | reverse complement strand
TTGGCTTCCATCTGGAAGCGAGCGCGGGATTTACCAAAGTTCATCGCTTGACCTGAGGAATTACTGGAGCGGCGCAGGATCATCATTAATCCTGCCAGTAATAACAAGAGTAAAAATAAGTTTGCAACTAGCCCTAGAGCTGCCGTGTTATTAGCCGCCGCTTCCACACTCAATTCAATGTTGTTGGCGGTGAGCTTCTCAATTAGCTCTGGATTTTGCTCAAACAATTGCACTTCCTGAAGGGGAGCGTCTTCCGGTTGTCCTTCTAGCTGGACTTGTGCCACTCGGCTACCGGGGTCAATTTCAACTCTGGTGACTTCCCCAGCATCAACTTTCTGCAACAGTTCCCCGTAGGAAAGAGTTTCTTCCTCTGCCTGCGCCAGTGCTGGGCTTCCCATAACTACCCCTTGGAAAAGCACCAAACTGGCAGCAAGACGCCAAAGCGATCGCGTTGTGGTGGCGGACTTGCCTTTCTTCAATATCCCCTTAGCTTGTGCCTGCTGGTTAGTCGAATCGTTTTTCGACTTACACCCTGTCCGTACTGTCTTCCAGGAACTGTTCTTCATTGCTGATTGCCTTTGCCTCTGCCTTTGTTCAACTTTAGAGCGTCCCTGTTTTCGATTAGAAGGGCTTTGGCTAAAAGTTAAACGTCTTTATTGTCTAGTTTAACTATCTCTAATTCTTGGTGTATCTGCCAGGAGAAAAGCAAGGGCATCTAATTGTAGAGAAATTGCAATTCGTTATATATAATGTACTCATAACGAGTCCGCTTTAAATTTAACAAAGTACTCAAATCTTGCAATTGTCTTTTATTACCCTTAACTAAAGAACATGGTAAAAATTGTTGGCATTGGTGGCAGTTTACGCCCAAACTCCTCTAGCTATAAAGCCCTAAACTTGGCAATTCAACGCGTTGAGGCATTAGGAGCTGACGTAGAAATACTTGATTTACGGCAAATGAAACTGCCGTTTTGTGATGGCGGTGATGAGTATCCCGATTACCCGGATGTCGCTCGCTTGCAGGATACCGTTAAAAAGGCTGATGGATTGATTTTGTCAACACCGGAATACCACGGTGGCGTTAGTGGCGTTTTGAAGAATGCTCTGGATTTGATGGGTTTTGAGCATCTTTCAGGCAAAGTTACGGGATTGATTAGTGTCTTAGGGGGTCAGTCCAACAGCAACGCCCTCAACGACATGCGCCTGATTGTGCGCTGGGTACATGGTTGGGTGATTCCAGAGCAAGTGGCGATCGCTCAATCCTGGAAAGCTTTTGATGAAGAGGGCAAACTGCTGGATGAAAAACTCTCTCAACGCTTTGACCAGCTTGCTCAAAGCTTAGTAGATAATACCCAAAAGCTTCGAGATGCCGCTTAAAAATTGAGGTTCTGGTAAGTCTATCTCAAAAAGTAAAGGCACGGACTGTGCCCGTGCCCCTATCGTACTTAGTGATGATGGTGTGAATGCTCACCGTGGCTATGCTCGCCATGATCATGACCGTGTGAATGGTCGTGATGATGTTGGGCTTGTACTGCGGCTAACTCAGGGTTAACTGCCAGTGCTTGCTCTGAAAAGAGGTCTTCAATTTGAGGATTTGCCCACTCTGCAGCCATCTGCAAAAACTCTGGGTTGTCGTTGACGCACTCCATTTGAACGTAAGTCACTTCCGGGTGCCGACGCCGCAAGTCATGGATAATATGGTCAACGTCCAGGATTGTTTCGTGGTTTTCCGTCGCGAAGCCGATGGGCATAAATACAATCGCCGTCACCCCCAGTTCAATCAAGTTTTTGGCAGCTAAGTCCGCATTAGGTTGCGTCCACTTAATTAGGGGGGTTTGGTGATTGAGCCAACCTACAGAAATCATGGGATACTTGTTAATCAGCTTGTCGCGGACTTTGTCGTAAAGTGCCTGACTTTCAGTGATGCCACTTGTGAATCCTTTTGCCTCATGAGGGCAACCATGATTCATCAAGACAATGCCAGTTTGGGAAGGTAGGTGAGCAACGGCAAGGTCACGAGCGATCTTTTCTTCTACCATCCGTGCCATTAAGTTGATGTAGGCAGGTTCGTTGTAGAAGGAGGGGATGTAGCGCAGCCCTTTTACCCAGTGTTCTTTCCCGTCAGCCATCTGAGCGAAAGCTTTGTTTACTTGTTCGACGGCGATGCCACTGGTGAAGATGGAATCAACGACTAAGAGGGGATAGATGAGTAGTTTGTCAAAGCCCTGGGCTTTAATTTCTGCGATAACTTGCTCAGGAAGGAAGGGAGCGCAGAAGTTGAAGGCTTTGAAAACTTTAACGCGATCGCCCCATTTTTCTTGTAGGTTCTTCTCAATACCTTCTCGTTGCTGCTCAAAAATCTTGTTGTGAGGAGAAATGAAATTCCCGTGCTGATGACCCCACTCATGAAAGTCAAACATCGCTAAGAGTTTGGCTAGGGGGGGATAAACCCAGGTGGGAACGGGGGCAAACTTTGCTGTCAGTAAATTTAAAGCTTGTTCGTTATAGTTGGCGAAGTCTTCATAACTTTCTACTTCACCGTAGCCCATGAGCAAAACAGCAACGCGATCGCTGCTGTCAGATGCAGGGGTGGGGGTGGATTGGTGGGTTTTTTCCGGGGTAGCTACCACGTTCTTTTCCTCTGAGTGCTTTCATTGTAGGGGTGCCTCAGAATTGTTTTAGATGCACCTCTCTACTATGCTTCAAGGGTAACATCCCCTATGGGGGGATGAGGAAATGAGGAGCAGGGGGGCAGGGGAGCAGGGGAGAACCTCTTACCCTTCATACTTCATACTTCATACTTCATACTTCATACTTCATACTTTATCCTTCACCCTTCACAGTTCATACTTCATCCCCAACTCAGGACTCTCTTCGTAAGTATGCACAATAGTGCGATCGCGTCCTTGCGCCTTTGCTTGATAGAGCGCCGCATCCGCTGCTTGAATCACAGCTTTACCCGTTAATCCGTGATTAGGAAAACCCGCCACTCCCAGAGAAACCGTAATGCCGCCCAAGGGTTGACGGCGATGTTGCACACTCAGGTGCTTGACGCCTTCGCGGATTTGTTCGGCTCGCTGTCGGGTTACCTCTAAAGACACTTCCGGCAAAATCAGCGTCAACTCTTCCCCACCATAGCGACAGGCAATATCAGACTCCCGGATTTGCTTGCTTAAAAACAGTCCTAACTCCCGCAGCACCGAATCCCCTGCCTCGTGCCCAAAGGTGTCATTGAAGCTCTTAAAATGATCGACATCAAGCATAATGATGCCCAAAGATTGTTGATTGCGGGCGGCTCGGTGAACCTCCCGGATTAAAGACTCTTCAAGATAACGCCGATTAAATAGACCCGTGAGGGGGTCGCGAATACTTTGTTTGTGTAATTTTTCCCGCAGGATTAAATTAGCCAGTGCCATAGCAATGTGTTCGGCAACCGTAACTGCCAATCGTTGTTTAGTAATATTCAGTTGTCCTGATTCTGTAGCATTCAAATACAATAAGCCCAAGGTTTCTCCTTGAGCCATCATTGGCACGCATAGGGACTCCTTAAAGGTAGGCGAATTGTGGAAATGGTGGCAGCGTATACCTGTACAAGTAGATTCGATAAAGTGATAACGACCGCGCCTTAGTGCCCAGCATTCGTCTGGTGCGAACATCTGTTGGCTGGATAATTCACTGCCCCAAGTTGCCACGGCTTCGACTAACTGTCTAGAAGCGCTGATGATCAAAACGCTACCGGAAGCATGAGGAAATAGAGGTTGTATTAGGGAGGCGATCGCGCCGTAGGCTTCTGTCAGCGTTCTACATGCTTGCAAGACATCGCTCATCTCACTAAGCAACGTAATCTCGCGGCTAGACTGTTCTAGCTCCCCTACCCAATTCTTCAATTGCTGATTTGCTGCTTGTAGTGCTTCCTCTGCCTGCTTACGCGTTGTAATATCTTGAGCTGTACCCAAAATTTGCTGGGGATTGCCATCGGCATCCCTAGTAAAAACAATATCCCGGCTGATCAGCCAGCGCCACTGCCCATCAGCATGTTTCATCCGGTACTCCGTCTCAATGACATCGCTCCCCTTGGCTGCAATAAAGCGATTCATACGTTCCGGAAGTTGCACAAAATCGTCTGGGTGCATGAGGGAAGGAAAAAACTGACTTCCCATTTCTTGAATTTCTTGAGAGGTGTATCCCAAAACGGCGCTGACTTGGCGATTGCTATAGATATTAGATTGGATCGAGAGGTCATAGATGTACAGAACATTGGGAGATGCCTCAGCGATCTGTTCGATCAAACGCTGCTTTTCTAGCAGTGCTTCCTCTGCTCGCTTGCGTTCGGTGATGTCAATGCCGTTGCTAATGACAAACTCCACTGCACCTTCTGCATGGCGAAGGACGGTATCTGACCAAGCAATTAAGCGGCGATCGCCACTTCGCGTGAGCCAATAATTCTCATAGTGATGGGAAGATTCACCGGAACACAGCTTTTGGACATTGCTCTTGGCTAACTCCTGTTCTTCTGGAAGTAAAAACAGATCCCAAAACAGCTTGCCTCGCACTTCAAAAAATGAGTAACCTGTTGTTTGTTCGCAAGCCTGATTAAAGCGGACGATCCGCCCTTGAGTATCACACACAACAACCAACGCGCTGACGTTATCGAGGACGGTGCTAATAAAGTCGTGCTCTTGTTCGAGTTCCCTTTCAACGTACTTCCGTTTGCTAATCTCACGCCGAATCCAGTGGTAAACCAATGCCAGAATCAAACCATTGAGGAAGATACCGATGGTAAAGCTCAATATCGTGTTGCGGGTGCTGGTTTGGGATGAGAGCGATCGCCTGCGTAATACCTGGGTTTCTTGATTCTGTATTTCCCGGACAAGGATACGCATCTCATCCATCAATTCTTTTCCCTGTCCCTTCAGCAACAACTGCTGTGCCGCTGCAAATCCCTGATTCCGGCGTAAGTCAATAATCTGTTGACTGAAGACAAGCTTTTGATCAACGAGCTGCTCTAGCGTATCTAGCTGCTGTTGCCGCTGGGGTTGAGCGACGGTGATCTGCCGGAGCGTTTCTATTTTCCGCCCGATGATATTCTCCGCTGACTGATAGGGTTCTAGATAAAGCTCTTGTCCAGTAATTACATAGCCGCGATGTCCGGTTTCCACATCTTTCATTTGGGAAAGCACTTCATCTACTAGTGCCAATACCTGCCGCGAGGAAGTAACTTGCCGAGAATTTTCTACTAGTTGCATCAAGTTGGTGTAAGAAAAAATCCCCACCGCCACCAAAGTTGTTGAGGCAAGTCCAAAGCTGATGCTAATCCGTTTAAAGAAACGCTCCCGTTCTTGGGAGAGTTCTCGACGCCGGGCAACTTGGGATTCCAACTCCGTTAGACTCCGACGCAGTTCGATCTGCCGAACAACTTGGCGAGCTAGGGTTTTTAGTACATTTAGCTGTTGTGGAGTTAACTCACGGGCAACATAGTCAATAACACAGAGAGTTCCCAGCGCCTGTCTGTCTACGGTAATCAGCGGTACACCCGCATAAAAGCGAATATGAGGAAAGCCTGTGACGAGGGGATTATTGACAAAGCGTTTATCCGCTAAAGTATCTGGAACCACTAAAGCTTCTGGTTGAAGAATTGCATGGGCGCAAAACGCATCTTTGCGAGGCGTTGCAGTTACTTCCAACCCCACTTTCGACTTAAACCACTGGCGATCGCTATCAATGAAGCTAATTAAGGCAATCGGAGTGCCACAAAGGTAGGCAGCTAAGTTAGTGATTTCATCAAAAGGCTTTTCAGCTGGCGTATCGAGAATTTTACACTGGCGCAAAACTCCGAGCCTTGCGACTTCATTTTTTGGTAGCGGTGCTTGCATAAGTCACTTTTGCTCTAATAACTCTTCAGTTGCTGCATTGAGCCAGTTATTATTAATAGTCATCATTAATGATATATTTATTCCTAAAAAGAATCTAAAAAATTGATAAATGTTCAACTATAGAAGTTGTATATGCGATTAATAAAGTAGCAGAGCAATGTTGATAAAAGTAATAATCAAAACGGATTAAACAAAGGTAATGACTATTATTATTTGTCCTGGAATTCACGATTTGAAACTGACTCAAGACTTTTTGGACAGCCTGAAAGCACAATTATCTAATAAATTTAACGGAAGTCATAACGCAAATATACTGATTTTTCCAGTTGAAAATTACCCTGCTTATTCAGCTTCCCATATTTTGCAGTTTCTACAGTCGCATTCTGTTACCTCTCCTCTAATCTTTATCAGCTTTAGTGCTGGAGTGGTGGGCGCAATGGGGGCAGCTTGGCTGTGGCAATTGGCGGGAGGGAAGGTTAAGGCTTTTCTGGCTTTAGATGGTTGGGGTGTTGTCTTAGGAGGCAATTTCCCGATCCATCGCTTGAGTCATGATTACTTTACGCACTGGAGTTCCGCCCTATTGGGTACGGGGGACGATAGTTTCTACGCTGATCCGCCTGTGGAACATTTAGAGTTGTGGCGATCGCCTAATACTTGTTCTGGCTGGTGGATCGATCCTCAAAGTGAAACCCGCACCCCGACAACCGCCGCTCAGTTTATCAATGGGCAGCTACAGCGTTATTTGAAGTATGAAGGGTAAAGGATGAACTAAAGCGCCATTAGCTAAGAACAACTCAAAACTTTCTTCCCAGTTCCTAATCCCTTTTTGGAAGGTTTGGGTTGAAGGGCAAGATCGGTGGCGATTAATTTTTTTGCATCTGTGCTATCTACGGGCTGCGAAAACCAGTAGCCTTGTCCGTGTTCGCAGTGTAGGGCTTGCAGTTGGGCAAGTTGTGCCTTGGTTTCTACTCCTTCGGCAACGACATCCATTCCCAGGCTATGCGCCAGGGTAATGATCGCCTGCACAATTGCCAATTTCTCAGCACTTAGCGTCCTCACAAAGGACTGATCAATCTTCAAGGTGCTGAGGGGAAATATTTGTAAATAACTCAAAGAGGAGTAGCCTGTACCAAAGTCATCTAGAGAAAGCTGAATATTGCGGTTACGTAACTGATTCATGACGGATTTGATCGTATCCGTATTTCTAATCAGCAAGCTTTCGGTAATTTCTAACTTCAAACTCTTAGGGGATAACCCAGTTTCCTGCAACACTCGGTCGATCTGCTCAACTATATCTGTTTGTAGAAATTGCTTACCAGAGAAATTGACACTCATGGTTAACGGTTGCAACGTGGGTGACTCTTGCTGCCACGCTTGCAACTGACGGCAGGCTTCACGCAGAACCCAGGCTCCTAACGGCACAATTAACCCCGTTTCTTCTGCTAAGAGAATAAACTCTTTAGGAAATAGCAAGCCGCGAGTAGGATGTTGCCAGCGTACCAAGGCTTCAAACCCCGAAATTTTCCCCGTGGCTATGGAGTAAATGGGCTGGTAATGGAGGCGAAGTTCTTGACGCTCGATTGCCTGCCGCAAATCAGTCTGCAATTCCCAGGAAGCGATCGCCGAAGCCCGCATACTGGAGTCAAACACCTCATAGCGAGATGAACCTAACGCTTTTGCCCGGTACAAGGCGAGATTGGCATCCCGCAGGTAGTCTACTGCTCGGTAGTGGCTAACAGAAAACGTCTTGCCATCATCGGAACTCCCCTTTTTCGCCTCCTCGGCTGCTTTGCTCCCCAAGGCAATCCCAATGCTTGCTGTGACAAAGATTTCATTTCCATTGAGATGAAATGGTAATACTAACGTTTGCAGAATCGCTGTTGCTACTTTTGTCGCATCGTTGATGCTGGGCAGTTTTTCCAGGAGAATTGCAAACTCATCTCCCCCAACTCGTGCCAATGTCACAGGAGATGGCGCGATCGCCTGTTGAGTAAAGTGGTGGCGAAGTCGCTCTGCGATCGCTACTAAAAGTTGATCTCCAATCTCGTGTCCCAGGCTATCGTTGATAAATTTGAAGCGGTCTAAATCAACAAACAACACAGCAAACGGGACAACAGGAGACGATTTTGGTGTCGCTTGCAGTCTCTGGTTCAATCGCTCAATGAACCCTTGACGATTGAGTAAGCCAGTTAGCGGATCGTAGCAAGAAGGATGATTCTCCAACAAGGCTGTTGATTTAGCCTCTCTAAGGGCTTTGGTTTTTGCATCTTCTCGCATCCTGCCAAGGGGACACTGCCAAAAATCATGGTTCTGTGACAACTGGGAACGCTCTGGCTGGGGAACCGAAGCAAGGGGAGCAAAGGCTTTTGATAGGACGGGATTGGGAATCCCAGCCGTAGGCAGAGAAGCATCCCGCATCAAAACCTGCAATAAGTTAGTTAGCCATGCTTCAGACTTCCAGAATGTCCAGGCTTGAATCAGGTAACTCGTAATATCAATATAAGTCGTAGTGACGGTAGGGAATAGAAGCAAGAGCCAAGGCGAAGAAGCGACGCGGTGGTGATGTGCTAAATATGCAAACACCCCTAACGTTGAGTAACAGGCTAAGAAAACTAGCAAGTTCGACCTCGTAAATGCAACAGGAAGGACAGCTTACTTAATCAGCCATCGGTGGATACGAGTAAAAAACCTGTAATAAGATTCTTTAAGCATTGAGTCATAATACCAACTTTATGCTTATCCTATTGTGTTCTCCATCACTCCCGTATATTTTTGACCCTTAGCCCTATTCCTCAAGCTCAAGCCTGTGAGTTACTTTGTCTCAAAATTCACTCGACAGGAATTTATCTAATCATTAGACTGGAATATTAGCCACAATTAATACAGGCATTTAAGCTGTAGTGCATCTAAAAGGCATAACTCAACTAATTGGAGAGGGTTATAAACTTGAGGAGAGAGTCAGGGATACCTTACGGCTCTTAACTTTAAATAGCCAGAGCTTGCAAGATTATTTGTGCAATAGCTGATTAGATACAAAATCTAAACTAAAAAATTAGTCACTGTGTGAGGTTACCTCGTGCGTTCCCAAAGTATTTCCGAAAGCAAAGTTCTTCCAACAACGATCGACCGCCGAACTGGGGCATTTGCCTTGCTTGACAGTCTCAATCGCCACGGCGTTGAGCACATTTTTGGCTATCCTGGCGGTGCAATTCTACCAATTTATGACGAGCTATACCATTGGGAAGCGTCGGGAAAGATCAAGCACATCTTAGCAAGACACGAACAAGGAGCCGCCCACGCTGCCGATGGATATGCCCGTGCTACGGGTAAAGTGGGGGTTTGTTTTGGTACCTCTGGCCCCGGCGCAACAAACTTGGTGACAGGGATTGCCACGGCACATATGGATTCGATTCCGATGGTGGTGATCACAGGTCAGGTACCACGGGCAGCAATTGGTAGCGATGCCTTCCAAGAAACAGATATCTATGGCATTACCCTGCCGATTGTGAAGCATTCCTACGTGGTGCGCGACCCCAGAGATATGGCACGGATTGTGGCAGAAGCCTTCCATATTGCCAGCACTGGACGCCCCAGCCCGGTTTTAATTGATATTCCTAAAGATGTTGGTTTAGAAGAGTTTGACTACGTTCCGGTTGAACCGGGTAGCGTTAAGTTGCCGGGATATCGCCCTACTGTTAAGGGCAACCCGCGCCAAATCAACCAGGCGTTGAATTTGATTCGCACAGCAGAGCGACCTTTACTGTACATCGGTGGGGGAGCGATCGCGTCCAATGCCCATGCTGAGGTGCGGCAACTAGCGGAACTGTTCCAAATCCCCGTCACAACAACCTTGATGGGCAAGGGTTCCTTTGATGAGAAACATCCGCTTGCTGTGGGAATGTTGGGAATGCACGGCACCGCCTACGCCAACTTTGCGGTTAGCGAATGCGACCTGCTGATTGCTGTCGGCTCACGCTTTGATGACCGGGTGACCGGGAAATTGGATGAATTTGCCTCCCGCGCTCAAGTGATTCACATCGACATTGACCCGGCTGAGGTGGGCAAAAACCGCGCTCCGCAAGTGCCGATTGTGGGGGATGTGCGTCAGGTATTAATTGACTTACTGCAACGGGGTCAAGAATTAGACGTGGCGATTGACGCCAATCAGACAAAAGAATGGCGATCGCGCGTTAACCGTTGGCGTCAGGACTATCCTTTGATGGTGCCGCAGTATTCCGATAGTATTTCTCCCCAGGAAGCGATCTCCGAGTTGGCTAATCAGGCACCCAATGCCTACTACACTACCGATGTCGGTCAGCATCAAATGTGGTCGGCACAATTCCTTAAAAATGGCCCCCGTCGCTGGATTTCCAGTGCTGGATTAGGCACGATGGGCTTTGGTTTACCAGCAGCGATGGGCGCGAAGATGGCACACCCTGACGAGGAAGTCATTTGCATCGCGGGAGATGCCAGCATTCAAATGAACATTCAGGAATTGGGAACCCTGACACAGTACGGCATCAATGTGAAGACTGTGATTATTAATAACGGCTGGCAGGGAATGGTGCGTCAGTGGCAGCAGGCGTTCCACGGCGAGCGTTATTCTTCCTCCAATATGGAAGTAGGGATGCCAGACTTTGTGAAGTTAGCAGAAGCCTATGGGGTTAAAGGCATAATCGTACGCGATCGCAGCGAACTCACTGACGCGATCGCCGAAATGCTTGCCCACAACGGCCCCGTGCTGATGAATATTCACGTCACTAAAAACGAAAACTGTTACCCCATGGTCGCTCCAGGCAAGAGCAATGCCCAGATGTTTGGTTTGCCCGAACGCAGCCACATCGAAGCCACTGAGCTAGTTTATTGCAGCAACTGCGACGCCAAAAACCCTGCCACGAATAACTTCTGCCCAGAATGCGGCACAAAGATGTAAGTTGCCATTGCCCTGCTGCAACTAAATAACCGCAAAACTTAAGTAAAACTCCCTACCTAACGGTAGGGTTTTTTTTGCCTACTTAAGCCCAAAAACACCATATTTATCAAAGGCATCGACCGCAACAGTGCAAATACCTAGGTAACCTACTTTAACCTCTTTTTCTTAATGCCAATCTTAGTTTTTTACTCAGTAAAAATGCGATTGAATTACATTGTCTTAAATTATACGTTTACGTACGTAAGCAATAGTTCTAATTGGTTTTTAACTAAAACTAAGTTTCAGTAAAGAATCCCAGAAACTATGGACATGCATAGGTTAAAGGAAATATAAAAAATATAGATTACGAAGCAAAGCAGCTCAAGTAAATAAACAAACCTTGATGTTCTTAATGCTTTATTGCGTAAATATCTAACGAACAAATACAAGAACTACTAACTCAAATAGAGAGTAAAAATGAGAACTAAACTATTTACTAGCTTGCTTGCTGCCGCCACTACTTTGACGGGTGTCCTCTCTGCCAATACCGCTTTTGCATTTACCTGGAATAATTCGTGGACACAGCCAACTGTCTACAGTAAGTCTCAAACTGGCTTTGACGATACTTTCTTCCAGCAGTTTGTTCAAAAAGAAAAAATGGAATTAGCGAATGCTGGACAATTTCTTTTAGACCCTGAGAATTTGAAACTGAAGTATAGCTACAATGTGAGCGTCTTCTTCATCAATGAAGGGGCGGCTAATAGAAATCAGTTGGCTTACGAAGCAACAGGTCAAACCACAAGTTCCGGGTTGATTTTTAAGGACATTTCATCGCCAGAGTCTCTTTTGCCTAACCCTGGCGGACCGCTGAAGAAAGGGGATAGTGTCAATCTAGGAAAAATTACCGCTGGTACCCAACTCGATTTCTTTCTCAGATCAGACGGCTTCAGCCTTGGAAATAAGGCAAATATCTTTGGTACTCAAACCAGTTCTAACCCCGATAGCTTACAGCACGTTGTTGCTTACGCCATCCAGAACAGTCGCTATCTGTTACTAGGGTTCGAGGACTTGTATGGTTCTTACAGAGCAATAGGCGGCAAAAATCAGTACTCAGACCGCGACTTTAACGATGCCGTCTTTGCTGTCGATATTGGTGAAAAGAACGTCAAGCACCTCACCGCCGTACCTGAGCCTTCCACAACGGCTGCACTAGCTGGTCTCGCTGCTGTCAGTGTGGCTGGTCTTCGCCGCCGTAACCGCAAACAGGGTTAGCTTCCAGTGAAGTCGAGGGATGATGAGAGCGTTGCCACAAATCCCTCATTTAACTCAGGCTTCGGGAGTTTGATGGTTAAAGAAAATGCTCTCTTGTCTTCACACAAGAGAGCATCCATATCATTCATTTGGGTAGCATGAGGAGCAATTTTATCAATTGCTTACTATTGAGGTTAAACAACCGATATGACAATACTGTGGCAATCAGATAACAAGTATGCGATCGCTGAGCATTTCCTCTATCCCTTCAACCACAGTTTAAGCAAAAAAAAATGCCCTCTCGCTATGTCTATCGAGAGAGCATCGTTTGTATAGTCTGAGGAGAACGACAGTGAAATTCACGCCGAATTACGGAAAGTTTACTGAACGCATGTGACGTGAGTTTGACAATCAGATGACAATCTTGTCGTAACAAAGGGCTTAACCCCCTTAGCCTTCCTACTTAGCTAGATGTTTCAGCATCTCTAAATTCCGAATGCAGGGTCATCCAGTCCTACAGTCCCATTTGAGAAATTACTAGAGCCTTGGACTCCATTGGTGTTAACTAAGGCAACGGCTTGCTGGAGTGCCTCCAAACGACTCGTTACCAGGTGCTGCGGGGGTAACAAGTCCAAAATCCCAAAGCGTTGCAGTCTCCGCTTAATTTGACCCGTAGCCCCGATGATGAACACGTGGCGACCTTTATCACAAGCCTCTTGAATCGCATTCTCGATCGCCAAAGAAGAAGTCACGCCCAACAGTGGCACATCGCTTAAGTCTAAAACTAAAACATCATGGTCTTCCATCGCGGCGTGCTGACGAGAGATCGCTTTAGAAACCCCAAAGATCATCGGCCCGCTTAGGTAGAACAACAGAATGCGACCATTGGCTTGATCGAGCAACCGTTTCTCTTCGTTGCTCAAGAGAATTTCATCATCAGCATCGGTAATCGTATCGTTGATTGCCTTCACATCCTTACCGTGGAGGTTAGAGAGGCGTTCAATTGTCAACATATTGGCAACGAAAACCCCAACCCCAACGGCAACAATTAGGTCAACGAATACGGTGAGTCCGATCACCCCGTACATGATTAAGGCAGCCTTAGGGGACAACTGATGAGCACGTTTTAGGAAACTCCAGTCGATAATATCAATCCCCACCTTGAGCGCTATACCTGCCAAAACCGCCATCGGAATTACTTCAGTCAGGCTTCCCGCCCACAAGACAACGATAAGCAAAACGAAGGCACGAGTTAAACCAGACAGGGCTGTGCGTCCCCCTGCTTGGATATTCACCACCGTTCCCATCGTCGCCCCCGCACCAGCTATCCCGCCAAATAATCCAGAAGCCAGGTTGCCGAGACCTTGACCAATCAGTTCTTTATCGGAGTCGTGCTGGGTGCGAGTCAAGCTATCAGCAATCACTGCGGTGAGTAGAGCATCAATGCAGCCCAGCATTCCCAGAACCAAGGCATCAATTAGCATCGTCTGAAACTGGCTGGCACTAAAGACAGGCATCTGCAAGGATGGCAGACCTGAGGGAATTTCACCAATTCGTCGGATATCAAGACCTGGGAAGAGGAAGAGCGAAATTAGTGTTCCTACAACTAGAGCCACCAACTGCGGGGGAATAACCCGCCTGAATTTCGATGGCATGAACCAAATAATAGCTACTGTCAAAACACCTAAGGCGGTTTCGACGGGACTAATATTGCTCAAAAGCTGGGGCAAGTTTTGAATTGTCCCAATTACCCCACCCTTAGGAGTAGCCTGTCCGAGGAAAGGGCCAAGCTGCAAGATGATTAGAATTATGCCAATCCCCGACATGAAGCCGGAAATTACCGTGTAGGGCATGAGGGTAATGTATCTACCCAGGCGCAATGCACCAAAAATGATCTGGAGTACCCCTGCCATCATGACCACGGTAAATGCCATTGCTAAACCGTTTTCTGGGTTAGCAGCCGTGAGGCTAGCAATGACCGCCGTCATCACCACGGTCATCGGGCCAGTGGGTTCGGAAATTAATGTCGGAGTGCCGCCGAAAAGCGCCGCAAAAAAGCCGACCAAAACAGCACCATAAAGACCAGCCGCAGCTCCAGCACCGGAGGCGACACCAAATGCTAATGCCATCGGCAGGGCAATAACTGCGGCAGTTATCCCACCAAAGATATCGCCGCGTAAGTTTCTGAAATGGATACGATTTGTGAGTTGCATAACAAGGCAATGAAGGAAGAGTTAAGTGTTTAGCTACAAAAATTAGCTCAAAATATTTCTCTCTAATTTTTGTAGCTAAAAAATTCTCTCAATCTTGGCTGAAAATTGAGTCATTGCAGCCTTTCCTCAAAAGCGGAATAGATTGAGTAGAGACATCACAATCATGGAAAATTTTTATAAAATCTCCTGACGTGGCTTGAGTTTAATGTCAGCCTGTCAGTTCAGAAAAATTATATCTCTGGCTTATTGATTTTATAAGACTAAGAAAAACTATGAAGATAGATGAATTTTTACAACGACTAAAATAAACTTCATTTATAGTCTGAAAAAAATCATCATTATCCTCATAGGTTTAGCAAAGAAGCATGAAGTTTCATTAGAAAAGATTATAATCCGAATATTCTCCGATAATGAATCAATAGTTTTGATGCTCTTCATAGAGCTTTATTGATGATTACGGGAGAGGCAGCTAAGAGCGTGAGGGTTTTTGCAAAGGGCGATCGCGCTTTTAGCTGTCAAGCTCTCCAGATTTGGATTCAGGGAAAAAGAGCAGTTCTTATAGGAATATGACTTCAGTATTCATCCGGCAGCGGGTGCGTGGCGTTATCAACTCCGAGTAGAAGCCATCGTATCACCCAAGTCATCGTCCTGTTATCCGGTCTGCATTGGTGGTAAAGGCATTTGTCCAAAAGAAAACTGCGGCGGACAAGAGGGGCTTTATGCAGGCAAGGCAAGAATATCCAGTTTGGGATATGTTAGAACGTTTTGCCGCAATGCTAAAGGATGTTGATATAAATCTTGCCTTCGGAAAAGCTTACTTGGTTCCGTTGCCTCACCTGTGCTGGTAACAAGTATTTTCAAAGAAAGCCGCTCCGAATTCTTCTGTTTGTGAGGAGGTGGGCGTTTATTTATTTGCAACATTACCGAAAATGGCTGTTGTGCCAAAGCCCAAGGTATATCTCAACGATAGATGTTGTGGAGCCTAGGTTGACGACAGTTTGCTGAAAAGGGTCTAACTCGGCAATGTTTCAACAAGAAGGGACTGAGTATAAATATTTAGGCAATTTGGCTGGCTTGATGTCCATCTCTCCCCAAAAAAATCGCTCTCACAGGAAAAAGCTTATGCCCTGAAGCACTACCAGCAGGACTGAGACGCTCGGATTGAGTTCTCAAAGGTGGTGACGTTCTCCTGTGAGACCATTGACCGTGGACGACAGAGTTTTAGTTTTCTGCACCACTAAGGGGTTTTGAGTTCAGAACGTGTGCGCGTGTAGTACCTCCGCGTCACAGAGATAGGCAATGCCCGAATAATCGTCGAAAAACTTCGCTGCGACCTCATCCGAAATCTTCAGGGCAATATCCCGCTTAGAGGTGAGCACCTCGATCTTTATATTCGAGTAGGTGTCGGAAACGCTGGGTTGTCCCGATGAGCGCGTGTTGCGACTGCCTTTACCGCCAGCCTCCATCACCGTATAACCGGTAGCCCCAGCTTCGTCGATGATCTTGGCGATCTGTTTCAGCAGCAACTTTTCCGTGACTATGATGAGCTTACTGGCTTTCTGGGTCATGTGGGTTACCTCTTGATGCGTTCTGTTGTGACAATTCAAGGCAAGATTCTATGGTTTTGCCTTGAACCATATCTTTAAGTTTATGCCTTTAAGTTTATGCCAAAGATCGGCGAATCTACTACCCTCTGTTGAGAAAGATTGACTCAGATTAGCGGAAGCATTTTATAAAAAACACTTATCTTTTTGGCGCTATGACCACCATTCAACATCAGCTTGCAGGGGGCACTAGGACGAGGGTTCTGCCGTTTGCAGTACCGTCCACTGGTAGAGTAATCAAACTTCAATTTACCATCCAACACAATTTGGGAAGTGCAGTCATAGAAAGCCTTTCTTAATAACAACAGCGTATAGAGGAAATTCTATGATTACTATTTACGTTGACCAGGGATATACGGGTTTTCTGAAAATACAAGGAAAGCTTATGATTTGAATTTGATATTATTTAGCAGATCCATATAAATTGATCGCAAATTTGTGCGGATTTAAGGATAGACTTAAACACATAGAAATTCGGGTCTTAATAGATCTTGATATATAGGAGTTGCTGCGGGACAGCGACACCTTCCAGCCCCGTTCAGAGAGCGACCACCTCTGAACACCCTGTCGATGTGTATTCGCGTAACACCTGTGCTGAAGGGATGAAGCGCTTCATCCATACTTTCTTCAAGTTTTTAAAGATCACTTATCACAATAATCACTCCTCGTTAGAGGAGGCGGAGGAGGTATTCATGGCAAATTTCTCTCGCATGACTCGTCGGAACTTTCTGTACACCGCAGGGGCTTCCGTAGCCGGATCTATCTTCCAGTCTGCATCTGGTTTGCGGCTTTGGGGGTGAGTACGATGGCGTTTAACCTGAATTGTTTTACCTTTAATCACTTGGTGATAGATTCTTCAGGTCGTCCGGTGTTGACCTATGCCGACATCATCAACCGGGCTAATCTGGGCGCTCAGTCGATGCATTCCCCGAATATGCACCATTGTCCGTTGCTGCTAATGATGAATGAGCGCTCCCCACCTGAGTGGTTACCCGAAAACGCTTTCCCAGATGCATCGCTCGGATTTTACGAACCAATTACTGGTGAACTATGGCCGCAACAAGCCATTGCCAATGAATCACCACTGATTAGCGCGATCATTTGCGATCGCCGGAGCTAAACCTTATCTTCCAGCACACGACGCACCGGGATGCAGATGCATTCTTAGTGGCAGGTTGACTCGCTGCTCACCCGGATGCGTGGAGCCAGCCACCCAGGATTTGAGGCTACGCTTGCCTGCCGTCCTGACCCCTAAAATCTGATTAAAGAGGAATTACAACGTGGATTTCTTTTCCGACTTCTTGACGAAATTCGGGGCGCAGTTGCAGTCCCCAACGCTCGGCTTTCTGATCGGTGGTATAGTCATTGCCGCCCTCGGTAGCAAGCTGCAAATTCCAGATGCGATCTATAAGTTCATCGTCTTCATGCTGCTCATCAAAGTCGGCCTGTTGGGCGGCATTGCGATCCGCAATTCCAATCTGACGGAGATGCTGTTGCCTGCGCTGTTCGCCGTGGTAATGGGGATCCTTATTGTGTTCATCGCAAGCTACACGTTAGCCAAGCTGCCGGGCATTAGAACAGTGGATGCCCTTGCGACCGGGGGCTTGTTCGGTGCAGTGAGTGGCTCTACCCTCGCCGCCGGCATAACGGTACTGGACTCGCAAGGCATCGCATACGAACCTTGGGCCGGCGCACTCTATCCCTTCATGGACATCCCCGCGCTCGTGACTGCGATCGTCTTGGCCAGCATTTATACCAGCAAGCAAAAGTCTCTCGGCAAGGAGGAGTCTCTCAGCAAGGAGGAGTCTCTCAGCAAGGAGGAGTCTCTCAGCAAGCAGTCGGTTGCCGCAGGCGAGTATCCCACCAAGCAAAAGTATCCCACCAGCAGGCAGGAGTATCTCAGCCGGCAGCGCATTACCGCAAGCGGGTATCCCGACCAGCAGCGCGAGCGGGTCAAAATATGGCCCATCGTGAAGGAAAGCCTCGAGGGCTCTGCCCTATCGGCACTGCTGCTCGGCCTCGCTCTAGGCATCCTAACCCGGCCGGAAAGTGTCGTTGAAAGCTTCTACGAACCCCTCTTCCGCGGTCTGCTTTCGATACTGATGCTGGTAATGGGTATGGAGGCTTGGTCAAGGATTAACGAGCTGCGCAAGGTAGCTCAGTGGTACGCCGTATATGCCTTCGTGGGTCCGCTGCTGCATGGGTTTATCGCCTTCGGTCTCGGCATGATTGCCCACTACGCCACGGGGTTCAGTCCTGGCGGCGTCGCGCTCCTGGCCGTCATTGCCGCCTCCAGTTCAGACATCTCAGGGCCGCCCACTTTACGAGCCGGTATCCCGTCGGCCAATCCCTCCGCCTACATAGGCGCGTCCACAGCCATCGGCACGCCGGTTGCGATCGCCTTGGGAATACCGCTCTTCGTCGGCATCGCCCAGGCGCTGATGGGCGGCTGATCCCAGACGGGTTGCGGTCTGCCGATGAGCCCCTGGCCCGGCAGACCAACTCGGCGGCTATGTCAAGGTCTGCGTCGTCGATCTTCAACAGCCGCGCGACCCATAGGTCTGGGCCAATGAACTTCTCCTGATCCTCTAATTAGCTTGGGAACTGCTCCTCTTGATGACCCCTCATTCCGCGCTGCTGTCTTTGAACAATTGGGTATAGAGCGTTTAGAAGGTGCGGTTACTAGGAGAGCGATTTTTTTCGGGAGAGATGGACAGAAAGCGAGCCAAATTGCCTAAATATTTATACTCATTCCCTTCTTGTTGAAACATTGCCGAGTCAGACCCTTTTCAGCAAACTGTCCTCAACCTAGGCTCCACAACATCTATCGTTGAGATATACCTTGGGCTTTGGCACAACAGCTATTTTCGGCAATGTTGCAAACAAATGATAAATGACAGGGAAAGAAGAATCAGACCTTGAGCCATCTTACCGTATCGCCTGCTCTATCTCCCCCGAAAAAAATCGCTCTCATATTGAATCAATAGTTTTGATGCTCTTCATAGAGTTTTATTGATGATTACGGGAGAGGCAGCTAAGAGCGTGAGGGTTTTTGCAAAGGGCGATCAGTGCAAACACCGCCTAGGCATGTAGGTAGAGACAGTGCCACACTTAATTAGGATTGGCGATCGCACGCAGTACTCTTACTCTTCAGCCTTAGTTACGTTGACGCTTCCAACGTGAAGCCATAAAGAAAGTGCCGAAGGTTAGCAACCCCACTGTCGCCGTTGGTTCAGGGACAGAGGCAAGGGGTTGGGAGGTAAACGTGATGCCGACAGGACGCAGCAATTGAGGGGTAGTAGCCACAAAGACAGCACCCTCATTACCTGGAGCAGGCAAAGCCTCTCTCGTCACACCGTCATAACGCAAAATTGCCCCAAAATTATTGTTCGTCAAGTCAAAGCCGACAGTATAAAGAGTGTTGTCAAGTCCGAAGGTTAAATTACCAATGAAATTGTTACTGGGAACTGTACCTGTGTAGTTGGCAGACAAAGAATCAATCAATGTTCCTGTCGCTAAGTTGTAGCGTTGGATATCGTTAGCGAAGTCACTAACAAACAAATCACCATTGGCTCCCAAAGCCAGCCCCAGGAAACTGACAAAGCCAAAACTGTCTGGTGAGGGAGTTGGCTGATCGACAAATACCGTCGAGGTTCGCGTTGTCATATCAAAACGCAGCACTTGACTGGGCAAACCCCTGCTAAAGTCAGGCTCACCATTCACCGCCACACTCCCTTGAGTGGTGACGTAGAGGCTACCATCAGCACCAAATAACAAATCATTCGGCCCATTTAAGCTACCGGGTTGCCCATTACCAGAGGCGAACACGTCGATGAATGCGCCTGTTTTCCCGTCGTAGCGTAGGATCTGGTCGCTGAGAAAACTACTGACGTAGAGATTGCCATCGGCTCCAAATGCTGCCCCGTAGGGACGAAATAAGCCGTTACCAGAGGCAAACACGTCGATGAATGCGCCTGTTTTCCCGTCGTAGCGCAGGACAGCGGAAGTCTCAGGAGTGTTGCCACTGGTGACGTACAAGTTACCATCAGGGCCAAAGTTTAAGTCATCGGGAGAGAGTAACCCACCGCTACCTGAAGGAATAAACTCGCCCAAAAAGTCTCCCGTGCGATCGTCAAAGAGTACAACGTTATCACCTCTTGTATTGCCTACCAACAGGGCAGCAGTTGCCGAGGAAGAACCTAAACTAAGAGTCGCGACGGTGCCGAGAACAACGGAAGCTAGAAGATTAGGAAAGGTTTTCCCGATTAAATACCTGCATTCTTGATCTGGTGATGAGGGGAAAGGGAGAAAAGATAGGTTCATGGCGTCAAATAGCAGGGGAGATAGGGGGATACGAGGCAGACTAGGGAGGAAACACAAGAACTGCCTCATTGTAAGTAAACTTGCGGCAAAACTTTAGGTTTTGATTAACACAAAGCATTCGGCATTAACCAATCGATTCTGCGGCAGAATGCCAGATAAACAAGTAAAAACTGAATTTCTATTAATATTTACGGCGAAGAAAATCTCACCCGCTTGCGATCGCCAACGTGAAACCGAGAAGAACTATTGCAATCCGTTGCGTCGGGCTATGGGAGTCACTGACTGCGATAGTCTAGATAAAGCCACTTTAATCCGCTCTTTTTAAGCTGCTGTGATATGTCCCCTAACGCTTCATCAACGGTTTCTAGCCCTCCTCGCACAATCCGTATTGGTTCCCGCAAAAGCCAGCTCGCTCTAGTGCAGACTTATTGGGTACAGGAACAACTGCAAAAACACTTTCCCGATCGGGAGTTTGAAGTCCACACCATGAGTACGCAAGGCGACAAGATTCTCGATGTCGCTTTATCTAAAATTGGTGATAAAGGACTGTTTACAAAGGAACTAGAACTGAGCATGATCAATCAACAGATTGATTTGGCGGTTCATTCCTTGAAGGATTTACCGACTAACTTACCCGAAGGGTTAGTACTGGGAATCGTTACCGAGCGGGAAAATCCCGCTGACGCCCTTGTTGTGCATGAACAGCACAAAGATAAGCAACTTGAGACGCTGCCAGAAGGGGCAATTGTGGGGACTTCTTCCCTGCGCCGCTTGGCTCAACTCCGGCACCATTTCCCTCACCTAACCTTTAAAGATATTCGGGGCAACCTAAACACCCGTTTGAAAAAACTGGATGATGGGGAGTACGATGCGATTATTCTGGCAGTTGCCGGATTGGAGCGTCTGGGAATGGGCGATCGCGTCCATCAAGTTATCCCCCCTGAAGTCTCTCTCCATGCTGTCGGACAAGGGGCACTAGGGATTGAATGCCGTGCTGGGGATACAGAAGTTTTAGAACTGCTCAAAGCAATCGAACACCTTCCCACTGCCCAAAGATGCAATGCTGAACGGGCATTTTTGCGCCAGCTAGAAGGTGGTTGCCAGGTGCCAATTGGCGTTAACACCACAATTGAAGGCGATACACTCACCTTAACCGGTATCGTTATCAGTGTGGATGGCAAGAGATCTGTCAAAGATAGCATCAGGGGTTCTGCCAGCGATGCAGAACAAATCGGCAAGGAACTTGCCCTACGGATGCGGCAACAGGGAGCGCAAGAGATTCTCGAAGAAATCTTTGCTCAAATTGAGCGCGGTGAAGACTTTGCCGAGAAAGTCTCAAGAATCCCTAACTCCTAGTTTCTCAAATCATCAAAAACAAAAGGATGGAGAAGTAGATCATCTCAGTTGCACCATTAGGGGGAACTAGAACTAAAAAATGGCTTCCCCCATAAATCGACGGTGCACACACATCTCTTGCCAGGATGCACGAGGATCGAAACTTCAGGTGCAAGAAGTGAATCACCTTACACCGCTTCTCCATCCTTTTGGAATATCGCTTCTTTTTAAATAATTTTCCGAAACAATTCGCCAAAACTATCGATTTTTGCGGCGTTTTCCACGTTTTGAAAGGTATTTTTCCAGATCCTCTTGTAATTGTTCCTCAGGCGTTTCCCTTTCGGAATTTAGTGTGCCATTTGTAAGAAGCAAAAAGATAGTTGAAAAAGCAAGAAGTGGCAAAATCATAAAATTTCTCCTTTGATAAATAATTGATTTCAGCGTAATTTAGAAAACCTTATCTACTGCCTCTTCCACAACTTCATTCACCACATCGGGATAGTTTTGTCAATTGCTCATAAATTTTTCTCTGATCTGAGTATTAATGGAGGACGGTTTGGAGCTGTATTCCCGGTGCGTTATTGATATTAGATTGCTAAAGTTAGAGATTTCGTTTTTTGTCTAAGTATCATTGAATACTTTTGAATCTAATGCCCCCACCTAAGGTGAGTACTGTCTCGCTCTAATGTTGAATGTAGATTGAGAGCCAGACGGAGCGCTAAAACCTCTGCTTTTGTTGCCTGTACTGAGTGGCTAATTTCACTTCGGGCGCGTACAGTGAGGCATTCCTTTAGGTACTATTACTAAGTGATATCTAAACGGACACAAAAATTAATATGCGAATTCTCTTTGTTGCGGCAGAAGTAGCTCCCCTTGCCAAAGTGGGTGGTATGGGTGATGTTGTGGGGTCGTTACCCAAAGTTTTGAGAAAGATGGGGCATGACGTGCGGATTTTCATGCCCTACTACGGTTTCTTGTCAGACAAGATGGAAATCCCCTACGAACCGATTTGGTGGGGAGATGCCATGTTTCAGCATTTCGCTGTCTATGAGACAGTTTTACCGGGAACTGATGTGCCGTTGTACCTGTTTGGGCACCTCTCTTTCTCCGGTCGTTCTGTTTATGGTGGCCCCGATGAAGATTGGCGATTTACCTTGTTTGCTAATGGTGCCGCCGAGTTTTCCTGGAACTACTGGAAGCCGGATATTATTCATTGCCATGACTGGCATAGCGGGATGATTCCGGTGTGGATGCACCAATCGTCCGACATTAGTACAGTATTTACTATTCACAACCTTGCTTATCAAGGCCCGTGGCGCTGGAAACTGGAACAGATGACTTGGTGCCCCTGGTATATGCAGGGACACAATACGCTGGCGGCGGCTGTGCAGTTTGCTGACCGGGTGAATACGGTTTCTCCTACCTATGCCCAGCAAATCCAAACGGTGGAATACGGTGAAACTTTAGAGGGTTTGCTGTCTTTTATTAGTGAAAAGACGGTAGGGATTGTTAATGGTATTGATACAGAAATCTACAATCCAGAGACTGATAAATATATCCAGCAAAACTTCACTGCCGATACCCTGGCAAAACGCCGTGCTAACAAAATTGCTCTACAAGAAGAATTAGGATTACAAGTCAATTCCAATACCTTCCTCTTGGCGATGGTATCGCGATTGGTGGATCAAAAAGGCGTTGACTTGCTGCTTCAAGTTCTCGATCGCTTCTTGGCCTATACCGATAGTCAGTTTATTTTGTTGGGAACAGGCGATCGCTACTACGAAACCCAACTGTGGCAGATGGCATCCCGTTATCCGGGTCGGATGTCAGCTCAATTGCTCTACAACGATGCTCTTTCTAGACGCTTTTATGCAGGTAGTGATGCCTTCCTTATGCCTTCACGGTTTGAACCCTGTGGCATCAGTCAAATGCTTGCCATGCGCTACGGCAGTGTTCCCATCGTGCGGCGAACTGGCGGTTTAGTCGATACCGTCATCCACAATGATCCGGTTAACAATGCTGGTACTGGCTACTGCTTCGACCGCTACGAAGCGTTAGATTTTTACACCTGTATGGTGCGGGCTTCCGAGGCTTTTCGCTTTAAAGATGAATGGCAGAAGCTACAGCAACGCGGTATGAGAACGGACTTTAGCTGGGAGACATCGGCTAAAGAGTATGAAAAGATGTACAAAAATATCCTTGGTATGCCTGAAGATGAACCAGTCAAAGACGTACAACAGCAACCAGTAGCTAGAGTTACAGGTTAAGTCATTGGTTAGGAGGGTGGGACACAGTGCCTACCCTCATATAGTTAGTCAAATAATGAGTGAGCGATATTTGGAATGGCATTGAGGCTGGCAGTACAAGCGCTCTGTTTCAATTACAGTACGCAGGCACAAAAGATATGCTGGGAAATGTGCGATCGCGGAGGACTTAGGATATGTCAGTTGATGCCACTCCAGAAACAATTTACCAGACAGCCGATACTCCCGACTGGGTGCCGCCTCCGCCACCTAGTGATCTAATCTTCGATGACGGAGAACCCTTGGAAAGCAATCGCCATCGCATCGCCATGAACCTCTTGATCCGCTCGTTGCAGCAAGCCTGGGCAGAGCGAGACGACTATTTTGCAGGAGGCAACATGTTTGTCTACTACAGTCGTACCCAGGCACGAAATCGGGATTTCAAAGGGCCAGATTTTTTTGTTGCGTTAAACGTGGATGGAACGCGCCCTCGCCAAGGTTGGGTGGTGTGGGATGAAGATGGACGCTATCCGGATGCGATTGTTGAACTCATGTCACCTTCAACTGCCAGTACAGATACGGGAGTAAAAAAGGAGATTTACGAAGGGGTTTTTAGAACGCGAGACTATTTTGTCTTCGACCCCTTCAACCCCGATTCGTTGCAAGGATGGCGGTTGGATGCTAATTTCCGCTATCAACCATTAGTCCCCAACGAGCAAGGATCGTTGTGGTGCGAAACGTTAGGATTTTGGCTGGGAATTTGGGAAGGAACGATAGACCGAGAAACCGCACTCTGGTTGAGATTTTTTGACCCAGAGGGCAATTTAGTTTTATTACCAGAGGAAGCGGAACGCCAACGGGCCGAAGCAGAACGCCAACGCGCCGAAGCCCAACAGCAACGCGCCGAGACGGAACGCCAACGGGCAGAAGCGGAACGCCAACGCGCCGAAGCCCAACAGCAACGGGCCGAGACGGAACGCCAACGGGCCGAAGCCCAACAGCAACGGGCAGAACGGTTAGCAGCGCGGTTGAGGGAGTTAGGAGAAAATCCCGATAACTTATGACTACAACTGGAGCAATTTCAATTTGACGATTCTGGAACGAAATCGTAACCAGTACCGGAGCGAGAGGGATTAGCGGGACTAATTTTCACGATTTGCACAGGCGCATTCACCTCACCTGAAGACAAAAACCGCAGAGTTCTAGCACTTCCGTTGGCAGAAAAGTCTGAAGCAGAAAGCGCCTGTTGTATTCCAGAGCGGGTAGGATTGCGCTTCAAGGCGGCAGCGATCGCCTGTACCGCATCATAGGACATCGCTGTCACCCCGTTCACGTCAGCGCCCCAAAGCTGTCTAGACTGAAGCGGAAATTTAGCTTGCGGATTACCCTCAATATGCCAAGGAACAGCCATTACCATCCCAACACCTGCCTCCCCACCAACTTCTAGAGTCTTGCTGGTGTACAAGTTTGCTAAATCTCCCAGAACAACTAAGCGTTTATTATTAACTTGAACAACCTGCAATGCTTTATCTACAGCCGCGTTGTTAGTCGCGAGCATTAGCACTTCTGCTCCTCGTTCTATTGCTTGTTTAACGCTTTGAGCCGCGCTAAAACTAGGGTTAGACAAGTCAAACTCGGCAACAACGTCCCCTCCTCCTAAGGAAACAGCCGTAGCGAATTCTGACTTAAGTTCCTGACTATAAGTCACTTCAGGAAGGAAGAAAACTGCTACTTTTTGGCGTTTTAGCTTCCTTAGCATGTAATCAGCTAACGCTCTACCACCCGTGTAGTTATTAATAGTTGTCCGAAAAACATAAGGACTAAACTTAGAAAGTTTAACAGTAGTACTGACTGGTGCAATATATACAAGTTTTTCCGCATCATAGACGGATGCTGCTGCCAAGCTGACATCACTAGTCCAATGACCTGTAACCGCTAAAACTTGATTATTTTCACCTAATCTAGAGGCAATTTTTTTTGCAATTTCTACATTATCGCTATCATCGACAAGCAACAGCTTGAGTGGCACTCCATTAATTCCGCCAGATTGATTGACTTCATCTTGTGCCTGGGCAAATCCCCGTAACATTTCTAGGGCATTGTTCGGATTAGACCCATTAATTGGTACTACGGCGGCAATTGTGTAAGATTTTTGTTTACCAACACGAGCATTATTAAGATAAATTAAAGTTTCTGGATCGTTGCGGTTGCCTTTTCGGGCGGCTTCTAAGGAAGCGATCGCTTGCTCGTAATTTCCCTGCGCCAAGGCTGCCACGCCTGATTGCTTATTAGCTGAAGCTGCTCCCGGAATCAGAATTTTTTCCCCTGTACTGAAGCGCTCGGAGATTTCTTGGTCTTTCTCCTGGGAGCTATCACCATCTTGATTGCTAATAAATGAATCCCACCCACTCACCTCTGAATACTTTGCTAGCCACCCTAACCCAGCCCCAATCAAAAGAATGGTAATAATCAGAGAAATCAACAGGGGAATCAACTCATTTTTCTGAGACATAAAGGCTTATGCTCTATAAGTGCGTGTGAGCATTATAGGCGATCGCTTATAGTCCAGTGAGCAGTCGATTTTTTTTGCGAGATTAGCTTAATACATACTTCAATCCAAATAGCGATCGCTGAGTAGTATCGGTGCCAATTTGAAAGGCGCGATCGCACATTAAGTAACTAAGCAACTGAATCACCTTTGAGCAGTTGGTCTTGCTTTGATGTGTAGTACTGGATCTTGGGCAACCCACCCTTGGGGCGAGTTGTAGCGGACTTCAAAATGTAGATGGGGTTGGTCTATGCTGGGGTTTCCTGTGGAACCGACAGTCCCTAAAACCGTGCCTTGCTGAACCTGCTGACCGAGGGTAACACTCACACGGTTCAGATGAGCGTAGCGGGTTTGGCGTCCGCCAGCATGGTTAATCACCACCAAATTGCCATAATCCCCTTGTTGATCTGCAAAAGCCACCGTCCCAACAGCAACTGAAAGTACAGAGGTTCCCGGATCTGCCAGTAAATCAATACCGCCATGGAAGCTTGCTTGCTCCGTTTCCGGATTGCCGTTCCAGCCATAACCTAGTCCCACTGCTACCTCAGTCGGTAACGGATAACCCGGAAATCCGGTGTAAGTATCCACCATCTGACCCCCTCCTGAGGAAGGTTTAGCGCTAGGAATAAAAACTAACTTCGGCTGGCGTTGACAACCATTGATCTCAAATAAAACATCCGCTCCCACACCATAGGCGGCTGCAACGTCCTGCCAGCTTGCACCTGAAGGAGTTTCCACACGGGTGCCATTGAAGGGAGGAATGAGAATTTCCTTGCCAACGGGCAGTTTGCCTCCTCGTAAGCCAGGATTGACGCTAACCAAGGTAGCGGGGACAAGATTGTAGCGACTGGCAACACTCTCCAGGGTTTCTCCCGCCGCTACGCGATGGCGTGTCAGTCGCGAGAGGACAGGTGGTAGGCAGATAGCTTCAGTTGTCGCTGGTGCCCCGAAGATATATCGAGTCTCGGTGTTAGTTTCTTGAGGGTTGGGAGTTTGAGACAGGGTAAGGGGAGTGCCGATGGGGACGATTAGCCAGAAAAGGCTAAGAGCTAAAGACTTTTTAATACCCATAATTTGCCTCCCTTTGTATGACTACACACATGGCTTTCTCTTGATTACTTGCAGTGTTTTTCACACTTTTTGGACTACAGATTGTGCTGAGAGACTGGGCACAGTGCCTGACCCCTACTGATGAATGAATGTAGTGTATTCCTCTAAAAATCGCTGTATTTTTTACAATACGCGTAAGATGCTCGGAATACTGTCTACTGCCTCAAGCGCCCGAATCTCATCCAAAGCCTGCTTAAAGTTCCCTTCCCGAACATCATGGGTGACAACGACAATTTCGGCTAAACCGCCTTGGAAACCAGTCTGAACCACAGATTCTAGGCTGACGTTATGTTTGCCAAAGCAGGTACCTAAACTGCCAATAACGCCAGGACGGTCTTTGGTGAGGAAGCGAGCGTAAAATCGGCTGACCAGCTCAGCTATCGGTGCGACAGTACAGTAGTGCTGATGGGAGCAACTGAGCAAAGGATGCATCTTTTGGCTATCACTACTGGTTTTGAGCACGCCAATAATATTCAAAATATCTGAGACGACAGCGCTAGCCGTGGGGCCACTTCCCGCACCGGGGCCAAAAAACATTACCTGTCCAATGGGTTCGCCTTCTACCAAGATGGCGTTGTAGACACCGCTAATGCTAGCAAGAGGATGAGTGAGGGGAACAAGGGTGGGATGGACTCTCACCGAAATTGGCGATGGGGAAGAGTGTGCTGAGTCCTGAGGAGTGTCAGGGGTTTGTTGTTGCCCTGCGGCTTCATTTCCTAGCCGTTTGGCGATCGCCAACAACTTAATGACAAACCCCAGTTTTTCCGCATAGGCAATCTCAGCGGCACTCACCTGACGAATGCCTTCGCAATGCACCTCTTGCAAGTTAATGCGTCCGCCAAAGGCAAGGGAGGCAAGAATCGCAATTTTATCTGCGGCGTCCAACCCATCTACATCGGCGGTGGGATCAGCTTCTGCGTAACCGAGCTTTTGCGCGTCTGCGAGGATGTCTGCAAACTCACCGCCCTCAGTTTGCATCCGGGTAAGGATGTAGTTGGTGGTGCCATTGACAATGCCCGTAACGGCACTAATTTTGTTAACTCCTAGGGACTGCTTCAAGGGCTGAATGACAGGGATACCGCCGCCTACCGCCGCCTCTAGCATCACGTAAACTCCGGCTTCATTTGCCGCCGTAAAAATCTCATCCCCAAAGCGGGCGATTACTGCCTTATTTGCTGTGACAATGTGCTTACCGTGGGCGATCGCTTTAAGAATTAGCGATCGCGCTGGCTCCAATCCCCCCATTACCTCCACCACAACATCAATAGCGGGGTCAGTAACAATTGCCTCTAAGTCTGTTGTAATCAGCTCTGAGGGGAGGGTAACAGCTCTGGGTTTATCTAGCGATCGCACACCTACCCGATGAATTTCTATTTCCTTCAGCAGCGGGTGACGCCCCTGGGGGTCAAGCAAAATCTCCGCCGTTCCCGTACCAACCGTTCCCAATCCTAATAAACCGATTTTAAAAGCCACAGTTGTTGTCCTGAATCCTAAACGTTCCGAGTTGCAACCCGTAAATCTTCCCTTATAGACTACCCCTCGTCGGGTGATGGGGAAATGGGAAGATGAGGAGATGGGGGGCAGGGGAGCGGGGGAGCGGGGGAGCAGGGGTGCAGGGATGCAGGGGTGCAGGGGTGCAGGGGTGCAGGGGTGCAGGGGAGAACCTCTTACCCTTCATCTTTCATACTTCATCTTTCATACTTTATCCTTCATACTTCATACTTCACCCTAGCCTCCGGCAACGGCTTCGCCGAACATACTTTCTTCCCACTCAGGACTCAGAACTCAGGACTCAGGACTTCATCTTCACCCTTTCTCCGCCTTTAGTAACAAATTATCAGCGACTGATTTAGGCAAGATTTAAGATATATTTAATCCTTCCTCCCGCATCCTCCAAAGGTATGATTTACTGCCTCAACACTCGTTGTCGCGAGCCTCAAAATCCTAGTAACAACATCTTCTGCCAAGCTTGCGGTACTCCACTGCTGCTAAAAAATCGCTATCGAGTAATCAAACCCCTTGGCAGTGGTGGATTTGGCAGAACCTACCTAGCCGAGGATACGGACTGCTTAAACGCCCTTTGCGTGGTCAAACAATTTTCGCCCTCCCCAGACATTCAGTCGGCTCCCGTCACCTTACAAACAGCCATAAGATTGTTTAACCAAGAGGCACTCAGACTGTTTGAGCTAGGAGAGCATCCCCAAATTCCCCGTTTACTCGCTCATTTTGAACAAAACAAGCAATTGTATCTGGTTCAAGAATGGATCGATGGGCAGAATTTACGGCAAGAATTGGCGATGGCAGGAGCTTTCAGCGAAAAAAAGATTCGCTCGGATTTGGATAACCTGCTGCCAGTTTTGCAGTTTATCCACGACCGAGGTGTAATTCACCGGGACATCAAACCCGACAACATCATGCGCCGTCGCGGTGATGGCAAATTAATGTTGATTGATTTTGGTGTTTCTAAGCAATCAACTGTAACCGCTATGAGTACAGCGGGGACGATGGTTGGCACCGCAGGCTATACCCCAATGGAGCAAATGCTGGGGAAGGCTTACCCCGCCAGCGATTTGTATAGCTTGGGAGTGACGTGCATTTGTCTGTTGACGAATCGTTTTCCTAAGCAAGATGGCTCTGATGGCATTTACGATCCGATGTCAGGTCGCTGGTTCTGGCAAGAACACTTACCTGTGGGGATAACCGTCAATCCAACTCTGGCAGGCGTATTAGACAAACTTGTAGAGCATTTTCCCAAAGACCGCTATCAATCGGCTGCCGAGGTGATGGAGGTTCTCAAGTCTGCTCCGACCGAAGAGGTTGTCTCCGTAGCGCCAGACTTGAATGCTGCTCTTACTGATGCTCATTTAAGTTCCGCCGTAAAAGTAGGTTACCGCCCACTCCAGGCGCTGCTCGCTGCCAAGCAATGGCAAGAGGCTGATAGGGAAACTCGCCTAATTTTATTGCAAGTATGCGATCGCGTCGAAGAAAACTGGCTCAGAGTCGAAGACTTTAGAACCTTTCCTTGTGAAGTGCTCAATACCGTTGAAAATATGTGGACGCATTACAGCAACGGACGTTTTGGTTATGTCCCTAAAAAGCGCATCTGGGATAGTCTTGGGGGAGGCTCAAAAATTGATTATGCTACCTGGTGTCGTTTTGGCGAACAGGTCGGCTGGCGTGTCAACGGCAAGTGGCTCACCTACTGCGAGCTTACCTTTGACGCCGATACAGCTCCCCCTGGTCATCTCCCGGCGGGAGGCGTAGGGGATGTGAGCATGGGCAAGTGGGATCTAATCTGTGCCTCGCTGGCGGCAAGGCTAGAACAATGTGACATGCGCTAGCAATACTTGAAAGGAAGTAAATTTAGCTTCTGGGCAAATCTTGTTATGATTGCAATTTATAACTGTTTACACTAGCCAAACCCTTAATTGTTAAACCCCATAAAAGGAGAATTTGTCATTGGCTCGTCGCTACTTATTTACCTCTGAATCAGTCACAGAAGGTCATCCTGACAAGATTTGTGACCAAATTTCCGACACAATCTTAGATACTCTGCTGACGCAAGACCCCTATAGTCGTGTCGCCGCTGAAGTCGTTGTCAACACTGGATTGGTGCTGATTACGGGCGAAATTTCTACTCAGGCTCAAGTCAATTATATTAACTTGGCTCGCCAGAAAATTGCTGAAATTGGCTATACAGATGGCAACAATGGCTTCTGTGCTAATAGTTGCTCCATTTTAGTTGCCTTAGATGAGCAATCTCCCGATATCGCCCAAGGCGTCACCGTTGCTAAAGAAAGCCGGGAGCACATGAGTGAGGATGAGCTAGACGCGATTGGTGCTGGCGACCAAGGCTTGATGTTTGGTTTTGCCTGCAACGAAACCCCGGAACTGATGCCCATGCCGATTAGTTTGGCGCATCGCATTTCTCGCCATTTGGCAGGTGTCCGCAAATCTGGACAGTTGCCCTATCTGCGTCCTGATGGCAAAACTCAAGTCACCGTCACCTACGAAGACGGACGCCCGGTAGGAATTGACACTATTTTGGTTTCCACTCAGCACACCGCTACCATTGGCAACATTACTGACGAAGCCGCCGTACAGGAAAAAATCCGAGAAGACCTCTGGGAAGCCGTGGTCATGCCAGCATTTGCTGACATTGAGCTTAAACCTACTAAAGAAACTCGTTTTCTGGTTAATCCTACAGGTAAGTTTGTCATTGGCGGGCCTCAGGGAGATTCCGGTCTGACAGGACGCAAAATCATCGTCGATACCTACGGGGGTTACTCCCGCCACGGTGGTGGTGCCTTTTCTGGTAAAGACCCCACTAAAGTAGACCGTTCTGCTGCTTATGCTTGCCGCTATGTAGCAAAAAATATTGTTGCTGCTGGTTTAGCCGAAAAGTGTGAGGTGCAACTGAGTTATGCCATTGGAGTGGCACGACCTGTCAGTATCTTTGTGGAGACATTTGGCACGGCGACCGTTGAGGAAGAGCGCTTACTGGAACTGGTGAAGCAGCATTTCGAGCTACGCCCAGCCGGAATTATTCAGACGTTTAACTTGCGCTCTTTGCCAGCAGAGCGGGGCGGTCGTTTCTATCAAGATATTGCTGCCTATGGTCACTTTGGGCGTTCCCAGTTAAATCTGCCTTGGGAAAAAACCGATAAGGCAGAATTGCTGCGGGAAGCGGTTAGACAGCCTGTTTCCGCCTCAATGGGATAGTTAGTATGCAGGGAATCAAAAGGCAGCTACGGCAACTAAAAAAGGAAACCCTAGCTGTCTACCTTGCCTGCAAAGACGCTAGGGTTCCCTGGTATGCGAAGATTTTAGCGGCGGCTGTGGTCGCCTATGCCTTTAGCCCCATTGACTTGATTCCAGATTTTATTCCTGTAATCGGTTATTTAGACGATCTGCTGATTGTGCCATTGGGGATTTGGCTGGTAGTGAAGCTGATTCCCCCAGCAGTGATGACAGAATGCCGGGAGAAAGCGGCAACAATGAGCGGGAAAAAATCGCGTAACTGGGTGGCAGCGGGTATCGTGATCGTAATCTGGCTGCTATTAGGTGGTTACGCGATCGCCTTAATCTCAAGAAATTGGAATCGTTAGTTACTCAGCTCCTTCAATCGGGGCAAAACCTTGCCGCTGGATGTTTTCAGTGATGGCACGGGGTTCGAGAAATTGCAGCAGGTAATCGGGCCCACCTGCTTTGGAACCGACACCGGACATCTTGAAGCCGCCAAAGGGTTGCCGGGAAACGATCGCCCCGGTGGTAGTGCGGTTGATATAGAGGTTGCCGACTTCAAACTCAGCCGTCGCTTGGTCGATGTGGGATGGGGTGCGGGAGTACAAGCCGCCTGTGAGGGCGTACTTGGTGCCGTTAGCCACATTCAGGGCTTCCTGGAAATCCTTCACCCGCATGACGGCGACAACGGGCCCGAAGATTTCCTCTTGGGCAATCTTGGCATCGGGGGAGACATCCCGGAAAATCACCGGCCCGATGAAGTAACCGTCATCGCTGGCAGGCATTTCCAACGCGACATTGGCTTCTTGACGCCCTATCTCGATGTAGTCACGGATGCGATTGCGGGCTGTAGCATCGATCACTGGCCCGACTTGTGTGCTGGGCAATTCCGCTGCACCGATATTTAGCGATCGCGTTGCTTCTACCATCCGCTCAATAAAGCTGTCATAAACAGTTTCGAGGACGATGACGCGGGAACAAGCAGAACACTTTTGTCCGCTGTAGCCAAAGGCAGATTGCACCACTCCCGCTACAGCTTGGTCGAGGTCAGCACTTTCATCGACAATAATGGCATTCTTCCCACCCATCTCTGCAATGACGCGCTTCAGGTGCTGTTGTCCCGGCTGGACAATTGCCGCATCTGCATAAATCCGACAACCGACCTCCATTGAACCCGTAAAGGCAATCAGATGAACGTCAGGATGCTTGACTATATGGGCACCGACGGTTGAACCCTTAGCGGGAATGAATTGGAAAACGCCTTTGGGGATTCCTGCTTCTACTAAGATTTCCCCAATTTTCGCCGCAATTACAGAAGACGTTTCTGCGGGTTTGAGGAGGGTACAGTTGCCTGTAACTAAAGCCGCCACCGTCATTCCCGTAGCGATCGCGATCGGGAAATTCCACGGAGAAATAACGACGGCAATCCCTCGTGGTTGATAGACGTAACGGTTATTTTCCCCCGGAATATCGTAGTTATAACCCCGGTCGAGACGTTCCATCTCGTCAGCGTAGTAGCGGAAAAAATCAATCGCTTCTGAAACTTCCGCATCCGCTTCCCGCAACGCTTTCCCCACTTCCAAAGACACCCAAGCAGACAGTTGGGCCCGTCGCTGTTCCATAATATCGCCAGCTTTGCGGAGGATTTCGGCACGTTGCCGTGCAGGAGTCCGTCGCCAAGCGGGGAAGGCAGCTTTTGCCGCTTTTAGGGCATCTTCCGCTTGCTCAATCGAAAGCAGTCCGATGGTGCCAATAATTTCATCAGGATTGGAGGGATTGACGGAGTTAACCGTTGCCTCTGTTTCCACATACTCGCCGTTAATCAGGGGTGGGTAAGTTTTACCCAACTGTTGCCGCACTTTGGCGTAGGCGTCTTGAGCGTCCTGTCGGGCTTTGATCTGGGCGTAGTCTGTATCGGCGGCATTGGGGAATTGGTAATCCATGCTGGATAACTCTTCCCCACTCCCCGGCTCCCCTGTTTCCTGGCTTTCCTTAACCACAGGAGGCGCAATTAACTCTTCTACAGGTCGGTCTTCCTGGCTTTGTCGGATGAAGGAGCTATTGGCGGTATTTTCCAGCAAGCGGCGAATCAGGTACGCCATTCCGGGGAGAAGTTCGCCATAGGGGGCATACACCCGCACCCGATGACCCTGTTTTACTAACGCTTTAGCAAGTTGGTCGCCCATACCGTAGAGGACTTGCATCTCAAAGCGGCGACGGGGGATATTGAGGCTGTCGGCTAGAGCGATCGCTCTAGCTTGCGATCGCACATTATGACTACCAATGGCGGAGTAAATGTACTGATGATTCTCCAACATGATCTGAGTCATCTGCTCAAAGTTGGCATCAGTCGCCGCTTTGTCGTTATAAACAGGTTGCGACCAATCTTTTTGGGCGGCTTTAATGGTTTCTTGATCCCAGTACGCCCCTTTTACTAAGCGCACAGTAAGGGGATAGCCCCGCTCTTTTGCCCAAGCGATAACGCCCTGCAAATCCTGCTCGCTATCTCGCAGATAGGCTTGCAAGGTGAGTCCAATATCCGTGCGGGAGCGGAATTCCTCTTCCATCAATAGTTGCTTGAGGATGGAGAGTGTCATGTCCTTGTAGACATACTGCTCCATATCAAAGTGAACCGCCGCGCCTAATTCTTTGGCACGACGCAGTAAGATGCGGATGCGATCGCACACCCGTTCTTGACTCCCCTCCTCATCCAGGGGGTCAAACTGCGAGTAAAACGCCGTCAGCTTCACCGATACCTGCACGCGCGGCAGTTCCTCACCATCGGCAACGTCAATTTCTGGCACAGGTGACCATTGCTTGGCTTCCTGTGTGAGCTGTTCCATCAATTGCAGGTAGCCTTCTAAATAGGACTGCGCCTCAGCTTCTGTAATTACCGCTTCCCCTAGCAAGTCTAGGGTAAACGCCATCTTTTCCTTCCGCAGTCGCTCAACCGTCTTCAGCACCTGCTTGATGTTTTCCCCAGCAATATATTTGTGCGCTAGGGTTTCCACGGCGGTAGATACAGTCGTTGCGGCAACTTGTCCCGGCATGGAGTCAGCACTGGCGAAGTTGAGCATCCCTTTGAGGGCGGAGGGGAGTTCTACAGATTCATCCCCCATATATTCCTGCAAGTGACGGGCAATCTCCGGTTTACTCCGCAATGCAGGCAGACAGTCGATAAAGCGAAATAGCTGCACCCTTAAACCCGGGTTACTCATCGCCCAAGCCAGTAACTTATCATCCCAGCGCATTTGGTCGCGCATCTGGGCAAATAAGGAGCGTTTCTCGCGGGTGGCTTCCAGGAGTTGCTTGGCAATTTCCTGGGTCTTGGCTTCGTAGCTACGGTCAGATACTTGTACAACCACAGCAGGCAAACTCCTTTTCTGGACGAAGGCGATCGTTGTCAAGCCTTCTGATAACTCTATTTTATGAGTGAAATTAACATAGCTTCTATTAATGAGTTTGACGCCTCTGCTACTGACAAATTGCCGCTTTAGCCCCCGCAGGCGTTAGTCTTAGCGCTATTTGTAGGGTGGGTTCGGCTCAACCGTAACCCACCACTTAATGGCAGCAACTCTTAGAAACAATAACCAAGATACTGGGCATAGACATACCCTTGTACGGGTGATGCGACTGGCACCCAACCGTTGTTACCTCGGCTTTCAACAACAATTCGCTGCCTATTAGCGAACTGTCCGACAATAGCACTGGTCGTTGATGCCTCTCGCCGGATATTTAACCCTCCCCTGGCTCTTACTTGGCGGCAGTTGTCGGAGGTGGCAGGTGGCGGTGCTGGGGCAGCAGACGTACAGTAGACGAGATTCGCCGAAGGAATATACCCTTCTACTGGGGATAAAATCGGCACCCAGCCGTTGTTACCGCGATTTTGAATAACCACTCGCTGATTATTTACTAAATTTCCCACAACAGGGCTTTCGCTCGATGGCTGTTGCCGGATACCCAAAACCCCTCTTGCTGACACTTGGCGGCAGGTATCTGGGATTTGTCCTTGTGCCAGTTGATAATCGCCTGTCAAAGCGGAAGGGGCTTGTGAGGCGGAGGGCTGAAGGCTTTGAGTTCTGGAAGAAGCTTCGGCAATCGAGGGAACAGCAAATGCCGTTAAAGCCAGTGAAAGGATAGTAGTCGCTACTGTTGAGTTTTGTAGTTGACGCATTGTTTTCTATTCTTAAGAAAAATTACTAAATTTACCTAAAAGTGCGGGACTTATTAGTTCAAGCTTCGTAAAATACACCTAATCTCATCCTAAGAAGCCCTAGCTATATATTCCTATTCTGAATGGCATAAATCTTTATTGGCAGTAATCTAACCAAAGATAGAAAAAGCCCCCTACAGTCTTGTCACTGAGGGGGGAAATGCGATCGCTACACTAGATTGAATCAACTAAGAACTTAGCGCCGCTTACTTGGAAGAAGGAAAGAAAAGAATCGGGTGCCAACTACGGCGGAACAACTCACCAGCAAAGCTACGGGCTGCTATCAATTTACCGAGATTATCAGAAGAAACAGCGATCGCACTGATGTCGTACTCCAACGCCGCATCCAGTATCTCCGTCAATGGATTGCCTAAGCAAACTTCTGTACAGACTTGCAGCCCTTGTTGTTCCAAATCTGCCTGAATCGGTGCTAATTTCTCCTGAGCTTCTTGGAGCTGATAGTCCTTCGGGATTTCTCGTCGTCCCCCTTCATCCACCACCCACATCAACAAGCACTCCTGGAGAGAGTCGTCTGGGCGATTCTGGGCGTATTCCTTAACCTTACCGATTAGGTATTTAGAGGCATGGCTGTCATTGTAGGGAAGCAGTAAGTACCGGAATAGATGCTGACAGCGTAACTCTAGTTCTTCGCAAGTATAAGTAGAAACTAGTTCTGGGCGCAAAATCATCAAAGGTCGATTACAGGCTTTTGCCAACCCAGTCGTCGTACTGCCAAAGAGCTTTTCTTCTAACAAGTTCCGGACTGGCATTCCCGTAATAATGACATCTGCCTGATGCTTCTTTGCCGTTTGAGGAATTGTATCTAGTGGACGCCCAGATGGGACATCGAACTGCACATTGACTCCTGAGGGTACATCCTTCAAACGTCCCTGAAGTCGATTTTGTGCCTTTTCGATTGCTTCTTGATCTATACGAGGAATTCCACCCTCTTCCCATAACGGTACGCTGTGGGTGAAAACAATTTTCTTCATGCCACTGGCAGCCAAACTGGGCACAAAATCCACAAGCCGATACAAACCGTCGGTAAAATCCGTGCAGATTAAGCAACTATGAAACATATCTAGGGAGAATGGATTTTCCTAACACTACCATCTCAAACCCCCTCCTACCCCCCTCTGAAGGCTAACTTTGAAGGATTAAGGTCTCTGGAACATTCACTTCGATAATTGTGAAAGCCCCATCGACATCTTTGCTATGCACGTGGATAGCCATCTGCTTTTGCAGACTTAATCTAACTGATAAGACTTGCGATCGCTAACGTAAGTGACATAATGTTCCGTTTCACCCGTCGCTAGTAACTTTTCGTTCTCAATCAACCAACTCGATACGGTCAGCATGCAAGCGGGTTGTTGTGCAGCGGTTCTACACTACATCAACACTAGAAGACTTTGTGTTTCGCTACTTCCAAATTGATTGATCGTGTTCAAATTATCTCTCAAGATCTGAATAATCTTCGATGTTGAGCAATTGCCAATCCGGAGATAAATAAACTTGGGTGGATGACCGTAAAGTAAACTGCGTTGGTGAAAGTCAGAATCTTTAGAAACAATCACAAACCCATTTACCTTTGCATACTCCCAGATCACTACATCATCTGTATTGAGCAGTCCTAATGTCTTGACATGCTCGGAATTTGGATACAGTTCGACAATTCTGGAAACAATTCGGTCTGACAGGTTTTCATCCAATAGCAGTTTCACAGCGATGCCACAAATAACTTTTTCTCACGATCGGCTACAAACGCAAGACAAGCTTTAATGTCTTCTGAAGTGAGTTCAGAAAAGTCTTCCAGAATTTCCGCCTCGCTCATCCCACTCGCCAAATATTCTAGGATGTCATACACTGTGATTCGCATTCCCCGAATACACGGCTTGCCACTGCGCTTTCCAGGCTCAATTGTGATGATGTGTTGGTAGTCCATAAAAGTGGCACAAGAGAGAATAGCTGTTTACATTATATCGGGAACGCTTGTTGCCACAGGCTTCGTTAGCTTAATGTACTGGTTGCGCGATCGCCTTACAAATAACCTCTGAACATCGCCCCACCAACGAGACAAATAAATGGATGAGATAAAGATGATTACTTGCGGTGCAATAGCTAGACCAAGTGAAGTAGTTTCAAATGGTGGCGGTTGTTCTTGAGGAAAATAATCGCCTCAGGGATGGCAGAAATTTCAGACGGCAAAATTGAAAAAGCAGATGGGTTATTCTTTTTGCAACCCGTGGTGATGGAATATGTCACAGAACGATTCGTGCAGCAGATTTGCATAGAATTTGAGACGCAGCAGCTTAACTTTCTGCAAACACACACCCTCTTGCGAGTCCAGGCGAAAGAATACATTCGAGAGATAAAGCCCTTACGCAGCTTCCAAATATGGAAGTCCTAGCTAGTAGTAGTAGGATGCTTATTTATACAAGATTTTTACGCAGCTTTAGGCACTTGAGACGAATTGAAACTGCGGTTGAGCATCAACGAACGTGAATAAATAAAAATGGGATAAAACGTTTTTGAAATGAGGTTTTATCAAATCTTGCTAATAGGCAGTGTTGAGAGTCAAGTTAACGCCCCAGCATCCCCAGCTCCTTTCCTCAGGAGGGAACCGAGCAAGAGAAAGAGGTCGCTGACTAGACATCCGGCGACTATGACTCAGATTCGTTATTAGGCGCTAGTCCCCATTCGTGCTTGAGAAACTCCTTATACATTGTTTCGCGCACCATCATTTGCTCGTAGAGCTTAACCAAGAAGTCTTGGGCTTGTTCGCGGCTCATGTGTTGAACCTGAGATTCAAATGAGCGAAGGTTAAATTGTTGTTCCAAGGATAGTTCAACAGGCTGAGACATGATACTTTCTCCTACTTAAGAGAGATAAATGGGTTCAGAACAGAAACCCTTGTCAGCTAAAGACTATATGTCTTTCGCTATTAAGAAATATAACAATAATTTGACAAAGTGCCTATACCTCTAAATAGGTACTTCTGTAGAATCAAAAGATGGAATCCTTTCTCAAAAAGTTTCCTAAATTGGATGAAACACTTGTATCAGGTTGCTTTCAGCCAGTTTGCTCAGAGCGAACAATAAGTTAAGTAAATATGCTTAATAACCAGCTTAAATGCGGAATTATAAGTCCTGAGTCCTGAGTCCTGAGTAGGGAAGAAAGTATGTTCGGCGAAGCCGTTGCCGGAGGCTAGGGTGAAGGGTGAAGTATGAAGGGAAGGGTGAAGGGTGAAGTATGAAGGGAAGGGTGAGTGTAGTTATCCCCTGCTTTTCTGCTCCCCTGCTCCCTAATCCTTACTCAGGACTCAGCACTCTGTCTTCACCCTTCCTCTCCAATCCCAAATAAAATAGAGTTATGTCTCAAACCACCTCTGCACCCCAAAGTGCTGCTGATTCCTCTCAACAGCAGCCTCTGTACATCCTGGTTGATGGTCACTCTTTAGCTTTTCGCTCTTATTTCGCCTTTGCCAAAGGGCGAGATGGGGGATTGAAAACGAAATCGGGGATTCCTACAAGTGTTTGCTTTGGCTTTCTCAAGGCTCTAACAGAAGTGATGGGGTCAGAATCTCCAGACTCGATGGCTGTCGCCTTCGATTTGAGCTTGCCGACATTTCGCCATGAAGCGGACGACACCTACAAAGCCGACCGTCCAGACACGCCGGAAGATTTTATTCCTGACCTGAAAAACCTCAAAGAGTTGGTGACGGCGTTGAAAGTGCCTGTAGTAACGTCCCCAGGTTATGAGGCGGATGACGTGTTGGCGACTTTAGCTCGTCAGGCTAGTGCCCAAGGGTATCGAGTGAAGATATTAACAGGCGATCGCGATCTATTCCAACTCATTGACCCCACGAAAGGCATCAGCGTCCTCTACCTCAACAGCACTTTCCTCAAGCGGGGTAACTCCACCGGCCCTACGGAATTTGGGCCCGAAGAGGTTAGAGAAAAGCTCGGCATCGCCCCAGAACAAGTCGTTGACTACAAAGCCCTTTGTGGTGACAAATCAGACAACATTCCTGGCGTTAAAGGTATTGGCGACAAAACAGCGGTAAGCCTGCTCAAAGAGTACGGCTCCCTAGATAAAATTTATGCCTCATTAGACAGCATCAAAGGCGCAACGCAAAAAAAACTAGAAGCAGGGAAACAAGAAGCAGAACACTCCCGCTACTTAGCTCAGTTAGCCTTTGATGCGCCTGTAAACATGGAGCTACAAGAGGGCAAGTTAGAGGGATTTGACACCGACGTTCTCAAACCCCTTTTAGAAAAGCTAGAATTTCAGACATTTTTAAAGAAAATTGACCAGCTTCAGCAACGATTTGGCGGCTTCCCTGTTGAAGAGGCTCCGACGGGGACTGTCCCCGAAGAGGTTCTCGCCCCCGATACTGGCGACGACCTGTGGTTTTTCAGTGCGGAGGAGACGGAAGAATACCAGCAGCAGCAAGCCTCTCAGGATGAGCTGCAACCAACCATCATTGATACTCCCGAAAAGCTGGCTCAGTTGGTCAAGCAACTGCAAGGTTGCACTGACCCGGAAATCCCGACAGCTTGGGACACAGAAACCAGCGATTTAGAGCCACGGGATGCCCAACTGGTGGGGATTGGCTGCTGCTTTACTAAAGGCAAACAGGCAAAGGGTAAAACGGAACTTGAGCGGGATGATGTGGAAGTCGCCTATATCCCCATTGGTCACAAAGCGGGTGGAAATTTAGAGAAGGACGCGGTTCTAGAAGCACTGCGCCCGATTTTAGAAAGCGATAAGTATCCAAAATCGCTGCAAAATGCCAAATTTGACCGCTTAGTGTTGCATTTTCAGGGCATTCACCTGCGGGGTGTCGTCTTCGATACGATGCTGGCAAGCTATGTATTAAATCCTGACAATAGCCATAACTTGAGTGACTTGGCGTTGAAATATCTGGGTATTGTTGCCAAGTCATTCACTGACTTAGTGCCGAAAGGCAAAACGATGGCGGATATTGATATCCCCAGCGTCGCTAACTACTGCGGGATGGATGTCTATACTACATTTGGATTGGTTCTTAAGCTGCGGGAGGAACTGAAACAAACCCCGAAACTGCACAAGCTGTTGCTGGATGTTGAGCAACCCTTGGAGCCTGTCTTAGCCGATATGGAATCTCTGGGTATCCGTATCGACCGAGATTACCTGAAACAATTCTCCCAAACGCTGGAAAAAGATTTAGAGGCAATCGAGCAGAGAGCTTACAAAGCGGCGGGGGAAAAATTTAATTTAGGCTCTCCCAAACAGTTGAGTGAGTTGCTGTTTGACAAATTGAACCTGAGTAAAAAGAAGTCTCGCAAGATTAAAACAGGTTACTCAACTGACCACGCCACGTTAGAAAAGCTGCAAGAAGAAGATGAAAGTGGGGTTGTCAATGCGGTTTTGGAGTACCGTACTCTCTCTAAGTTGAAGTCTACCTATGTTGATGCTCTACCAGCACTAGTCCGTCCAGAGACGCATCGGGTGCATACAGACTTCAACCAAACAGCGACATCTACGGGGCGTCTATCTTCTTCTAGTCCGAACTTGCAAAATATTCCCATCCGGACTGCCTTTTCTCGCCAAATTCGTAGGGCGTTTCTTCCAGAACCGGGTTGGATGCTGGTGACAGCGGATTATTCTCAGATTGAGTTACGTATTTTGGCACACCTGAGTAAAGAGCCAATATTGGTTGAGACGTACAAAAATAACGAAGATGTTCACGCGGTAACGGCGCGGTTGCTGTTTGAGAAGGAGGAAGTGACGCCAGATGAGCGGCGTTTGGGTAAAACGATTAACTTTGGTGTGATTTATGGGATGGGGGCGCAGCGTTTTGCGCGGGAAACAGGAATTTCGCCGCAATTGGGTAAAGAATTTATTGAGCGGTTTAACGATCGCTATTCAAAAGTTTTCGAGTACTTGCAGCAGTTACAAAAAGAAGCGATCGCGCAAGGCTACGTTGAAACAATTTTAGGACGCCGCCGCTACTTCAACTTCAATTCACACACTCTTCTCCAGAACCGAGGCAAAAACACCCAAGACATCAACCTCGACAAACTCAAAGGTTTAGGCCCCTACGACGCCGGATTACTCCGCGCCGCCGCCAATGCCCCAATTCAAGGATCTAGTGCTGACATCATCAAAATCGCCATGGTGAAGATGCACGATATCTTGCAAGACTACCAGGCACGTCTCCTCTTGCAAGTTCACGACGAACTGATCTTGGAAGTTCCCCCCGATGAGTGGGAGGAATTGCAGGTGAAGATTCGCCAGACGATGGAAAACGCTGTTCAGTTAAGCATTCCTCTCCTGGTTGATGTTGGTGCTGGGCAAAACTGGATGGATACGAAGTAGAGATTTTTTGCTCTGGGCTGACATTTCCTCACTTGGCTCAAGGAAGGTTTCTGCGTTTGCATAAAAACCCAAGCGCTTGAGTTACAATGCAGATATATATTAAAAAGCTATAAAAACCTACAGGCCAACCGTACTGAAGAAAGATGGTTTTAGTGTACGCATTTACACCAACGATCATCTTCCGTCTCATGTTCACGTTATTAAAGCGGGTGGCGAAGCAAAAATCAACCTCGGCAGTGAAACAGAAGACCCCTCACTCATTCAAATTTGGAATATGAGCGATGGAGATGTGAAAAAAGCTCTGCAACTAATTTTTGTTCATCAGACAGAACTATTAAAGAAATGGAGCGAGATTCATGAAGAACTTGAATTTAACTGAGAAAATCTTAAAGGATGAGATTGCAAAGGCAAGGATCTCGGCACGCGAATCTGATGCATCAGAGCCACGTGCTCAGTCCGTTCACTACGATCAAAAATCTAGTCGTATTGTCGTGGAACTGCGAAATGGAGCCAGCTTCTTATTTCCCCCTGAGTTAGTTCAAGGATTAGCGGGTGCCTCGACTGATGACCTCGTACAAGTGGAAGTTACCCCATCTGGCGAGGGACTACACTGGGAAACGCTAGATGTTGATTTAAGTATTCCAGCTTTGATGATAGGGATATTTGGGACTAAAGCTTGGATGGCCCAATTAGGTAGTAAAGGAGGTTCTGCCACCTCAACGGCAAAAGCAAAAGCCGCTCGTAATAACGGGAAGAAAGGAGGGCGTCCGCGAAAAACCGTTCATCAATAGCACTCTCAAAAACTTCTATAGAGAGAGGTTGTAGAAAGTTTCAACTTCCCTAATTCAATCAATTCATCAAAACTAATTGTTAGGGAAACCCTCCGTAAAAATTGTTGGATTGAAAAGTTAATGGCAATAGGTGCCTCAATTAACCTGGACTTGTTTTTTTTACCTTAGTTATATTCCTGTTCGCAACTTTTACTCACAAGTATTTCCGAGATTGACCTAGGTTCTTACTGAGCGATAGAGCATGGCTAGAGCGGTCGCGGTGAAATTAATATTAATTCCCTGCGATCGCTCTTCCAGCTAACAAATCATTAACTACTAGCAATCCCCAATGATTCGTGTCCTAGCCTTACAAGCCCCTAAGGCACGTCTATGTGTCTTTGTGGTTGATTAAAAAGCTTTTCATCAACCAAATAGGATGGCGATCAGTCTAGTTATTACCTTGGGGTTGAGCCGGTTGAACTTTGGCTTGAATATCAACATTCTGGACACCTCTGATCTCCCGTGCCAAAGGTTCGATGCGCTCATACTGCTCTTGAGTAGGAACGGTTCCTGCGACAGTGACAACACCCTCCTCCGCTTCTACGGTCAAAAGGCTAGCAGGTAAGTTCGCTTCTAACTTGCTGGCGATTTCCCTAGCTAAGTCAGCATCAGCTCTGACATCATCATTACCCAAGGCTTGGTCGCGTTCTTCTCGTGCCCGAATATCTGAATTAAGTTGGTCTCTGCGAACTTCGCTGGTAGCATCTTCTTGCCCTTCTCGTGCCTCTTCAGCAGCGGGAGTTCCGATAGTTTCTTCTGTAGTATCGGGAGCGGCGGTATTGGTTTGGGCAACGTCGGATTGACAAGCGGCAGCACCAGCTAGGAGCAGAGCGCTAATTAGAAGTGTAGTTAGCTTCTTCATTTGTGATTGAATCCTAAATAAATTTGTTTTGTCTTTATTCTAGCCTTACCAATAAATGTGACGGAATGTGACAGTATGAGTCATTAAAGGGAAGATGATCTTCTAACCGCAAATACCATCCTTTGGAAATATCAGTTATAAAAATCATTCTTAGGGAGTACTAGTTTTTCAACCGATAGCGCACTAGTTTCCTCACATCTTCCTGAGACAATCTTAGTTCTTGAGCAATCATCGCTTCCACTTGGCTGACTTCTGTCACCAGAAACTCAAATTCCAGCTCTTTCAAAGCAGAATCGGTAGTTTTGATCTCAACTTTAGTTAGTCCTAAATCGGTATAGATATCCGCTTGAATCACTAGCACCGTCAGGGAAAGTTGTACCTCTAGCTCTCTATCAGCTTCTAGCTTATCAACGCTACCGTAGGGACGGCTTAAAAGTTGGTTAGCTAATAGTCCACCACCCGTCCAAAAAGTTATTCCTAATAAAGGTAGAGAGAGCCAAAATTCTAAGCCCAGAGCGGGCAATTTTTTCAGCCATTGGGGTGAAGACATAAAACTTTGTTTGAAGTGAGAAGAATTCTTTGATCCGGTCAACTATCAGTAAGAATCAGACTGGTGGAAGACGTGCTAAACAATGCTGCTTCTTTAGGATGAATACATAATCAGAGATTTCTGTCTCTAGAGGGAAAAGGGCGATCGCTTTATTTTATGAAAATCTTACTGGTAGAAGACGATCTGGCACAATTAGAGCCAATACAGGCGGCGTTGTCGCAAGTCGGACACGTTGTAGATGGTGTCGATGATGGAGACATGGCTCTATGGCTGCTGTCCCAAAAAGAGTATGACCTGTTGATCTTAGACTGGATGTTGCCGAAAATCAGCGGCTTAAATGTTTGTCGTCAGTATCGACAAGCTGGGAAAACTGCCCCTGTGTTGATGCTTACCGCTAAGGATACCACCGCTGATAAAGTGACAGGATTAGATGCGGGAGCTGATGACTATCTCGTTAAGCCTACCGATATTATTGAACTGTTGGCGCGAGTACGGGCATTATCGAGGCGATCGCCTCTGTGGCAAGGAGATAGTTTGGGCGTAGGAGATTTGCAACTACACCTGACGACACTCACCGCTGAACGAGGGCAGGCAAGTGTCACCTTATCAGCCCGCGAGTCTCAGTTGCTAGAGTACTTCCTCCGTCACCCTCATCAGGTTTTAACCCGCACTCAAATTGAACAGTCTCTATGGGAATGGGGCACAGAACCAGAAAGCAATGCGGTGACAACGTTAGTCCGCAGGCTGCGGCAACGCTTGCAGTTAGTCGGTGCAGCAGACTGGATTGAGACCGTCTACGGTATGGGATACTGCCTCAACCCTGGGGAAAGTTGAATGTAAACAGAGGGAAAGACTTTTTCATGTTTGCTTACCATTTACCCGCAGACTTTTGCCTTCTTTAGCCATGTTTGGTCGTAGCCGTCGGAATCTGGCTCGCTGGTTCACCCTATCGATGGGGAGTATTTTGATTGGCTTTGCAGGGTTGCTTTACTACGTGGAAATCGTAGATGAGCTAGACAAGTTAGACCGCTTGCTTTACCAAAAAACCAGAGTGATGGCAACTAATGCCAACTATGAATTTCAGAAGGGGGAGTTGGATCTAGAAAATGTCCCGCTGCTAGGGAGTAACACGCGGCTGCTGAATACAGAAATGGTGTATGCACGCTGGTACAGCCCTTCGGAGCAACTTGTGCAATTTTTTGGTACACCTGCCCCAGAAGAGCTGAAAATCGCACCAGGATTTGACACTATCAAAACCACTGTCCCTTGGATTCGTCAGGTAACGCTACCCGTCTACCAAGAGAGTCAGTTAATTGGTTATCTCCAGGTTGGCACTCCGTTGACCTCTACTCAAGAGAGTTTGGCTCAGTTACGCTTAGTTTTGACGCTAGCAGTACCTGTGACTTTAGGGATAATTGGGATCACTGGCTGGTTCTTGGGGGGAGTGGCGATGCAACCGATTCGCTACAGCTATGAGCAACTTCACCGCTTCACTGCCAATGCTTCCCATGAATTGCGGGCACCTTTAGCGGCGGTGTTGAGCAATGCTCAGGTGGGATTACTGTCCCCCGTTGGTGATGGTTCGCAGCAGCGTCTTCGTTTGGAGAAGATTGTTGATGTCACCAAGTCGATGAGTTCCCTCGTCAGTAATTTGTTACTTCTGGCTCGCCATGAAAGACCGTTAGATCCTAAATCTTTGAACGCAGTTGACCTGACGAGCTTACTAAAAGAGATAGCAGACATCTATACTATCCAAGCGGCAGCAGTGGGGTTGAGTCTGAGTAGCCATCTACCTTGGCAACCCCTGTATTTGCCAGCCGATCCAGACCTTTTGCGTCAGGTCGTGACGAATCTGCTGAGTAATGCCTGCAAATATACTCCCGGAGGTGGGAAAATTCAGCTCCGACTTTTTACGCGATCGCATCAAGCGGTGATTCAAGTAGAGGATAGTGGGATTGGGATTGGTGAAACGGATTTACCTCATGTTTTTGAGGGATTTTATCGGGTGCATACAGAGCGCTCCAAATATACAGGCGGTTTTGGATTGGGGTTAGCGATCGCCATGCAGATCGTTACCGCTCATCGGGGGACGCTCACTGCTTCTTCTGTGGTAGGACAAGGGACAACCTTTACGATCAAACTCCCGATGTAAGGGTCTGCGGGATAGGTAACATAGATAAAGTCCCTACTCTTTTTTGCCATTAATTTGGTTGTAGCTGTCCATGACCACGACTAACCGCCGCTATCACATCACCACTTTCGGTTGCCAGATGAACAAAGCCGACTCAGAGCGCATGGCTGGCATTCTGGAAGATATGGGCTTTGAGTGGTCAGAAGACCCCAATGACGCCAATGTGATTCTCTACAACACCTGCACGATTCGGGATAACGCCGAGCAGAAGGTTTACTCCTATCTAGGGAGACAAGCCAAGCGCAAGCACGAGCAACCAGATTTAACCCTCGTAGTTGCGGGTTGCGTTGCCCAGCAGGAAGGAGAGCAACTGCTGCGGCGGGTGCCAGAACTGGATTTGGTGATGGGGCCGCAACACGCCAATCACCTTCAGGATTTGCTGCAACAGGTGTTTGATGGCAATCAAGTCGTCGCCACCGAGGCGATTCACATCATGGAAGACATTACTAAACCGCGTCGGGATAGTAATGTGACGGCTTGGGTGAATGTGATTTACGGCTGCAATGAGCGCTGCACCTATTGTGTGGTTCCGAACGTGCGGGGCGTAGAGCAATCTCGTACACCAGAAGCAATTCGCGCCGAAATGGAAGAATTGGGGCGACAGGGTTACAGAGAAGTGACGCTGTTGGGGCAAAATATTGATGCCTATGGGCGCGACTTACCAGGAGTTACGGAGTCGGGGCGTCACAAGCAGACGCTGACGGATTTGCTCTACTACGTCCACGATGTGCCAGGAATTGAGCGGATTCGCTTTGCTACCAGTCACCCCCGCTACTTCACAGAACGGCTAATTAAAGCTTGCGCGGAGTTACCGAAGGTATGCGAACATTTCCACATTCCCTTCCAATCGGGAGATAACGATATTCTCAAGGCAATGTCACGGGGCTACACCACAGAAAAGTATCGCCGCATCATTGAGACAGTTCGTAGCTATATGCCGGATGCGTCGATTAGTGCTGATGCGATTGTCGGTTTTCCTGGGGAGACGGAAGAGCAGTTCCAGAATACGCTGAAGTTGGTGGAAGATATTGGCTTCGATCTGTTGAATACGGCGGCTTATTCGCCTCGTCCCGGCACTCCGGCGGCATTGTGGGAGCATCAGCTGAGTGAGGAAGTGAAAAGCGATCGCCTCCAGCGCCTCAATCATTTAGTTTCCACCCAAGCCATTGAAGCTTCGCAACGCTACTTTGAACGGGTTGAGGAAGTTCTCGTTGAAGAACAAAATCTTAAAGATCCTACTCAAGTTATGGGGCGCACGCGGGGTAACCGTCTGACGTTCTTTGCTGGCGACATCAACGAATTAATTGGTCAGTTGGTGAGGGTGAAAATTACTGAAGTGCGGGCGTTTAGCTTAACGGGTGAGCGTGTGGACATCAGGGAAGTTCAGCCTGTATAAGTAGCTGAATTGTTGGTTTTATAGAGAAGCGATCGCCTTTGAGGTTTTAGGGGAAACGAGAGTTGATCCAAAGCTGAATTGAAGTACGCGATCGCCCAAACCGCGTGCGACAGGCTAACGGCAAAACGCAGTGATCTTGAATTCCCCACCAACAGCTTTTATTCCGTTTCTATTTCGTTATCAACTTCCTTCTTCATAAAACGTTGGAACTGAAGAGGGCGATCGCTTCATGTAGGAACTGCTGGGTTGATTTACAAAAATACTGCTGTGTCAGCGAGTTCATGTTTTAAATGAAAAAACTTTGACTGATGTATCGGTGAAAATAAAACCATTGCAGGAAGACGACACTAATCAACACGATAAATTGTTAAGTAGTTTATTTAGCATAAATCAAATCGGGAGCCGCAAAGATGATTAACTCAGAAATACTTAGCAAGCTACAAAGTGCATCAGTAGAAGAACGAATCCAGATTATTGAAATTATCCTTCAGTCTCTCAAAAATGATATAGGAGTTTCTAAGAAACAATCCTCGTCTGACCTTCATTCCCTAAAAGGAAAAGTAACTTATTATAATGACCCTTATCAGCCTGTAGCTTCAGAAGATTGGGAAGCACTGACATGATTATCCTAGATACTCATATCTGGATTTGGTGGGTAGACGAAAGCCCCAAACTAACTCCCCAAAACCTGAAAATTATTGAGGAAAATCAAGCAGAAGCGCTAGGGATCAGCATCATTTCCTGCTGGGAGATCGCGAAATTAGTCGATAAAAATAGACTGGGTTTTGATTGTTCAGTAGAAGAATGGCTAGAATTAGCCTTATCCTATTCCGGCATGCGATTGCTACAGTTAACCGTTCCGATTACAATTCAATCTACTCAATTAACCGGATTTCATGCAAATCCAGCCGACCAAATTATAGTCGCAACAGCTAAGGTTTACGATTCATTTTTATTAACTCAAGACAATAAAATCCTCAACTATCTGACGTGAAGATATTTAAATAAAACGATCGCGCCATGTTTCAGTGAGTCGATAGTGCGATCGCGGCACTGGATCAACTGATCACCAAGAAGCGCCACACCAAAAAACGTCAGTGGTAATCCTTCATCCTTTTGTATCGAAAATTACCAAACGGCTTAATACACAAACCTTCCTTAAGTACAGGCTAAGACACGCTGTAGGGATGAAGCTGTAATTTTCAAGCTGCCTTTAAATGTAAAAAATGTGAATTTGACTATTGCCCTTTCAGCGGTAGTACACACAGCTAACAAAAATTTAGGAATAGCAGATATGACCCTAAGCATTATTGTTCATGGTGGAGCGAAAACCATCTCAGATGACAAGGCTAAGGCTAACACCGCTGGTTGCTTGGCAGCAGTAGAGGCAGGTTGGAGCATACTAACTGGTGGGGGTAGTGCAAAAGACGCCGTTGAGGCAGCCATTCGCGTTCTTGAAGATAACCCAACTTTTAACGCCAGCATTGGTGCAACTCTTGACAGCGACGGGGAGGTGTCCTTAGACGCAGCAATGATGGAGGGTAGCACCCTGGGTTGGGGGGGAGTAGCAGCCGTTCAGGGGATACCTCATCCGATCTCGGTAGCGCGGAAGATTATGGAAGACAAGTCCATGCTGTTAGTCTCACGGGGTGCAGAACGCTTCGCCAGAGAGCATGGAGATGAGATGTGTGCCCCCAGGGACTTGATTAGCGATGAGCAGCGGCGGGAGTGGGAGGAACAGGAGGCGGTTTTGGATCGCCCCGCTACAGTTGGTTGTGTCGCCCTAGATGCTGACGGTAACTTGGTCGCCGGAACCTCAACGGGAGGACTCGCGAATCAGCCCTCTGGTCGCGTTGGTGACAGCGCCCTCGTTGGCTGCGGCTTGTACGCCGACAATAACCTGGGCGCTTGCTCAACAACGGGTGATGGCGAGTCAATTATCCCGGTGGTTCTTGCCAAAACAGCGACTGATTCTATGGCTGGAAACACCCATCCAGAAAAAGCAGCGCAAAAAGCCATTGACACCTTGATATCTAAGGTTTCAGGAGAGGCTGGGTGCATCCTCATAGACCATCAGGGACGTATTGGGTGGGCGTATAATTCCCAGGACATGGCAGTGGCTTACATGACTACAGAAATGGACAGCCCGGCTGTGTTTACCAACAAAGAAGCAGAAAGTAACTTACAAGCAGAAGCCCTTGTCTTCAGTAAGGCATAAAATATCTGTTGACTACTAACTCACTATCGACATAATCGCGTCTGATTACTTAAGGCGTATTTATGTCTTCTTCTGCCTAGTAGTGTCAAGTTTGAGTTAATGATTAAGGCTTATTTTTGTCAGAAATCTTTTTATTTTATTTAATAAGACTTCTAACAAAAACAAGTAGGATGAAGTGAATAATTAAAGGTTCGTATTCAGGGATTAGGTTCGATTTTGAGGACTAAATCCCTGTTTACAAACTTATGTAAAATTTTATATTACACCAATAAAGATTAATTTATTTTTACTAATTATTGAGTTAATTTTGAGAAGTTAAACTCAGAGAATGCAAAAGGTCGCAGAGGAAACAATGAACTTTTGCCCATCAGTATATTCTTTGTTGTACAACTTCTTTTTCTGGCTTATTTGGGTAGTTTTCTATGAACTCAACATACGAATTTGATTACTTTCAGGGAAATTCCTTTTCCGATCTATTTGCTCAAGACATCACAGATGCACGATATGGGTTCATCCTAAATTACCCTGCAACTGCAAGTTGGGCAGCTTACCCTAATAATAAAAAATACTTTCTTCAAGATGGCAGTAGTGAAGCCACTAAAGCCTCCTTCGACAAAATTTGTCAAAAGGAACCTTGGAAGAATATTGCTGTGCTAGGTGATGTGCTTCCAGGGATTGTGATCATTCCGCCGCCCAACTCGCTGGTTGACTACTGGCGGGAGCATTTGGGCTTTAGCTACACAAACAATATAGAGATGATAGATTGCTCGACTTATCTGGATGAACTCAGCCAGAGCGATCGCTTTGACCAACTTATCGTTTTGTTTCCCTTTGATGGTCTCAAGCCTGAAAAACACGCCGTCGATCCAGACACCCATTACCGCTTACTGAGCAAAGTAACCCTAGCCGAGTTGGGAGTGCCATGTCCAAAATACTCCAGCTATGATCTGCACGCCCAGAAGCTGGAAGACATTCAGCTACCAGAGCAATTTCCCTACTTGATCAAAACGTCCCACGGACTGTCAGGGGAAGGCACTTATATTATCGAAAACACTAGCGATCTGAACTACTGCTTGAAGGAAATCAGGCAATACCTTCATATTAAGTTGGTAGATACGATTGTTGTCTCGGAGTTTATCAAGAATGTCGTGCAGAATTACTGCGTGCAATTCTATGTCAACAAGGCGGGAGATATTAGCCTCATCGGGACGACAATCCAACTTGTCACCCCAGAAGGTAGCTTTTTAGGAGGGCTAATTGACTACCGCCAAAGCGACATGAGCAAATTCTACGAGATGATTGCTGCCATTGGTCAGTATGCTCATCAGCAGGGTTATTTCGGCGTTATTGGCTTCGATGTGCTGGAAAACTCCCAGGGAGAGCTTTATGCGATCGATGCTAATTTTCGAGTTAATGGCTCTACTGCTCTTTGCTTGCAGCGCTATACCCTGCTGGGGCTGGGAAAGGAGGTGGCTAAATATTTCAGTGGCTACCGCATGGATGGGACATTAGACTCGATTTTAGAAACCCTGAAACCAGAACTAGCTCGCAAGGACTTTATGATCTTGTCGGCTCAGGAGAAGGTTAAGTACGGAAAAATCTATAGCGAAATTTACGGTATCGTTACTGGCGAGACGAGCGAGGAAATGCAGCAAATTGAGCATAAGTTACGGGATAAGGGGTTAATGATTTAGCTAAACACCAGGACTCCCTCGGTTGGGATTGGCGAATATAGAAATCTCCCTTGTGTCCCTATAATCCCCAACGCCTAAATCGCTGATTTGAACAGAACGGAAAAGGCGATCGCTTCTGTGGCTCGGTTTTCTTGATGCGATCGCTCAACTACCAGCCCTCCTGGAACAGGTAATCAATGCATCACAAGCGCATGTCTACTTGATGCTCCATTCCCGCCGGAGGTGGGAGAGAACCAGTTTTGAGGCTGGTGCGCCATTTGGCAATGTAGGGTGCCAGTAAATCCGCCGCGATAAATTTGTAGGAAGCGCCACCAAAGCGTTCGATATTTGCCTGCTGCATCGCCAGCATCTTCACATCCTGCTGAATAATTAGGCGAGACAGGGGTTCAAAAAATAACCGCACTAACCACCCAATGCGACCAAAGCGAAACGTAATCACCGTGTAAACCTCCGTTAAGGTATCGTGAATTGGAGTGCAGGACGAGGTGATGATATAGTGCCGTTGGTCGTTAAATATATAGTCAACGCGGCTAGTTGCTGGGGCGATAAAGCGATCGCTATGTTGCATCTGGCTGCGCTTGCGAGAAAGCAACCACCAGACGAGACTACCTTCGCGCGGTTCTTCAAAGTATTCAGCAACAGCACCATCCTCCAAACTTCGCACCACTGCCTTAACAGGTTTAGCGGTGGGAGTGCGAAACCAAAGACGATGGACGTAGGTAGCGTGAGGGCAATCGAGAAAATTTTCCAGACAGGCGTCAACGGGGGCATGAAAGCGGGTTTTCATCCGAAAACTTGTCCAGCCTGGTTGTCCTAGGTGAGGAAACTCTAAGGGACGTTCTCTTGCCGCAGTCGGCGCAAGACACACCCACACATAACCGTCTTGTTCTACACAGAGATAACTTTTGACACACAAATTCTCAGAAATTGGAGCCGTTTCTGAGAGAGCGGGAATTTTAGTAACGCCACCATTCGAGCCGTAGCCCCAGCCGTGATAGGGGCACTCTAACTGCCCTTGACAAACGGTTCCTTTAGACAGTGGGGCATTGCGGTGGGCACAACGGTCTTCTAGGGCGGCAATGGTGTTGTTTACACTACGAAACACCACTAGAGGATGAGCTAAAATCGTTACGCTGAGAGGTTTTTCCCTCAGTTCGGTTGACTGACAGGCTATATACCAATAAGACTGCATTACCTTTTAAGTAAGTTTCAAAGACTTTCACCAAGTTTGTTAATGAAGATTTAAGATTTCTAAAATCTCCGTCTGAAATTGGCGATCGCCCCTATTGTGGAGATGTTGAACCTTGTTCCCTATTATCGCTTTGTAGATCCGGACACTTGAATTTATGAGCATCTTGCCCAACTATCTCCGTTCCCTATCTTTGAGTTTGCTTCTGAGCTTTCTGGCTCCAGTTGTACTGATTGCTGTGATTTTGGCAAGTTTATCCGTTGTAGGCTACCTGCCCCCGCTCGAAAGCTTTAGTCAGGTGGGTGTTGAGCAAATGCTCAAGTTTCTCGCTGTTTTTGGAAGCGGTTGTCCTCTCCAAGGTGTCTTGGTTATTGGCTCTACCTGTAGCTTCGCGGGCGCATTGTTTGATACCTACGCGTTCTACCGCGACCAGTACCTATACAACAACTAACAGGACTGCACGGCAATAGCGAAGAGTTCCTCCTTAAAGAACGGAACCTACCGCTCCTGTGCCTCCGCTCCCTTGGAAGTAAAGATAATCGACTACTTAAATATATAGATAGCTGCCATAACTTAAGTTTAAAGGCTCTTAACGGTAGAAGCAGAAAGCGCCGCTAAGAGCCAAAAGAGCTTTTATAAAAAATATAATATTGTTGAAAGTCGCGGTGATACAAGGTTATTCGCACTCAGGACTCAGTGGTTGAGAGAGTGCTGAATCCTGAGTGGTAAGGGTAAGTATGAAGTATGAAGGATGAAGTATGAAGGGTAAGAGGTAAGAGCTTCTCCCCATCCCCTCATCTCCCCTGCTCCCCTGCTCCCCATCTAACCGATCTACTATCTTTGAACGCAACTCGGTATTAATTGGGGATGAGAGAGGAGTCATTTTTTGCTGCACGCTCTTTCGTAAACTCCTCGTAGTAGGAGCGTTCGGTATTCACATTCCACAAATCGTGCTTTTCTCCCAGAATATTTCTGGCTGCCAACATCGCAGTCAGCATTGAGTGGTCTTGATTGTTGTAGCGATGCATCCCGTTGCGACCGACAGTTTGCAGGTTTTCAATCGTTACTAAATAGTCTTGAATTACTTGTAGATGCTGGCGATAATCACGGTCGTATACGGGGTAAGCTTTGGGCTGACGCAGTACCACACCATCTTCTACGTCACTCACCTCTGCTAGACCCAGCTTCGCCATCTCACGGGCGGCTAAATCAAGCAACTCAACATCAGACAGCTTCCAAAGTTCGTCGCCTTCACTACAGAAGTATTCCATTCCCAAACAAGTCTTATTGGGGTCGGGAACCATCGCCGGACTCCAATTTTTGAAGTTTTGGATGCGCCCGACTTTCACCTCTGGGCTATGAATGTAGATCCAGTTGTCGGGAAACAAGTCTGCTTTGTTGACAATCAACGACACAATCATGAACGCCCGATAACTGAGGCTATTTGCCGCCTGCACGACTTCTGCTGGTGGGGGGGGATCGAGGCGATTGATGAGTGCGGTTACGGGCATACTGGAGATGAAGTGGTCGCCTTCGATTTGGCGAGTTTCTCCATTTTGTCGAACTGTAATGCTTTTGATGCGATCGCCTTGACGCTCAAAACGAATGACGCTGCTCTCTAGCTCTACGCTTCCGCCTCGGCTTTCCACCGCTTCTGTGAACCGCTCCCACATCATTCCTGGCCCCAAGGCAGGATAGTCAAATTCTTTAATTAAGGTTTTTGTGTTGTTGCTACCAAACAAAGCGTTGAGGATAGCTGTCGTCAGGGACAGTCCTTTGATGCGCTGTGCTGCCCAATCCGCTTGAATTTTGTCGCAGGGAATTCCCCACACTTTTTCTGTGTAGGTTTTGAAGAAGGTTTGGAAAAGACGTTTGCCGAAGCGATTTGTTACCCAATCTTGCAAAGTCTCTTCAGTAGGTAGCGGCAACAATTGTGCTTTGAAGTAGCTGAGGAGAATCCGCCCACTTTCAACGATGCCCAGGTTGGATAAGGTATTAAAGGCATCAAGAGGATAGTTGAAAAATCGACCCTGATAGTAGATCCGCGACAGCCGAGGAACTTTCAGAAATTCTTCTCCTAGCACCTCTTGCCAAAGCTGCTGCACGGCTTCAACTTTGGTGTAGAAACGATGTCCGCCAATATCGAAGCGATAGCCTTTGTAAGTTTCAGTCCGAGCAATGCCACCCACCTTATCACCTTGCTCTAATACAATTGGCTGAATACCTTGTTTGACCAGTTCGTAAGCCGCCGTCAAACCAGCAGGGCCAGCACCAATAATCACGGCAGAATGGCGTTCCAATTAACGAAGCTCCAGGGCGGTTGTTATATCAGAGCGAACTTCTAAAACTTCCGAAAATTGCACTGCTAAGACGCGGCGTTTTTGGAAGTGGCGTACTGTGCCAGTGGCAAAGGCAAGCCCGCTGTAGAGATAATAAAGCCAATGCCAGGGAATAGTGCGTAGGGCGAAACGCTTACCGCGACAACTTTGAAAGAAGCGGTAAAGGGGGGCATTGAGTGCCAGGAGTAAGAGGGCAAGTCCAGTGGCGACAGCGAGAAAAGCAACAGACCATCCGGCGGCAATTAAGCACATCATTAGCCCGTAAACCAAGACTGTGCTGATGCGGTTTTCCGTGCGGAGGTTAAGGTCGTTGTTTAAGAGGCGATCGCGCCAGATGAGTTCTGTCCACGGTAGCGCTCGCTTAAAAAAGTCTGTTTTGATCAGGGAGATTGCTTCCCAACGCTTTAAATGCTTTACCTGCAACCCTTTGTGGAGCTGAATTTTGTAGCCTGCACGGCACAGGCGATAGCCGAGTTCGATATCTTCGACGGAGGGTTGGCGATAACGTTCGTCAAAGCCACCCATCCTGAGGAAAACGTCGCGGCGAATTGCCCCGCAAGCGCCCCAGAAAGTAGAGGCTTTCGTGGAGGCAATTTGGTGCGTGTAGTGGTGGAACAGGTTTCTATACTGCGATAGAAAATTCTTTGCCCCAGGTGCGTCATCGTAGGAACCGATCAACGCGTCTAAGTCGGGTTGCTGGGAAAACGCGATCGCCACCTGCTCTATTGCCTCCGGACAAATCGCCACATCCGCATCCACAAAAAAAAGGATGTCACCCCTTGCCGCCTGCGCCCCCACATTCCTTGCCCTAGCTGGGCCGGAACAAACAGAAAGTCTTAGCACCTTTACCCCAAACTCTTTGGCAAGTTGCCAGGAATCATCCGTATCGCCATCGGCTACGACAATCACTTCATCCGGTTGAGGTTGTGCTTCCATCAACTTTGACAGACACTCCCGAAAGGCTGTGCCTCCGTTGTACACCGGGATAATCACCGAAATTGTTGGCTTTTTAGGGAAGAGCATTACTTAGACTTACTTAATACAACAGTTTTCTTGGTTCTCTCAAATCCGCTTGAGACTAAGTAGTATCTACTAGAAAATTTTCTCTGCTGGTCAGGCGTAGCCCCTGGTAACACTTGCCTTTTCTTCTGCATACTGACTAAATGCAGCTTATTGCGCTCAAAGGTCTGTAGTTTTGTTAATTTCTTTGATCGTAGATGACTTTCCGTAATCAATGTTTATACGGTGATTGCTTCACACAATCTTTATAATTTAGCCGCATTTTTATAAAGAAGAAATAAAGTTTCAGTGAAGAAATGTCTAACTCCGGTAATTTTCTGCCATTATCAGCGCCATAAGTCTGTCTTGCTTTTGTGTGAATAATTATCATTCTTCCTTAGTTTCAGTAATTATACCTACCTATAATGCTGAAAAGTTTATAGAAAGAACCTTAAATTCAGTAATTTCTCAGACCTACTTAAATATTGAAGTCTTAGTCGTTGACGACGGCTCCCAAGATCGGACAGCGGAAGTTGTCAAGGCGATCGCCCAAAAAGACTCCCGAATTATTCTTTTGCAGCAAGAAAATGCCGGAGTTGCCGCTGCTCGGAATTTAGCCATAGAAAAATCGCGAGGCGAGTACATTGCACCGATTGATGCTGACGATATTTGGTATCCTCAAAATCTGGAAAAACAAGTGCAATGTATGCTACAAGCAGACTCCTCGGTGGGAGTCGTTTATTCCTGGTCAGTGGATATTGATGAAGAAGATCGACTCACGGGAGGATTTTATAACTCCAACCTACAGGGGAAAATTCGCGCCGCCCTTGTCTACAAGTATTTCATCGGTAATGCTAGTTCTTCTCTAATCCGTCGGGCTTGCTTTGAGAAAGTTGGCGGTTACAATCGCCACTTAAAAGAACAAAATGCTCAGGGATGCGAGGATTGGGAGATTTACCTACGTATAGCTAAACATTATCAATTTCGAGTAGTACCAGAGTTTCTTGTCGGCTACCGACAGATAACCAGCAGCATGTCTTGCAACGATGAACTAATGGCAAAGTCTCATTCTCTGGTTATGGCAAGCGTCCGCCAACAATCACCTGAGATTCTGCCCAAAACTTATCGATGGTCTAGCAGTAGTTTCTATGTGTATCTAGCGGCAAAAAATAGTCGAAGCGGTAACGTCAGCAGAACCTTATTCTGGCTGTACGAAGCGTTAAAGCTAGATACAGTGATGATGCTTTTGCGCCACCATCTTTACGCCTTGACTATCATCAGCATCTTTCAGCTTATTGTTCAAGCCGTCACCTCGACCATTGCTTCCGATTCTTGTCCTCCGTTGCCGTTGAGAGCCCCGGAACGAGAAATGACAACAGTGAATATTATTAGACGAACGAACATTCATCGATTTCTTCCTGCACAATTATATGAGAGGTGGCGATTAAGTAAATTAGTTCGCCCTTCAGAAAAAACTGAATTTCTGTATTCTCAAATACCCAAAGTCAAAGCTTTTAGTAATATCAAATCCCTTTGATTAATACTCCCTAGCTTTTTGCGGGAAAATGAAGCGACCTTCTCCCCCTGCTGTCCCTATTTCTCGGCTTCCTTTGCTCTCCTCAACCTTAACGGTGGGGATTGAAGCGGTTCAATATAATTCTATTTCTGCTTGCTGCTTAAACCTTTAGTTGTCTCTACTCCAAGAGCTTTTGCTTATGCTTAATCCAATCAAAGTGGTGGATATCGAATTGAGCCGCCCGCTCGTTAAGTTTGAAGGTTTAGATGGCTATATGGGGCTGCAAGGACTAGTTCGCCTACATGGTGCCCCCATTGGGTATATCAAAGCACCTGTGACGGCGGGTTGTGTGAGTGCAAAAACTTTAAGCACACTGATTCTGGAACAGCATAGCTGGTCTATCATCCACCACCTTTTGCAGAATGGATTAGCAGCACCCCCACGACCAGAAAAGTTGCGGCTTGAAGATTTGTTTGACGTGCCACCGCCACAGTATAGCGGGACGTTGCCGTTAGTGACGGTAGCGGTTTGTACGCGCGATCGCCCTACCGATCTTGCCCTGTGTCTAGATGCTCTCAGCCTTCTAGATTATCCAGCCCTCGATATTCTGGTTGTGGATAATGCCCCTAGCAGTGATGCGACTAAATGTCTGGTGCAGACAAAATATCCCCATGTCCGTTATGTGACAGAACCTCGTCCTGGTCTAGATTGGGCACGCAACCGAGCCATCATTGAGGCGAGAGGCGAAATTATTGCTTATACCGATGATGATGTCGTAGTCGATGCAGGGTGGGTAAAAGCTTTAGCCAAGGTATTCATCGAAAATCCAGAGGTAATGGCAATCACCGGCTTAGTTGTGCCTTACGAACTGGAAACAGAAGCACAAGTTTTGTTTGAGATGCAAGGCGGCTTTGGCAAGGGATTTAAGCGTAAGTGGTATGAAGTCAAACCGAATACGAAGACGCCGTGGTGGTTTTTTGCCACAGGTAATTACGGTACAGGGGCAAATATGGCTTACCGTCGCAGCGTGTTTGCGGAAGTGGGTTACTTTGATCCGGCTTTGGATGTTGGGACTCTCACCAATGGTGCTGGCGATTTGGAGATGTTCTTCCGGGTTGTAAAGGGAGGACATACGCTGGTTTATGAGCCTAATGCGATCGTCCGTCACCGCCATCGACGAGATTATGAGAAATTGCGAAAGCAACTACATGCAAACGGTGCCGTGTTTGCCTATTTCATGTGCAGTATCCGATTGCATCCTGAAGAAGCCTTTTCTTTCCTGCGGCTCGGTTTAACCTGGCTGTGGTCTTGGCATATCCGTCGCTTGTTTATGTCCTTCATGTATCCAACCCGCTTCCCTCGCGATTTGATTTGGGCAGAACTGATGGGGTGCTTTACGGGTTTGGGAACCTATCAGAAATCTAGTAAGGTTGCCGCCCAGATCGCCCAAGATTATGGCTCTCTTCCACCCATTAAAGTACCAAAAAAGCCTGTACCCTCTACAGAGCCTCCAAAACTTCCAGACGCGATCGCCGTGCGTACCGTTGAGTTAACTCAACCTCTACAGCCGATAGTTAACACGACCGACTATGCAAATGTGCGCGTCTATGTTACCTGGAATCATTCAGCAATTGGGAGCTTCGATATTGAAGATCAACACCAGCCCATTAGCGTAACTCGCTTGTGCGAGGCAATTGTTGACTCTCTGGGTATCAAACTACTCCAAGCCGACCCACGAGTGAATGTAGATGAGTGCGCCAGGGAAGCGATCGCCCTACTGAAGCAGCAATACACGCCAACTGAACCTAAGGAGGCAGAATCTATTAAGCTGCCTGTTAATGTCTCAGCTTCTATCGTGGTAGGAACATACGACAGACCTGACGATCTACGTAAATGCCTCCGCAGCTTAGTCGATCAGGAGTCACTCCGTCAGGTAGAAGTTATTGTTGTGGACAACCATCCTACTTCGGGTTTAACTCCACCTGTAGTAGCTGAGTTCCCAGAGGTAATCTTGGTGAGCGAGCCACGACAAGGGGTAGCTTATGCTCGCAATGCAGGTATTATCGTCAGTAAAGGGGACATCGTAGTCACAGTAGATGATGATGTGACAATATTCCCTGATTGGCTGGAAAAATTAATCGCACCCTTCGCTCGCGCTGACGTGATGACGGTAAGTGGAAATATCTTGCCTAGAGAATTACAAACCGAGTCACAGCAAATATTTGAGCAATATGGTAGTGGCGGTCTAGGACGTGGTTTTAATCGCTTTGAGGTTGACGGAGATTGGTTTGAACACTCTTGGATGCACTCTGTACCAACTTGGGAACTTGGTGGAACTGCCAATGCTGCCTTCCGTGCGACTATCTTTAGCCATCCTGAGATTGGTTTGATGGATGAAGCACTCGGCCCAGGTATGCCTTCAGGCGTTGGAGAAGATATCTATATCTTCTACAAGGTACTCAAAGCTGGTTATACGATCGTTTATGAACCTGCGGCACTGGTTTGGCACAAGCACCGCCGCGATATGTCGGCTCTACGCCGTCAACTCTACAACTACAGCAAGGGAATCATCTCCTATCATCTAACAACTTTCTTGTGCGATCGCGATCTGCGGGGATTACTGGCTGTAGCAATTGGTCTGCCGATGTGGCAAATGCAGCGAATTAGAGAACGGTTTCAACGTCGTTGCGCTCATCCTATCCCGATGATCTTATTGGATATAGCTGGGAATCTAGCGGGACCTTGGTCGCTATGGCAGTCTCGCCAACGAGTCAAGGGCGAAGGTCGTAGCGCCCCTTATATTCCCGTTTCCCAACGAGTGGATACCACAACATCAAAGCTTATTTTAGCGGAGACACCTAACTATGCAAACGTTGGTGAGTTTTACCCCGTATCAAAAAATTGAACGCTCATGCTATCTAAGCGGAAATTCCCAGATCCTCTCTATAAGTGGCGGTTAGCCTATCTATACGACCTATTGCGAGAGTTAGTTGCTCGCGATATGAAGTTGCTCTACAAGCGGTCAGCCTTAGGAATCGCTTGGACGCTGATTAACCCATTGCTACAACTGGCAGTTTTTGTCTTTGTCTTCCAGATTGTGCTACCCGTTTCCATACCCAACTACGCTTCGTTTGTGTTTACTGGTTTGCTCGTCTGGACTTGGTTTCAAAACTCCCTGTTCCAAGCCACTGGGGCGATCATCGCCAATCGTCCCCTAATCCGACAACCCGGTTTCCCAATAGCCATCTTGCCCGTAGTAATTACGACAACGGGCTTGATTCACTTCGTGCTAGGGCTTCCCGTCTTGATCGTCTTTCTGCTGATCGATGGAGTTCAGCTACAGCCTGTCATCCTATTTCTGCCACTTTTGCAGGCGCTTCAGTTTGCCCTAACCGTTAGCATCGCCTACTTACTAGCTGCTTTGAACGTCACGTTTCGGGACACCCAGCACACGCTCGGTGTCTTGCTACAGCTATTGTTCTATCTGACGCCCATTTTTTACGATATCAATAACGTGCCCGCCGCTTATCAGTACCTCTACAACCTCAACCCGATAGTACATATTGTCAACGCTTATCGGGATGTACTAATACAAGGAACGTTACCCAATTGGCAACCATTAGTAATTATCGCCGTCTTAATGGCAGTTTGTTTACCCATTGGTTTGCAGTTTTTTCGGCGGCAGAGCGATCGCTTTGTGGAGGAACTCTAAATGCCTGAAGCCATTATCGTCAAAAGACTGGGTAAGCGATTCAACCGCTACCATGCTGAACGACCTGTCACCATCATGGAAGCAGCACTGTCGGGTTTGCGGCGCATGAAACCCCTAGAGTGTTTCTGGGCATTGCGCGATGTCAGCTTCACTGTCTCTCCAGGTCAGATGTTAGGGATTATCGGTAAGAACGGCGCAGGTAAATCCACGCTGTTACAGCTTATTGGTGGCGTCGGACGTCCGGATGAGGGAAGAGTAAAAGTCAATGGACGAATTGGGGCGCTACTGGATTTGGGTGCTGGCTTCCACGCCGATTTGACTGGGAGAGAAAATGTTGGTGTCAGCGGCGTGGTGGCGGGTCTGACTCGTCGGGAAGTAGCGCGGCGCTTTGATGCCATTGTAGAGTTTGCCGAGTTAGAGCAGTTTATTGACAACCCAGTACGTACCTACAGCACGGGGATGCAGATGCGCTTGGCATTTGCGGTGGCTGTCCACACTGACCCCAATGTGCTTTTAGTGGATGAGTTTCTTTCGGTGGGCGACCTTTCGTTTCAGGCAAAGTGCTTAGAACGAATTGCCCAGTTGAAAACTTCCGGCTGTGCAATAGTCCTTATTTCTCACAGCGCGCAACAAATTCAGGAACTCTGCGACCAAGCGTTGTGGTTGCGTCAGGGGCAAATTGTGGCGTATGGGGAACCAGACGTTGTGGCGGGGCAGTACAAGGTCGAGATGCGATCGCAAACGCAGCAACGCACCCCCGTACGCCCTCCCAAACTGACCTCGGCAGGTACTGAGCTGCGACTCCATGAAAACCGCTTTGGCTCTTTGGATGTCGAAATTACCGACGTGCGCTTGCTACCAGCATCAGAAATCGAGAGTGGAGAAGCCCTGACGGTGGAGATTGAGTATCTGGCAACGCAGCTCATTATGGCTCCCATTTTCAGCGTCACCATTAGCGATGAAGAGGGTCAAATTTGCTTCGATACCAGCACGGCAACCCTTGGGCGCACCAGCGAAGTCAGCCTGCCCCTAACCACCTCGCTACAGCAAATTCAGGGCAAAGGACAGATTAAATTACATTGCGATCGCCTCGATCTCAATGGTGGGCGCTACTACGTCGATATTGGAATCTACGAGCAGAACTGGGCGTATGCCTACGACTACCACTGGCACGTTTATCCATTATTAGTGCGTTCAAAAATGGGAGCCAAAGGTGTCCTTGCTCCACCCTATCGCTGGGAGATGGGTAGCGTACAGCTATCCAGCCTTAAACGCTCTCAAACCCATCAACTCTAAAAGGTTGAGCCTTTCGTTTACGCCACAATTAAGTAAACGTCAGGATGCGAAATGAAATTACGTTTTTTCCGCCTCAACTTTTATATTCTGTTCATTCTAGTTGTTGCGGCAATCTTACGGTTTTATCAAATCGACCAGCCGTTTATTGATGCCTTTAGCTGGCGACAGTCTAGCACCGCAATGATGGCGGATAACTTTTACCGCACCAACCGCAATATCTTCTACCCCGAAGTCAATTGGGGTGGGGCTGGGCCTGGCTATCAAGGGCGCGAGTTCCAGACAGTCAGTTACCTGGCAGCGTTACTGTATCCCATTGTTGGTCAACAGGATTGGGTTGGTCGCTCGATCGCCGTAATGTTTGGTTTATGGGGGATCTTTGCCCTCTATCAACTCGTCCGTCGTGTCTGGGATGAAGAACACGCACTGATGAGTGCGGCGGTGATGGCATTATTACCAGGAAGCATCTTTATTGAGCGCTCTTTTCTTCCCGATCCCGCCATGGTTGCCTTGGTAACAACCAGCCTGTGGATGCTAGTTGCCTATCTGCAAACTGGGCGTCGGCACTATCTCATACTGGCTGGAGTCATTGGCAGTTGGGGTTTTTTGTCAAAAATTACGGGGTTAATCGTTGGGCTGCCGATGATGTATGCCATTGTTACGATTCTGGGTCGTAAGAAGATGCTGCATCCGAAAAAGCTGGGGCTACTGGGGGTTGTTGCCGTCCTTGGACTGATCCCAGTTGTGGCTTACTACCTATGGGCAAGACATCTTTCCCTTTCTTACCCGCCCTATCACTTTGCAGGTGAGGGAAACTGGCTTTGGGATGATGGGCTGACGAACTGGTTAAGCAAAACCTATTTCCTTCCCGGTCTAAGCCATATTTTTAATACCTGGCTTTGGACTGCTCCCGTCATTGCCCTTGTATTTTTTGGTCTGATTTTCCCCCCTCCCAGAGAGAAACCGACTCAAAACTCTCCAGTTAACTTTTCCGGTAAAGCACCTTGGCTGTTTCACTGGTGGTTCCTCGGTGGTGTCATTTACTACCTAATCGGAGCCAAGGAACTAGTTAATAACCCCTGGAACTTTCATCTGATCAACCCCGCCGCTGCTGCGATCGCAGGTCATGCGATCTTGGTGACAGCATCATTATGGAATCCAGTTTGGCGATCGCCTATTTCGCTATCAATCATTGCCGCCTTCCTATTCTTCATTGCCAGCTTCGGGCAGGCTGGTTTGCAATGGGTGTATAAACCCTACGCCTACGAAAGTTATAAGTTGGGGCTGGCTCTGCGTCAATTTAGCCAACCTGGCGACCTCGTAGTCACCCTAGCGAATACCCTTGGCGATCCGATTCCCATTTATTACAGCCAACGGCGCGGGTGGGTTTTTCCGCCAGTAATTGAGGATGGAGTCTTGCCCCAATTCCCTGAAGACGACAATGAGGCGATTCAAATGTTTGAGGAAATGCGGGCTAAGGGTGCAGATTGGTTAGGCATTGTTGAGGAGCGCAAAAAAGATTTCTGGACAGACCACCTAACCTTAGTTGAGCACATCAAACGCACCTGTGAGTTCAAAGCCAAAACCCCAGAGTGGGTTATTTATCGCATCTTTAGCCCAGAGGAGATGGCAAAGTTGCCGTAAGTAACAGGATCTAATTAAACGAACGTAGTTAACCAACTTCATCTGGTCTTCTGCCTAACAAATCCTGCCTTAATCCCCAGTTGTGGATTGCGAAGCTGAATTTCGTCTGGTTGAGCGGCACAAGGCAATTCAGCACCCCAACAAATACCCATGCGATCTTGGGGAGAGAAATAACTCACATTATTGATTTGTTTGGGTAAGACTTCAGCACTCGGCAACTTGGGCGGCAATATTAATTGGGCTTGGCTAGCATCACTGCTAGAAATAACGATAATTATGGCAATCAGAAAAAGCGAAGCGATCGCAGAGGCTTGACGTAATTGCCGGAGTTGATAGTAAGCCGTTAATCGATGAGCAAGCTTTGGCAAACTATTCTGATTTTGGCAGTACATCGCAGTTGTTAAGGCAGGCAGAAGCACTATATAACCAAACCCAAATCTGAGCAGGGGAGCTTGCAGCATCATGAATGCTGTTCCCACAACTGCCAGGGCTAGCATCCAAAGCTGGTCGTAACTTTGAGTAATTAGTGATTTTCTCACAACGTAAACTGCACAGAAAATAGAAACCAAAATTAGCAATGTAATCAGTTTGTTGGAGTTAATCGAGTTAAACCATTGCCAGAAAAGCCACACTGCTGGAATGACACTAGGCGGAGGCGAACCGTACCAAACTCCCCAACCACGAGTGACTTCTGCTTTCTGTTGAGCTTCTTGTACAGTAAGCGACCAGGGTAAATCCACACACAAAAAAGATGCCGGAAAAAACGGACATCCAGAGGAAACAATGCCAAAAATAAACATTGGCAAGAGTAGCAAAACGATGATAGTGCTACCTACTAAAATTCGTTTTAGGCTAAATTTTCCCCAAATATAGAACAGACTAGATATAAGTAAAATCGGCAGAGCAGTAAGCTTTATGGTCACTGCTCCAACTGATAAAATTAGCGGAATGATTTTGGTATCTACAGAAGTTTTTAATTCTTGTAAAGGCGCTACATTCTTGTCAGATGCAATTAGAATTGACCAAGAAACGACTACAGTTAGAAATATGACGACAATATCGGGAGACGCCGATACCAAAACTACCGACATTAGCTCTGAGGTAATCAGGAAGGGCAAGATAAAAATTGAGGCAACTATTACTAAGCTGTCGCTGAGTTGTGCCTTATTGGTGAAACTGTGAATTAGACAAATTAAGAAATGTAGTAGGGCAAGGAGCAAGGCAAAACCATTTGTTATTGCACTGACGCGATCGCCCAAAACTTCCGCATTTAAAGGTGCAGCGAAGGCAAACCAAGACGAAGTAAAACCAAACTGACTATTGAGCAATGCTAACCCTGGAACTGCGCCAAAGTCTGCTAACCAACGGATTGCCCCATAGTGATAAAGTCCTGTATCAATCCATCGCACTTGTTGAGTTGTTAATGCCGCTACCCCAAGTTCTAGGCTGAAGAATCCTAGAACTAAGGGGGGAGAAACCATCAACCAGAGCGCCACTATTTCCTTACGAGTATCCTGAGAGAGTAGAGATAAGGCGCAAAAAGCGATCGCAATAACGGCACCAACGACAGGAGATAGAGGCAGAATCAGGGAGGTTGCCAGGAGGGAGATGGAAAGAACGACGACTCCTAACCACAAGGCAGCTATGAGGCGATCGCCTACTCGTTTAAAGCGATTAGCTGGCACGAGATTCAGTAGCGCTGTTCCAATTAAGCCGCAAGCAATAAGAAGAAAATTCCAGGCAACGGTAAAATAAAGCATCAGGTATTTTTTTGTTGACTAGATAAAATTAGCCTAATCATTTGTTCTGCTAAATACTAACCAAAGTAATTTAGAGATGTCAGCCTTTTTAAGGTTTAACTTATAAAAAAACTATTTGAATTTGTTAATTGGCGATGGAACAAACTTTGCCTTTATTCTCAATTATTATCCCCACTTATTGCCGTCCAGAGAGGCTGGCTACCTGCCTTCAGTCCCTCGCAAAGATTGACTATCCTCGCGATCGCTTTGAGATCATCGTGGTAGATGATGGTAGCGAAATGTCCCTCGAAGCGATCGTGACTCCCTTTTGTGAGGCACTAGATGTTACTCTGCTGACTCAACCCCATGCAGGCCCAGCAACAGCACGGAATACTGGGACATTGGCAGCGAAAGGGAAGTTCCTAGTTTTCACAGATGATGATTGTGTTCCATCACCGGATTGGCTAAAAACCTTGGCGGCTCAATTTGCCCTGACGCCGGATTGTCTGATTGGAGGTCGGACGCTGAATGCGCTTCCCGATAACCTCTATTCCACGGCTAGCCAGGTATTAATTGATTACCTTTACAGTTATTACAACGCGAACCCTAAGCAAGCTCGTTTTTTTGCCTCGAACAACTTTGCTTTGCCAAAAGAGTCTTTTGAAGCAATTGGTGGCTTTGATACAAGTTTTCCCTTAGCAGCAGGAGAAGACCGGGAATTTTGCGATCGCTGGCTACAACGTGGTTATCTGATGATTTACCTGCCAGAAAGTTGCGTTTATCATGCCCATAAACTGACTCTCCGCAAATTTTGGTCTCAACACTTCAACTACGGTCGGGGTGCGTTTCGTTTTCACGAAATCTGCGCTCAACGCCATCTCGAACATCCAAAGCGGGAAAAGTTATCGTTTTATCTAAATTTGCTCGGTTATCCGTTGTCACTAGCAACGTCTCATTCTGTGCTGTTGATAGGAGGGTTGTTTTTTGTTTCACAGGTGGCAAATGCCGCCGGGTTGGCTTGGGAGAAGTTCTCTAGGGATGTGCCACAGCTATAAATTAACCACACCAGGCACACCAGAACACAGAGGAAGAAGAAGAGAAAGAGGAGCGATCGCTTAAGTAGGACGGCGTAAATGATTAAAGGTTTGTAGTGAGGGCTTTAGCCCTCGCACGTAGAACTTCAGCCCTTACTACGAGACAATTTTAAAAATTTACATTGCTTCACATAGTTTGATTGATTTGCGCCTACTTAACTTTCTTCCAAGACGCTTGAATCAATCTAAAACGGCTAAGACAGCTTTGGGTGAAAGTTTGTCTTTGAACCAAATGATCTTCGCAGGAACGTTTTCTACTTTAACTCCGGCTTTTTCTAAATTTAGTCGCTCGGAAACTGCCAAAATCAGGTTGTCGCATTCCGAACGGCGGACTTGAGAAAACTTTTTTTGTAAGTAATCGGGACGCCAATAACCGACAATTTCTAGCAAAAAGTCGCGTCCATCGGGATGAATGAGGCGAAAGTCGGGAATCATCACACTACCGGGGAGGGGGATCAGATCTACCTCTCGTTCTAGTCGCCAGTCGGTTTTTAGGGAGTCCCAACGGTTGGCGAAGGAGGCTTCGATCATGCTGTCGTAGGTTTTCCCTGGTAGGTAGTGGGTGACTAAGCCGCAGTCGTCGCTGAGGGTAAATTGCCCGGTTTTCCAGGTGTCATTGTAGGGATCGCGAGTCTGTAAGGTGGCTTTGAGCGTCCATTTTGTGACGTGGAGCAGGGCAGGGAGGAGTTTAGCGATCGCTAACCCATATCTCGTACTCGGCTTAAACAAACTCACTGGCCCATCTACGGTGATTGTAAAACCATGATCGGCATCGCCCTCAATGTAGGTCATCAATTGAAACAGTTTTAGGTAGCGAAATAGCAATTTGTACTCTCCGGGATCGTTGCGGTGAGCGTTGATTTTAATTTCGCTGGCTTTATAAAAGATGCCCTGCACTTGGGATAAGTTGTAGCGATGCAATAAGGCTTCCGGGACGGGGGGATCAAATTGAGTCAGGATGCGATTTTCCTGTAAGTCGGCGTAGAGTCCTTTGCGAATGTGTTCGATGTGGATGTCTTGGTTTAATTCCTGGCTGAGGGTAGCTGACAGCGTTTCCAGGGTTCTGACGGTTGCTTGAGGGCTGGGGGTAGATTTTGCCGACAGGGAAAAGACTCGCTGTCGTAATAATTGCGGTTCTAGAGGACTGACGATCTCGAAGGTGCAGAAGTGATTCTTGAGCAGGTGGGCAAGTCCCCGTTTAAAACGGTAGTCGGGGCTGTCGCCTTCTAGCGATCGCATTTCGCTATCAAGTTCCCCCTGCGTCCCCCCAACAGCCGCCTGAAAGCGATTAATCAATTCCATAGCAATACCGATGGCGTTGTCGTCAATCGGCACTCGCTTGGGAATCATGGTTTCCCCATTTTGTCGATAAATCAGCAGATCAGTTGGGAGCATGTGAATGAAGGGTGAAGTATGAAGTATGAAGGGTGAAGTATGAAGTATGAATAGGGTTGGTTATTGCTTCTTTGCTGCACCTCTGCACCTCTGCACCCCTGCACCCCTGCACCCCTGCACCCCTGCTCCGGCTGGCGATCGCGCTATGAACCTTGACATCCTCACCGGGCTAAAGCCACGGTGATTCCTAAACCTCACGATTTAGGCTTCGGCCGTGAGCTCAGCCGAACGGTTTCTGTTTCATTGCAACTGCCTCCACTCACAAAGAGTATTGGTCTTATGTTCGCTCCACAGACTAACCCCGCAAGCCCTGCGGTTCTCATGTGTCGATACTCACAACAAGTATTTATGTTGTTTGTGATTCAAGGGTTGGATCGTCCATTGCCCCGTCCTCTTTTCCCGGTCTACCGATTTTTCTTCCCCGTTGCAAGGTGCTTGCAAACTTTGGTGTTAGGGTTTATGTCTCCATCGTCGCGGGTGGGTCAGTGACCACAACTATTGTACCGTATAGTGTAAAGCTGTCCTAGTGGTCACTGACTTGTGCTGAGCTTGTCGAAGTAGCTTGTCGAAGTGAAGGGCGGGGTTTCAGACCTAGGAGTTTTGATGAGTTGGTCAAGGGGAGAAAATCCGTGCCTATGTCTTATACGATATTTAAACCCTTAGAGTGCCGACCTGATAGTTACTGGGGCTGGTATCAACAAGGTAATGCCCTGCGGAATCAGAAACGTTACCAGGAAGCACTCCTTAGCTATGACAAAGCCTTAGAATATTATCCCTCTGACTATTGGGGATGGTATCGTCGAGCGGGGGTTTTGGATGCGCTGGGTTGGTATCGAGCCGCAATTGAGAGCTATGACCAGGCATTAGCCGTAAAACCCAGAGATTACTGGGCGTGGTATCGCAAAGGGAATGTTTTGCGGCGATTAGGTAGATACGACACCGCGATCGCATCTTATGACCAAGCTTTAGCTGAGCGTCCCTCTGACTATTGGGCTTGGTACAATCGCGGCTGTGTTGCCTTGGTAGATTTGCAGGATTACAAAGTTGCACTGGCGGCGTTTGACAAAGCCTTAGATGTGCAACCAACGGATTACTGGGGGTGGTACCGCAGTGGGGAAGCCCTGCGGCGGTTGGGAAGTTATGAAGATGCGATCGCGGCGTTTGATATTGCTCTGGAATTGAGAAAAAATGATTACTGGGCGTGGTATCGCCAGGGAGATGCCCTGCGAAATTGGGAACGCCTGGAAGATTCCCTCAACTGCTATGAAAAAGCTTTGAGCGTCAAGCCCTCTGACTACTGGGCGTGGTATCAGCTAGGTAAGGTTTTGCAGCAACTGCACCGCTATCAGGAGGCAATTGAGTGTTACAACCACGCCCTAGACGCGGAACCGGAAGGGGCTTTAACCTGGTATAACCGAGCTTGCTGTCAGGCTCTACTGGGGAAAAAAGCAGCCGCGATCGCCAACTTGCAACGAGCGATTGACCTCAACCCTAGGCGCTACCAAGACAGTGTGGCTACAAACCCTGACTTTACCAATCTGCATCAGGATGAGCGCTATCAAGCCTTGATCCATTTAAGATAAAGTTTTCCCCTCTGCCTAATTAACAGTGGCATAATGTGCCATTGCAGACTTGCTAATAGCACGTTCGCAGGTTCGTCTTAAGTATTTATGAGTAATGCACCAATGGCTGACACCTACAGGTACTGGTACCAGCAAGGAGAAACATTACGATCGCGATCGCAGTATGAAGAGGCGGTGGCTTGCTACGACAACGCGATCGCCATCTGCCCAGCTGATTACTGGGCGTGGTACCAACGCGGTATTGCCTTAGATGAACTGGCTCGCCATGAAGACGCCCTCTACAGTTTTGACAACGCCCTAGCAGAACGACCGCAGGATTACTGGGCATGGTATCAGCGTAGCCGTACCTTGCAGCGGTTGGGACGTTTCCCAGAGGCGATCGCGGCTTTGGATAACGCCCTAGCAGAACGACCGCAGGATTACTGGGCGTGGTACAACCGGGGTTACATTGCCTTGTATAACCTCAATGACTATGAAGCGGCGATCGCTTCCTTTGACAAAGCCTTGGACATACGTTCCTCTGCTTACTGGATATGGGATCGTCGGGGGGAAGCACTCCGCCAATTGAGTCGCAATGAAGAAGCCCTGGAGTGCTACGACAGAGCCTTAGATATCAAATCCAATGTCAGCATCACTTGGTACCACAAAGGCAAAGCCCTCGATGGTCTAAATTCTTGGAACGAAGCAATTGAGTGTTACCAAAGAGCTTTAGAAATTAATCCTTATGTAGCTATCGTTTGGTACGACAAAGGCATTGCCTACGATGAGTTGGAACGTTACGAAGAAGCCTTGAGTTGCTACCAAGAGGCGATCGCGCTTTACCCCTTGCACTACTGGGCATGGTATCAACAAGCGCAGGTACTTGAGCACCTAAATCGTTATCAAGACGCTCTCAATAGCTACAACCGCGCCCTAGAAGTCATGCCCGATTGGAGCATCTGGGGGGAGCAGTATCATCAGCTTGGGAGCTGGATTTGGCACGACCGAGGCACCGTGTTACAGCAATTAGGACACTATCAAGACGCAAGTGCCAGCCTCGAAAAAGCCTTGGAAATTAAACCCAATAACGCCGACACCTGGTATAGCAAAGCCTGTTGTGATGCCCAACTTGGGAATACCGAACAGGGACTAGAAAGCCTACAACACGCCCTCCAGCTCAACCGCGATCGCTATCGTCCCTTAGCACAAAGCGATCCTAGTATCGAATCCCTACGTCGCGATCGCAAGTTCCTCAGCCTGATTGAAGAGTGAACCTCAAGAAGGAAATCAAGGAGACGTTACGGTGAAACGTCTTCGAGTGGGCTACATCACTGACAAAACATACTCGCCTTCATTAACAGCATAGTTAGTAGAAACATCAAATACTAACCCTGCTGTTTCTGCACAAATATCAATCACAGCAGGTAAATTTCCGACTTGCTTAAAACTGATAATTTGATACAAATGCTCTCCGGCTTTAACCTCACTGCCTAATGGCACCCTTTCTTGAATCATTCCACCAGCTGGAGCGTAGTATTTTTTAATTTGATTTTTTTGGATAAAACTCATTTCCTTAGCCTCTGCATCTCTCAGAGGAAAGCCAGGAATTTGTAAAAGTCCTTGTTGTACAAGGTAGTTTTTAATTCCAGCGACTCCTTTTTTCACTGATTCTGGATTCATTTGCATTCCAGAACCTAGTTCCAACGTCCAAGACTCTACATCAAAATTTATAATTTTACCCAAGCCTGATAACTCCCTTTCCAAAGCCAGCCAGGGTTTCATAAAGGCTTCATCAAACGCATCGCCGTCATATTCATTCATGACAATTCCGTAATCAAGCAAGAAAAAATTCGCACTTTCTTCTCTTCCCTGAAAGCAATACAAATAATCTAGAGCTTGATTGCTAGAACTATGAATATCAATGACATAATTAGCGTCTAAACATAAGGATTGGAGCTGATAGCGATAGCGCTCATTGTGAGGAACACTACTAGGAGCCTTGATTTTATCGAGTTGTTTATCTAAATTTAAAATAATTCGTTGTAAATAATTTTTTCGTATTTCAGCAATTTCAAGATTGATTTGAGTAGATGCAAACTCAGATAGATCCTGGCACTCTTTCTCATAATCCCAAAAAATCCGGTTCCAATCTTTGCCGTCGTAAACATTAAAACGTCCGGTGGAAAAGAAATGAGTCCGCTGACTAGTACTTAAAGGATTACAAACAGGCACCAGCCAGATTTCACCGTTGAGTTGGCTTTCATCTAAAGTCATCAAAAATTCAATGAGCTGATAGATAACGGCATTACCAACAATTTCTGCTCCATGCAGATTGGATTGTAAATACGCTTTTTTGCCGGGTTGAGTCCCAAAGAATTTGTAGACTTGAATTTCGAGGCGATCGCCAGACGCTAATTGCAGCAGTGGAATTGTATCAACAGTAGGAATCATGGATAAATATTAGTAAGAAGTTAAGGCGGTTAAAAAAATTATTAAGTTGTCTTAGCCTCTATGAGTTAGAAACAATTCAGTAGCAGGATCTATCTCAGGAGGACATGTAAAAATTATTGGTTTGTAGTGAGGGCTAAATTCCTCAAAATGGGGCTAAAGCCCTGACTACGAACCTTTAAAAATTTACATGGCAACGCAAAGTTTGATTGATTCGCCGACTTACTAGCTCCTTAAGTACCTGGCAAAGAACGCAGACGCTCATCGAGGTGAATACGTTCTGCCAACGCATGCAGCAAAGGGCCATGAGCGCCAAACTCTACAACGCTCACTGATCCCACGGGACAGCCTAAGCGATAACGAAAGCGCCCCACATCAATGCCCAACAAGCTACACAAAGTAATCCGAATTGTCGCTTTGTGAGAGACGATGAGTACATTACCCGTGCTGTAGCTTTGCTTAATTTCTTCGATCACCTGTAAGGCACGGGAGGCGATCGCCACTGCTAATTCCCCTTCAGTTGGTGGATACCAAGCCGGATCAGCTAACCAACGGATATAGTCATCGTGGTAGTCATGGGAAACCGTTTCCACTGATTTCCCTTCCCACTTCCCATAGTTAATTTCCTTCAACTCCTCCCGCTGTTCTGGTTGTAAGCCAACTGCCTCACATAACGGTTTAGCCGTGGCGATTGTTCGCTTCATTGGGCTACAAAAAATTGCTGCCCAGGGCATTGCTTGATAGGTAGCCGCAAACGCTTGCGCCATCTCAATACCCTCTGGTGTGAGTTCTGGATCGATGGAACCGCAGTAGACATTCTCCCGGCTGCAAGTTGTTTGCCCATGACGCAGGAAAAAAAGCTTGAGGCTCAAAGTAGTGACCTAGTAAAGAACTGAGACTAGGTTACAACGGCATTACTCCAGCAGATTGTGATCTGTAAGCCGGAATCGGGAATAATAAAGCCGTATTCATCTCTGACTTACGCCTTTTCTTGCTGAAGAAGCAATATCTGTAGGGGTATGGTACGGCGGCTTGCTACCTATAGCGGACAAGCAAATTACTGGCGTAAGTTTTATTCATCCGGTAGCCTGACTAAACATGAAACTCAACCTCCTACTAATCGTCGCGATTACTCTTGTGAGTACTGGATGTTCTGGAGGAGGGCGTTGTGCCAGTGGTGTCTTTGCTGATGTCGCGACTGGCTACGTCGCTGCTGGAGAAAGCGATCGCGCTTTGGAAGCGGCTCAAGCCATGAGGAAATCCGCTCTTCAAGCACGGGTACTCAGTGAAATCGCCGCTAGCTATGTTAAAGCGGGACAGGAGGACAAGGCAACTGCACTCTTTACCCAATCCTTAAAGATTGCCGACAAAATCGACTCCCCCCCTGACAAAGCGATGCTACTAGAGGCGATCGCCTTGAACTATAAAGAAGCGGGACTCAATAACCACGCGGCTGCAACTCTATCTCAAGCCCTACAAGTCTCCAATTCCATCTGGGGAGCAGAATTTATCAAGGACACTGTATTAGAAAGAATTGCTGTTCGCTACGCAGAAATTGGCAAACCTGAGCAAGCCTTTCAAGTGCTGGACTCCATCTGGGGAGACTACCCCAAAGCCAGAGCAAAATCTCGTATCGCCTTAATGTATTTCGCCGCTGGTGACAAAAATCGAGCTTTGCAAATCGCTGCCAACATTGAGACGGCATCGTCTAAAGCCAATGCGTTGATGCAAATAGTCGCAGATACGGGGAAATATGAGCAAACCCTAGCAATTGCTCAAGAAATAGAAGACCCGACGCTCAAAAGCCAGATTTTAACCAAAATTGCCGCTCTGTATTCAGCCAAGCAACCCGAACAAGCGGCGAATGTATTGTCTCAGGCGTTGCAAGCGTCCCAGGCGATAGAAGAGACGCCTGGGCAAGTAGAACAATTGAGTCACATATCCCTCGCCTATGCAGACATAGACAAACCAGAGTTAGCCGCAAAGACTTTGGCTGAAGCACTTCAGCTGGTAAGTAATATTGACTCGGCTGATCGGCAAGCGGAAGCCTTGGTTAATATCGTTTCAGATTCGGCAAAAGCAGAACAAAAAGAGCAAGTAGCTGCTGTTTTAGCACCAGCCCTGGCAGTTGCTCAAACTATCGACAACGAGCAGAAAAAAGCTGAGACATTGGCAAAATTGGCGATCGCCTCTACAACAATCTATTCCTACAACCAAGTTATTGACCTGATTCAAACTATTGCCTATCCTGAGATTCAGGCGTCTGCTCTGACTGAAATTGTCGAAAAATATCAAAAAGCTGGACAAAAAGAGCAGTCAACTTCGGCGTTAACCCAGGCACTTCAGACGATTCAAACTTTAAATAATCCTCAGGAAAAAGCGCGCCAATTAGGAATAATTGCGGTGCAACTTGCCAGATTTGGAGACTACCAACAAGCGATCGCGATCGCCCAAAGGATTGATCCGATTCAGGGCGGCTTACCAAAAGCCTCAGCTTTAGCGAAAATTGCTCAACTATATGTGAAAGATGATCAAAAAGAAAATGCGATCGCGCTTTTATCCTCAGCCCTAACCGCCGCCAAAGCAACTCCCTGCCCTATGAGGGAACCTTAATCAGCGTTTCTGAGCTGAATCAGCAACGTTTGGGTTGTCCAAGTTGGGCAACCACATCCCAAAAAATCGCAATCTTGAGTCCAAATCGCCGCCTCCATCTCCAAGGCTAAAGCGACGGTAAACCAATCATCTGGATCTCTGGGAATCCGGTTTCTCGCTTCTGTCTCTAAGTGGCTGTACTCCGCTTCTGCAACCAAGGTAATCTTAGTTTCAATGAGGCGCATTGCCGATGCTAAAATTTCCTGTGCAGTTGCCTCAGTGAGTCCACCTCGACGTACTCTTGCTCTCAGTCGGCGTCTTAACTCATACTGAGTTTCATCCAAAATTCGCTCAGTGATAGAGAGAGCTAAATCAGAATGTTGGATCAGTTCCCTGCCTCGTTCCCGCAGCAGTTCCCCGACCAGTATATTAGTATCAATCACTAGTCTCATTGTCATAGGGAAACGGCTTGCTTAAATCAAAAAGATCGGCAAATTCATCTTCTGTCATACCCGTTTCCGCTAATGCTTGCTTAACAGCTCGATCTAAACGCTCCACGGCACGTTTGACTTCTTCCTGCTTTGTCCGCTTCTTTGGGTAGTAATGCCCTACTACCTCGCCATCTTGCACGATCGCTAGTGGTTCGTTCCCAGTTAGATAATCGAGCGATCGCGTCTTAAATTTTTCTACTTCCACATGCTTCATGGCTTACCTCTTCATCGATTCAGCTCATCTGGTAGCTACATTTTAGGTAAGTTCTAGCTTTGAAGACTAGGTTGGGCGCGATCGCGTCTAAGCCCTTTGTAACAGCAAATACAAATTGCTGGAATCATAAAATTCTGGCTTCTTGCACTTGGATTTGCTGAAACCTCAACAGAGGTAGGAACTACGTCTTTACAACACCTATGCTCACCACTTCAAATACGCCGCCTCAACACCCTGCTCCCGCCGAATCTTTCCATCCTTCTCAAACCAGTCAATCACCTGCTGATGTGTCAACTCCTCAACCGGAATGCCCGTATCTTCCCCAATGTGCTTTAACAAGCGTAAGGACGAAATCGTTAATCGCGTTAAAAACTTCTCAGGGGAAGACAGCAACGCGAAATCAACATCTGCTGACTCTTCGGTAGTTAAAAATTGTGTGGTGGGTTGCTGAGAATTAACCATAGTTATAAGCAATATTTCTAACTTTTAGGATAACAAGCCTTGTTATTCGTTAATCGTCTTTGCATCGAATCAAATAGCCGCAGCGGTGCTCGCCGTCATTAATCCAGTGCGTCCGTTCCACCTGACAATCTGGTAGTGCGGCGGCAAACATTTCTAACTCATGTCCGCATACGCTGGGGAAAGACTCAGCCACATTGGAAATGGCGCAGTTATGTTCCGTCAAGATGAACTGAGTTTGAGGATTTTGCTCAGGATGTTCTATCTTGTGCCACTCTGCCATATAACCTTCTGCTTTCCGTAGCTCTACCAAATTGGCAACCCGTTCTTGTACAGAACCCTTCCCCAGACGCTGCCGATATTCGATCGCCTTGCGTTCCCATTGTTTGCGGAGAATCGTGCTAACCTGCTCCTTGCCTACAGTTTCTGCCAAGGTATCCAAAAGCGAGACGGCAAATTCACCGTAGCGGTTGGGGAAGCGATGCGCTGAAAGCGCCGCTACGCTATCGCGTCCCTTTTGACTTAACTGATAGACGTGCTGAGGACGCCCCATACCCGTTTGCACCGACTGATACTCAATGAGCGCTTCTGCTTCTAAATCCTTTAGATGACGCCGAATGGCTTGCGGACTCACCGCCAAGGCTTCTGCTAAATCTTGTGCCGTTGCTGAAGCGTGTTTTAGTAAATGTTGCAGAATGTCTTGTTTTGTGGAAGGTTGGTGCGCGATCGTCATCGTCTTTGGTGTAAGAGCAGCATTGAAAGGCAAGGGAAAAATCCCAATTCGGACTTTGACAACATCTTTATTGTTATTGTATTTTACAATGGAGTTAAACAACAGGGTTGTTGTTTTAGTCTTCAGCTCAAGATAGTTGCTGCTTGACGCCAACCCGCACCCACCGCTGATCCTTAAAGCCTCCTGTAGAAAGCACTAAGAACATTTAATAATGACTGCCACCGTAAAGACACTTGTTAACCAGCCTTATAAATACGGTTTCGTCACCGATATTGAAGTAGATACCCTTCCTCGTGGTTTGAGCGAGGATGTAGTTCGCCTCATCTCTGCCAAAAAGAACGAACCGGAGTTCATGCTGGAGTTCCGCCTCAAAGCGTATCGGCAATGGCAGAAGATGAAGGCACCCCAATGGGCGCATGTCGAGTATCCTCCCATTAATTACCAAGATATTATTTATTACTCGGCTCCCAAAAAGAAAGCCCAAAAGCTTGATAGTCTCGATGAAGTCGATCCTGCCCTTTTAGAAACCTTCGAGAAGTTAGGGATTTCCCTCTCTGAGCAAAAGCGTCTAGCAAATGTTGCCGTAGACGCCATCTTTGATAGTGTTTCCATCGCGACGACATTCAAAGACAAACTAGCAGAATCCGGCGTGATCTTTTGCTCGATCTCCGAAGCCCTACAAGAACATCCCGAGTTAATTAAGAAATACCTGGGTAGCGTTGTCCCCGTTGCGGATAACTACTATGCAGCCCTCAATGCTGCCGTATTTAGTGACGGTTCCTTCGTGTTTATCCCCAAAGGCGTCAAATGCCCGATGGAACTGTCTACCTACTTCCGCATCAACTCCGGAGATACTGGGCAGTTTGAGCGTACCTTGATTGTTGCCGAAGAAGGCGCTTCCGTCAGCTACCTGGAAGGCTGTACCGCACCGATGTATGACACCAACCAATTACACGCGGCTGTTGTAGAGTTGGTGGCGTTGGACAATGCCGAAATCAAATACTCCACCGTGCAGAACTGGTACGCTGGCGACGAAAACGGCAAAGGTGGTATCTACAACTTCGTGACCAAGCGGGGACTCTGTAAAGGCGTCAACTCCAAAATTTCTTGGACGCAGGTAGAAACAGGTTCCGCCATTACTTGGAAGTACCCTAGTTGCGTCTTGGTGGGTGACAACTCCGTCGGTGAGTTTTACTCCGTTGCCCTCACCAACAACAAGCAACAGGCAGATACCGGAAGCAAGATGGTGCATATCGGCAAAAATACCCGTAGCACCATTATTTCCAAGGGAATTTCTGCGGGTCGTTCTCAAAATAGCTACCGAGGTTTGGTGAAGATTAGTCCCAAGGCGGAAGGCGCACGGAACTACTCTCAGTGCGACTCGATGCTGATTGGCGACACCGCCCAAGCAAACACCTTCCCTTACATCCAGGTGGAGAACAACACCTCGAAAGTAGAACACGAAGCCTCTACCTCAAAGATTGGGGAAGACCAGTTATTCTACTTCTCTCAACGAGGTATTTCTGAAGAAGATGCGATCTCAATGATGGTGAGCGGCTTCTGTAAGGATGTCTTCAACGAGTTGCCAATGGAGTTTGCGGCTGAAGCAGACAAACTACTCAGCCTGAAGTTGGAAGGCAGTGTGGGTTAATAACTTTGCTACCTATAGTGGGCATTATCCTTTGCGGCTTGGTGTGTTCAACGCCCTAGGTCGCAAAGGGAAGTGCAGAGGGGCAAGAGAGGAGTTTAGAGGTTAGCGATGATTAAGGAAAATAGCAAAGTAATTTTATCAGTGCGCGGTCTGACGGCAGAAGTCGATGGCACAGAGATTTTGCAGGGCGTGAACCTGGAAGTAAAAGCCGGGGAAATTCATGCAGTAATGGGGCGCAACGGTTCTGGGAAGAGTACGTTCTCCAAGGTTCTCGCTGGACACCCGGAGTATAAAGTCACGGGTGGCGAGATTATTTTCAAAGGCGAAAATATTTTGGAGACAGAACCGGAAGAACGAGCGATCGCGGGAATCTTTCTCGCCTTCCAGTACCCGTTGGAAATTCCCGGTGTCAGCAATTTAGACTTCCTACGCGTCGCCTACAATTCTCGCCTGAAAAATCAGGGGAAAGAGGAAATAGATGTCTTCGATTTTGAAGACTTAGTTCATGAGAAGTTGGACATTGTGAAGATGAATCCTAGCTTCTTAGAACGCAGTCTTAATGAGGGCTTCTCTGGTGGTGAGAAGAAGCGCAACGAGATTTTGCAAATGGCTTTGTTAGAGCCAATGCTAGCGATTCTTGATGAGACGGATTCTGGCTTGGATATTGATGCGTTGAAGATTGTTGCTGATGGCGTCAATCAGTTGGCAAGTCCTGACAATGCGATGATTTTGATTACCCACTACCAGCGGATGCTGACTTACATTGAACCGGATTTTGTTCATGTAATGCACGCCGGACGCATTATCAAGTCTGGTGGTAAGGAATTAGCCCTAGAGCTAGAAAAAACCGGGTATGACTGGATCGATCAGGAGATGACGGCGGAGGTGGCGACGCGATGAGCATTCAAGCTTCTCCTAGTACCGAGGCGATTGTCTCTAAAGCTGATAGTACCCGCGATGCTTATCTGGCTAAATTGTTGCAGCAATGCCAGAAACTACAGCTGCAAGTTTTAGAACCAGAGCTAGCCGTCTTGGTGCAAACGTTACGCGATCGCGCTTCTTCCGGGATTGATCAACTACACATTCCCACCCGCAAGGATGAAGAGTGGCGGTTTACAGATTTGTCGCCTCTGTTGCAAGTTGATTTTCAAGCGCCAACACCAATAAAGTTGGCAGCATCTGCGATAGAAACAATACCGGAAGCCGCGCTCAGACTGGTGTTTGTCAACGGCACCTATGCACCGCAATTGTCAGCCACCGATGAGTTACCGGAAGGGGTGGTAGTGACAAATTTGGCACAGTTACCCGTTACCCATCGCTCGCAGGTGGGCAACTATCTGGCTAAATCTGAAGGTGTTGAAGATGTCTTCACGGTGTTGAATACGTCGGGGTTGACGGATGCAGCAGTGGTTTGGGTAGCCCGTAACGTTAGCATCGAGACGCCTATTCATCTGTTGTTTATCTCTGCTGGAGAGCATACACTTTCTCAGCCGCGTTGTTTGGTGGTGGCGGAGTCGGGAAGTAGTGTGACGGTGGTGGAGGAGTATACGAACCACAGAGGCGCAGAGGGCGCAAAGGAAGAGGAAAAAGAGGTATATTTCGCTAATAGTGTTACGGAAATTGTGCTGGAGGAGAACGCGCAGGTTCGCCACCACCGGATTCAACGGGAGAGTGGCGCGGCGGTTCATATTGGGAAGACGGCGGTGGTGCAAGGGCGAGATAGTCGCTATAGCTGTAATGCTATAACCGTGGGTGCAAGGTTGTCGCGGCATAACTTGGAGACGTTACAAACAGGTGAACAGACGGAAACAACCCTGAATGGTTTAACGGCGATCGCGCGGGAACAACTGGCAGATACTCATAGTGCGATCGCTTATACAAAGCCTTATGGCACTAGTCATCAGTTGCATAAGTGCATTGTGGATGGCAAGGCTCAGGCAATCTTCAATGGTAAGATTTTTGTCCCCCAAGCGGCGCAACAAACCAACGCTCAGCAGTTGAACCGCAATTTACTCCTCTCTCCCAAAGCGCGGGTAGATACCAAACCCCAGCTCGAAATCACGGCTGATAATGTCAAATGTTCTCACGGTGCCACAGTTAGCCAGTTAGAACCCGAAGAAGTCTTTTATCTGCAAAGCCGTGGCTTGAGTCAAGCAGATGCGCGTAATCTTTTGATTGATGCCTTTGCGGCGGAAATTATCCAGCAAATACCCGTATCTTCTCTGCGAGAGACACTGACTAAGTACGTTGCCAAGATGAGTAAATAATCAACAACTTATCTTCAATTAGCTACGAGACACAGCGCCAAAATATCTGCGTCCATCTGTAGTTCCCTTAATCCCCGTTTCCCAATCGAGTTATGACTTTCACCAAAGAAAGAAGCCTCGCCGATCGCATCCGCGCTGACTTCCCAATTCTCCATCAGGAAGTACAAGGCAAACCCTTAGTTTACCTAGATAACGCCGCCACCTCCCAAAAACCCTTGGCGGTACTTGATGCTCTACAGAACTACTACGAAAAGGATAATGCCAATGTCCACCGGGGCGCTCATACCCTAAGTGCTAGAGCAACAGAGGCGTATGAGAAGACAAGGGACAAAGTCGCTAGCTTTATCAATGCCGCCTCCCGGCAAGAGATTGTCTTTACCCGTAATGCTAGTGAAGCGATTAACTTGGTTGCCTACAGTTGGGCGCTCAATACCTTGCAGCCAGGAGACGAGATTCTCCTGACGGTGATGGAACACCACAGCAACTTCGTTCCCTGGCAAATTATTGCTCAAAAAACCGGGGCGGTATTGAAGCACGTCGGGCTGACACAAACCCAGGAATTCGATTTAGAACAATTCAAAGGGCTAATTTCTGAGAAAACAAAGCTGGTGAGTGTTGTTCACGTCTCGAACACCCTCGGCTGTATTAATCCAGTAGAAGCAATTACTCAGATCGCCCACCAACACGGCGCAAAGGTACTGATCGATGCCTGCCAAAGTATTCCCCACATGCCCATTGATGTGCAGGCAATTGACTGCGATTGGCTCGTGGCTTCGGGACATAAGATGTGCGCCCCGACTGGGATTGGTTTCCTCTACGGCAAGCTTGAGCTATTGAAAGCGATGCCGCCCTTTATGGGGGGTGGTGAGATGATTTCCGAAGTTTATCTCGACCATTTCACCTATGCCGACTTGCCCCACAAGTTTGAAGCGGGGACGCCAGCCATTGGGGAAGCGATCGCCCTTGGTGCAGCAGTAGACTATCTTACTAGCATCGGCATGGACAAAATCCACGCCTACGAAGAAGAACTCACCGCCTACCTCTTTGAGCAACTCCGCACCATTCCCAATCTCACCCTCTACGGGCCCCAACCCAGCACCGACGGCAAAGGTAGAGCCGCCTTAGCCTCCTTTAATGTTGAAGGACTCGCTTCTAGTGACGTTTCCACCCTCCTCGATCACGAAGGCGTCGCTATCCGTTCCGGGCATCACTGCACGCAACCGTTGCACCGCATCCTCAACGTACCGGGTACCGCACGGGCAAGTCTCTACTTCTACAACACCAAAGAAGAAATCGACGCCTTCATTGTGGCGTTGACAGAAACGATCAATTTTTTCAGCGGATTTATGGACTAAGCCGTTATGAATAAACCACGCCAGTTTCCTGATTGGAAACAGATCTATCAAGACAGGGAAGTAGAAACCATGCCCTGGTTTAATCCCGATCTCGATGCGGATTTAGAGCGAGCATTAACCGATCTAAACCTCAACGCCGGAACGGTATTAGACCTCGGCACGGGCCCTGGTACCCAGGCTATAGCGTTGGCAGAGCGAGGCTTCAGCGTCACGGCTAGCGATATTTCAGAAGCAGCGATCGCTCGTGCTGAAGGGATAGGGAAAGAACAGGGATTAGATGTTACTTGGAAACAAGACGATATTCTCAACAGCACTCTTAATCAGCAGTTTGACTTTGTTTTCGATCGCGGCTGTTTCCACGTCTTCTCCCCCGAACAAAGACAAAACTACCTTCGCACACTCAACAACTTAGTTAAACCCAAGGGCTATTTCTTCCTAAAATGCTTTAGCCACCTACAACCCGGCGAAGAAGGGCCCTATCGATTTACCCCCGAAGAAATTAGAGATATTTTTACCCCTCATTTCAATATTCACTCGATAAAAGAAACAGTTTATCAAGGCACATTAGACCCACTTCCACAAGCTTTATTCTCTGTTTTGGAAAAACATTAAATAGAACTCCTATTGCGTAAATCATTAAACATAAACTTTAAGTCAAAGACAGGAATTTTGCTCGTATAGCAAGGCAGAAAAGCTTTGTAAGTGCGATCGCATCCCCATCAACCAGAACATCAGTGAAACGCGATTGCTACCCCAACGGTTAAGATAAAGAGTTTACTGTAGCGATTGCCTTTATGATAAAAGGACAGGTAAATTTTAAAATAACCAGCTTTATAAGCTATTGGTGATGATTACCACTTCAACGAACGCCGAACAAAGAACCCTACTACAAAACATTAGCTGGGAAACCTTTGAATCCTTGCTGAAAGAAACAGGCGAGGATAGAAATTCGCGATTTGCTTATGACTGCGGCACCTTAGAAATTATGACTCCGCTTTACGAACATGAAAGTTATAAAATTCAGTTCGATCGTTTAATTTTTACTTTAGCTGAAGAATTAGATGTAGGAATAAAAAGTGCTGGTTCGATGACCTTGAAACGAGAAATAGTCAATCGAGGAATAGAACCCGATAATTGTTATTACATCCAAAATGAACCCGCCGTCAGAAATAAGAAAGAATTTAATTTAGAAACTGATCCGCCACCTGATTTAGCAATTGAAATTGATATTACTAGTAGTTCTATTAATAAGTTAGGAATTTACGCAGCACTGGGAGTTTCTGAACTTTGGATATATGACGGGCAGGTGCTGAAGTTCTATCAGCTAACAAGAGAAAAGTACGTTGAAGGCGAATTTAGTTGTGTTTTCCCCCTTGTATCAGTTACACAAATGAACGGCTTCATTGAGCAGAGTCAAAAAACTGGGGAGATTGCTTTACTGAAGTCTTTTCGAGCTTGGGTGAGGGATAAAATAACGATACTTGGGCAATGATTCGCTTTTATAGTAGTAGAGACGTTCTGCCGGAACATTCCTAGGAAATTCAGAGATTTCCTAACCTGGCGATAAATTAGGCGATCGCGTTACCAATTTTAAGATCCTGGCGATCGCCCTACAGGATTAGGGCTTAGCGCTAACGGTGGATGCGCCTCACCCTCCCCACTCCTACTGCTCCGCTACCGCTTTGCTATCACCCTGAGTTGAGTTTCGCATCAAGTTTGTAGAGGCGAGATTAATCCCACCTCTATTGTCATCAAGTCTGATTCTCTCCGGACGCCCCATTCCCGTTGTGAGGTCGTAACTCTGCGCCAGAAGCCGCAGCCAAAGCGCCGGATAGCGGGCTTCTATCCAAGGCTGGAAGCGTCGTGTCAGGGGAGGAAACCATCCTCCTAACAGCCAGCTCTTAAAGGCGCTACCTGTAAAGCTGAGGTAGCTACCCACCCAACGCACAAGGTCTTTGGAACCTGCGAGTTCCCAAATCCACAGCACTAAGGCGGGGTTGATTCTCGCGGCTTTCAGGGCGAGGCGATTGAAGGTGAGCCACTCAGTACGGTCTTTGATGAAGGTATCTGCCACAACAGGGGGTTCATTTGCCAAAAGCCCAAAGAAGGTGTTCAGCATTGAATTGATGCGTTGGGGAGGTAGGGTGCGTCCGGTGGGAACCATCATCCCTTTTGAAAAAAGCCACGTTACGGAAACATTACTTTGGTAGGCGCGGATTTGGTTTAAATCCTTAGCAGTCAGCAAGTCATGGTTTAAAGCCGTATTAAGCAAGTCTGTTAAGCGCGACAAATTACGGACGAGGGAGCCAAAGCCAGTAAAGACCAGGGGAGATTGCAAAGAAGCGGCATCACCAATCGAAATCAGTCGGTCAATGGCAACTTTGCGATCGCTACTACTGATACTAAAATGTCCCGGAATGTAACCGAATGTCGGCTTCTTCCAAACCAATTTTTCCAAATCGCAGCGGCGGTATTCTGGGAGAATTGTAAAGAAATCTTCATACATCTCCAACAAAGAGCCGGGATTCTGAGAATTCACCTCATGATAATGAAATAAATAAATGGTCAGTTCCTGATCAGCGCCGGGAAATAACTCCCAAATCAACTGACGCCCCCGCGAGATATCCCCGTGACTGTTGAGCACATCCCCATACTTGGCATCCCAGACTTCCGGCTCAAAGCCCCGCTCAACCACCGCTCCTACCGTAGGACAAACGCTATCAAAGGCACGACCATTATTTAACTGCCAACCAATCGGAGACGCGCTACCCATTGCATCTACTAAAAGCCGTCCCGTCACTTGCTGTTCTGCTTGACTCGGTAAGTGTCGCAGTTGCACGATCGCCTGATTTTTCCCAATATCAGCACGGACAAACTCCATCTCATCCCAGATTTCTCCGCCTGCATCTTTTAGCTTCTCACCACAAAGCCGCAGCAGTTTTTCGGAGTCTAACGCCACGTTCAGCACCGTTGGGGTGTGCAACACCTTAGATCTCAGTTTCTGAGGATTATTACCATCAAAGAATTTGTTAAATCCGTCGATATACTCTTTAGCAATCAGGTTCTCAAACTCGGCTGGGGTAAATAAACCCAAATCAATCAAGCTTTGAAACTCGTCGCGGGAAATATTCCACTCCCGGTTCATCTGCCCAAACGGAAGCCGCTCGACCAGCAGCACCCGATAGCCTAGCTGCGCCATCACCGCCGCATGGATGACCCCTAATGCCCCACCGATATAAATCAAGTCATAAGTAGGAGGGGTTTGCGGGTTGAGTTCTGAGTCGGGAGTTGAGAAAATAACTGACTGGGGTTGCTGCGGATGGCGAACGCCCTCACGCCAGCGTTTTTCCCACCAGTAGACGCGATTGAGGTCATATTCCCCATTCGGCATCTTTTTAAAGAAATGTACAGTTTTGGGATAATAAGGCGACAGTGCCTCAAAGATAGATTGCTGCGACAAATCAATCGTCGGTAGTTCCGGGTATTGCGGAGGAAACTGCTGCCGCAAGCTGGTTTCGAGGTGTTGGAGGATTTGGGTTTCTGTAGCGATCGCGCTTTTGCCAAGATGAAAAGCTTTTAAGTAGGTTGTGCGCTGCACTGACCAAACAAAGATGGACAGTTCAGGAACCGTGGCGATCGCTGTTGTAGTGGTGTGACGACTAGCACTAACATCGGCAAACTGTAGGCGCACGCCATCAGGAGTAAGGATTTTTTCCCCCTGCTCTGGTCGCCAGGTTTGTTGCAACCATGTGCGAACCGCCTCTGTATCCGGGGTAGGAACTTCTACGTAGAGAATCTCTTTCATTGTGATGATTTTTATGAGCGTGTAACTACAAATGAAGACGGAGTTGAAAAAACGCCAAATTGCGCTATGCTTCCGGATACTGAATTATTTAAGATTAATCAAAAAACTTTACACTTTTCTCATTTTTGATAACGTAACGGGTGCCATTATAAACTCGCCATGAATTATCCCATTCCAGCTAACCCTCAAGAAATTGTTGCTTTACGCCAAAAGCCCGTCGATGAAGAATTAGTCGCGGCGGTGATCGCGGGTGTTATTCAAATCGCTCGTTCTCAAGGGCAGTCTCTGGATGAGCTGACCGCTGAAGTCTTAGCAGAAGACGGTTTACTCGATCAAATGCAAAGAAGCTGGCTTAGTGACATTGTCGCTCAAGCATGGGAAAGTTTACCGTAGAAGCAAAAAGCAACTAAACGATGCAGCAGCTAATTCGGCAATTTCTCTTCGCTTTGCCCAAATGGTGGCGACAAAACTTGTTACCCCTGATTGTGACGATTCGAGCCGTAGGACTCATCGCCGCAGCATTGTCGATCTGGTTGTTTTCAGAAATTGCCGAAGAAATATTAGACAAAGAAACATTTGCTTTTGATAAAGAAATTTTACTCATTCTCAGGGATTTACATACACCGTTCCTAGACAAAGTCATGCTCGGCTTTACCTTCATGGGTGAGCCAATGGTCTTATTGATTGTGTGTTTGGTTTTGGGAATTTTGCTATTGGTACAGAAAAAATTCTCGCAAGCTACAACTTTGGTCATTGCAGCCCTTGGGGCAACGGCATTAAACTACTGGCTAAAAACGCTGTTTGGTCGTGACAGACCCCTGCTTTGGGAGCGAGTGGTGGATGTAAATCAATACAGCTTCCCAAGTGGTCATGCGATGATTTCCCTAGTCGTCCTGGGCATTATTGGATACTTACTAGTTTCAGAGTTACCTCAGTGGCGAGGCTGGACAATCGGCATAACGATCGCCTTGATTAGTGGTATCGGCTTGAGTCGGCTCTATCTTGGCGTTCACTGGCCAACGGATGTAGCCGCAGGTTATGCAGCCGGAATCGTTTGGCTGGTTGCCTGTATCTTCAGTTCGCAAATTTGGCAAGAACTTCGCCCTGCTGTTGCTTCTAAACCTCCAGGAATTGAGGAATAATCCCCAAATGACTATCCGCGCCTTCTTCCGAGCGGCTAAAGTCGAGAGCGCTCAACCCCCGTACGACACCATTCACCTTAAAGTCTTGTATCCAGCGCAAATGTCTGGGGGAGAAGCCCAACGCGACCAAGGGATTGTACCCGCCGACCCAGCACAGGCTCCTTTTCCTGTGGCAATCTTCTTCAACGGCATCAACTGCGGCTCGGAACTCTATCAATGGTTAGCGGTGAAGCTAGTTGAGCGCGGATTGGTAGTGGTTACCTTTACCTGGATAGCCGAAAACTTGCCAGGAATCGTGGGGCTGACTCCTGGCGTTGATATTGGGATGTGGGCACCAAATACCTACGGTACTGGCCCAACGGCGTCAGCATTACCCGCCTTGCTAGGAGAGTTGGAGCGCCTACAGTCAGAAGGGTTATTAGCCGGTTTGTTGGATCTGGAAAAAGTTATTTTAGGCGGACACTCAGCAGGAGGTAGGGTAGCAATTGAAAATGCCGCTCCTCGCTTTTTTCCGCAAGTAGCAGCGTCCTTTGCCTACGGAGCGCATACAGCCGCCCCGGTAATCATGGGGTACGAACCAAGCACAATTTTGCCTTTACCCGACTCCTTACCCATGTTGCTGATGGGAGGAACAAGGGATGGGGTGATTGCCAATAGTAGCGATCGCTACGGCATCTCCAATGGTGATGCCACTACCTCAGTTGTACGCACGTTTCAAGAGGCAATTTCTGGGGGCAGAAACGACTGCTATCTCATGCTAGTGGAAGGCGCAAATCACTTCTCTATCGCTTACCCGCAAGACCCCACTACAGCGAGGGCTTTCCTCGACGAACCCACCACCCAGCCTGAAGAAGACATTCGCTCGTTGCTGGCTCAAACAGTTGGTTTATTTATCGATGCTCATGTTCGCCAGCAGCCGGAGGCAGTACGCGCACTTGAGCAACTGCTAGATACAAACAATCCGCTAATTCAGTTATGCGATCGCAAGTAAAATTCTAGCTCCCCGACTTCTTGAAGAAGTCGGGGAGCTGAGTACAAGGAAAATCCGTATTAGACAAGAGCGTAGAAACGCCGCAAAAAAAACCAGCCATTGTGGGACTGGTTTATAGAGCTTGCTGTGTTGGAGGAAGAAAACCTAAGACCGAAACGCTAGGTACTGTGCTGCTGTTGCGAGCCGTAAAGCTTTGCGGTTCTGGGCTGATTAGATTGCCTTTCTGTAACTAAATGTAACAACAAAACCCTGATTATGCAACAATTCTTTACGTAAATCCAGGCAGATATTTGCTGGTTAATCTCAAAGCAGGTTGAATTACTGAGTTGCAACACGCATCAACTCGATACTCCAGCATCCCGCTCAGTTTGACTCAAGTAGACATTCTCCGGCTGCATAGGATAAAGTTGTAATGAGTTCGTGTTGTGTAAAAACGAACCCTCAAGGCATCAGATCTGCCGCTTTCTGTCAGCTTGCTCCCTAGCAACAGTCAATAGCTACTTTTCAGCAAATTCTAAGAATCAGAGCCGCTTAATCCTCTAGTCGATTGAAGTTCCTGGTATTCTAAGCAACGACTAAAGTATAGGCAGACTCGTCTAATCTGATGCCCTTGGTAAAATTGAGAACCAGGGGTGGGGAATTAATTAAGCAATTTAAGGGATTGAATTTTATGCGTAACGAAGTAATAGCCGCCAAACCAATCCGCTCTTTAGAGGATGCGCTTAACCAGTGTCAGGCATTAGGGATGCGACTAAGCCGTCAACGTCGCTTCATCTTGGAACTGCTTTGGCAAGCTCAAGAACATCTTTCAGCCAGAGAAATCTACGATCGCTTAAACCATCAGGGTAAAGAAATCGGGCATACGTCCGTCTATCAAAACTTAGAAGCCCTATCTAGCCAAGGCATCATTGAGTGTATCGAGCATTGTGATGGACGTTTGTATGGCAACATCAGCGATTCTCATAGCCATGTCAACTGTCTAGATACAAACCAGATTATGGATGTCTATATCGAACTACCAGAAGAAGTCCTCAAGCAAGTAGAACAGCAAACTGGAGTCAGGATTACAGACTATCAAGTTAACTTTTTTGGTTACCGCAACTCTCAACCAGAGTAGTCGGTAGCCAGTTGTTCCGGGAGAGGATTCTACTAACTAATCCCCTAATCAATCACCACGTCTCATCGCCATCATCTTTGCCGTCTGACCCTGGCTGCAAATCGGTGTCTGGTTTTGCATAGGTTTCGAGAACCGCTGTATCCCCCTCATACTGGTCACTTTCCCAGTTGTCCTCCGGAAAGTCAGGTTCCCCCTCAGCACTCTCGATTAGGTACACCGTATCTTCTTCCACCTCGTCTTCCTCCAGAATCTCTGTCTCTTTCTGGGAGGTGAGGGATTCGCTATAAGCCTGATAAGCATCCAGGGAAAATATCGCCCCATTTCTTGTTGCCATCAGGTTGCTATCCTCATCAAGCTGGGCTTGAAACAAGCAAGCATTGCGAAGATTTACCGCCGTGAGATTAGCACCTGTGAGGTTAGCGCCGGACAAGTCAGCCCCTTCCAACTTAGCTCCAGTGAGGTTGGCACCCGACAAGTTAGCTCCGGTCAAATTTGCCCAGGAAAAATCGGCTTTTTGTAGATTGGCGGCGACAAGGTTAGTGCCAATAAGTTCCGCCGCCGAAAAATCCGCTTGAGATAAATTTGCTTCAGCCAGCATCGCCCGGTTTAGACAAGCTTCTGCTAGTTGTACGCCGCTCAAGCTTGCCCTTGCCCGTTGCCAAAAAGCAGTGGGTGAGAGCGCACTCGTGCGTCCAATAAACGTCAGCAACTGGTCAGCCTCAAACTTATGGGGAATCTTGGGATCGCCACAAGGCCAAAAAGGCACTTGAGCGGCGCGTGCGCCTGCACAGAGCAACAAAAACACATTCAGTCCGACGGCGGCATCTATTTGCAGAACGTTCAAGGAGTTGGAACGAGACTGCAACTGAGCATAGGCGTCATGAGCAACACCCTCATCTACCCACCGTCCTCGACAGTAGGCGCGGTAGAAGCGATAGAGGCGTCCAAAGAGGACTCGAAAGGAAAACTCATCAGCATTGCGCCGTTCTTCCCGCCGGAGACGCTCAACAACGAGGGCTTTCATCTGTGGTGATAACAAACCGTATCCCAATACTTGGTAAAGATTTTGAGCAACACTCAGGGGAGATTCCAGGATAAAGCTGACTTCACCGTAGCGGTCTTGAACTTGTTGGGTTAAGGTTTTGAGTTGGGCAGCCAGTGCTTCTGCACCGAGATATTCTCCTAAGTTGGGGTGGGAAAATTCCAGGCTCAGAGGTGGGGATTGGGTCGGTGAAGAAGTACGAAAAAAGAACGCTGGCAGCCTGTCGGGGGAAGTGGGTGGGTTTAATGGGGCTTGGTGTTGACCCGTTTGAATAATGGTCAGTGCTGCGGCTTGCATCTGAGATCGCACTTGTTGGGAGTGGTGACCTTGGAGGAGGTTTGCCACTGCCTCAGTGCTACGGCAGGCGTGAGCGAGTCCTTCACGGGCTAACTCTGGCAAAAGACTATTTGCCGCCACAGGTTCTCCCAACAGCCAATGGCAGATCCGGTCGTAAATTTCAAACTTCATTTGGGGTAATTCCAGCCGAAAGACGCTGTCATCAAGCAGAGCATCCCGATGTAAGATGCCCAAGAGATAAAGCATCAAAGGTTGACTGACCAGGGTTGCCAGTTCCTTGACTTCGGGACGACGATGAAATACTCCTGCGTCTTTGAGAAAGGAAAAGTAGGTTTGGGCGATAGATTTTGATTGCAGTTTTGCCCACTGCTGAAACCATTGCCGGAACTCCTGTTGATGCATGGGAGCGATCGCCAAGCGTTTGAGGGGGAAAGCATGGCGGGTTCCCAGAGCAGAAAGTGGTAAAGGGATACCTTGGCGGTACTTGCTCATCAAACTATCTAAGGTTGAGGAGCGGCTAGTTAGAAAAATTTTGTGACGCGGTAGATCATCGACATCTTTATCTGCCTCATGAAACCGCGTCAGTTGATCCATAAACGTCCACAGTTGACGCTCGGTTTGGGGAGAATCAGACAGTTCATCCAAACCATCAATAATCAACAGTGCAGGGGGATGAGTTGAGGAGAGCCAGCCATCGGCATGGGTAAAGCTGCCTAAAGAAAAGGCACTGTCTAGCGTCTGCTCTAAAGTTTGCCCTAAAGTGGCATGGCGCAGTTGAATTAAGATCGGCATCCAGTTGGGATAAAACTCCGTCGCGGCGTGAGATGCCCAGAGCTGGCAAAAACTGGTCTTCCCAGAACCTGGCTCCCCTTCGATGATGGCAATAGTGCTTTTGTCTGCTAGTTGCGCGATCGCCCAGTCCATTAAATCAATGGGGGGTTGGAGTACAGGGGATGAGGCAATATCATTTCCCCGTCCTAATGACATTCCGCCTCCCAATCCTCCATTTTGATTCCCAAACGTCAGAGGATTACCTTTGAGGGGAACATGAATATCTTTTAAGGCAAAGGGTTCGGCAAATAAAGGCTCGCTGAGACTGATTAAGAGGCTGGCTCGGTAATGCTCTCGGCTCAAATTTAAAGAGAGTGTTGCCGGAAACGATTCGGTGTCTTCTAGCTGGTTTTTTGGAGGGCTAGAGTCTTCTCTAACGTCAGTGACATTTCCTAAGCGGACAAACTTTTGCAGTTGGACAAGCGGCATCGCGTTTTCAGCAATCACCGCCAGCAGATGACCGGGCAATCCGTGGCTGAGGCGTTGCGTCAGCAGTCTGGCTTCGGTTTCCTCTGCGCCATTGGCAACAAACCAGGCGACACAGGCATTGTTCATCTGCTGAACAAAAAATGACTCTGCCACCGCCGAGAGGGCTTGTTCGGCTTGGCTATCACTCAGCCGTCCAGGGCGTAAGGTTTTGAGCAGTGCCTGGAGTTGGGGATCACTGAGGGGTTGGTCAGTTTGGGAGCCAAAGGGGACATGGGCGCGATTGAGCCAAGGGCGGCTGAGTTGCGACTCTTGCTCTAGAATGACTTGCAAGGCTCTTAGGTAGGCGGCTTGCAAGGCAAGCCAGGTTCCTTCGTTGCGTCGGAGGGGCTTTTTCCGGTTGAGGATGCGGATTAGAGCAACGGTTAGCTCGACAATCGGTTCTACAACTTGCCAAGCGCTATCAAGGGGGAGTTCTAGGACATCCGCCAGAGAACTAATTGCAAAGCAATTCAGGCTCTTGACTTCCATGTCCTGGGTAATGCGAAAGGCGACACCAGCCGCCAAGGCGCTTGGAGGTTTGAGTTGGGTAAGTTCAATCTGGCGCTCTGCCAACCAATGTCGGAGACTTAGGCTCATGCCACCTCAAATACTGCAAAATTTTTCAAGCCGTCTTATTTTTCTTTTTTAAACCTATACAATGAGTGCGAATCATCGCATCTTTATACCCTGGTAATCTGCCCGCGCGGCAATAAGACTTGTATCAGCGTAGTCGAACCCATTCGTTCATTCAGCTTTCTACCTCAGAAATCAGGGAGCGAGCCTGTATCCGTGACAAAAAAAGAGTTGCATCAATTTCGTTTGAAAGGGCTAACCTCGTCTCGCCTCGGACGAGGACGTAAGCGAATTGTCAGAGTCGTTGTCGATCCCCATGCCTCAACGCCTGAAGCTAAGAGGGTAGGTTGGCAACTAGAGCAGATCCCTGCTGGTTCCCGATCGCCGCGAGGTAAACGGAGCCGACGCTGGCAGTTGTCTTTATTATGGCTGAGTGTCATGTTCTTTTTGGGAATGACGGGAACAGCGGGGATCTTACTGCTGACCCGGTTGCCTCCCTTGCCCAACTGCCAGAACCTTCCGCCCTTGGCAGCGGATGGCGATCGCCTCTACTGTGCCCAAGTGGCGGCTCAATCGGGAAAGCTAGAGCAGCTCGTTGCGGCGATGAACTCGGTCGGGCGCTGGCCGGAAAATCATGCCCTCTACCCCGAAGCCCAGCGGCTGATGGAGCAATGGTCTCAGGCAATTTTGGACAGGGCACAGCAAAAAATTAACCAAGGGGATCTATCGGGGGCTTTGGCAATTGGGAGCCAGATTCCTGTCAGTAGTCCTTTGTATCCCAAGGCTCAAAGTGCGATCGCTTCTTGGAAAGAGTCTTGGCAACGGGGTGAAACGATTACTGCCAATTTTAGAGAGGCGCTGAAAGTCCAGAACTGGCCACTAGCAAATCAGCAAGTTCTGGCACTTGCCCAGATCGATCAAGAATACTGGAGTTCCCCCGCTCGACAAGATCTGCTGCTGCGACAGTTAGCCGTGGAAAAAGAAGCTTGGGGGCAATTAGAATCAGCGCGGGAGTTGGCTAAGTCCAATAGCTTGAATAATATTGTTGAAGCGATCGCCCTAGCGGGGAAAGTACAGTCAGATAGCTTTGTCAAAGCCCAAGCACAAGCCGAGCAGAATCGCTGGAGCCGCACCTTAGTGCAAATTGCCCAACAGCACTGGCAAAGGCAAGACTATAACGGCGTAGTGACAATTGCCGAGAAAGTGCCAGTCAATACAGCCGCCTTCAGCGAAGCTCAGGCGTTGATGCGCTTAGGTCAGGCAGCCAAGGCGACGACGAAGGATAATCTTTTAGGCTTTATTGACGCCATGGCTGTCACCCGCCAGATTCCAGAAAGTAGCCCTCTGCATCAACAAGCCCAAACAGCCCAGTCCAATTGGCAGAAACAGTTGCAAGACCGAGTGCAGTTGCAATTTGCCGAAGCGATCGCTGGGGTTGACCAAAAAAACGCCCTCCAACTAGCGATTGACCAAGCGCTTCTAGTTACCCCAGAACGCCCCCAACGCCAGCAAGCCCAAACCTTGATTGCCGAGTGGCGTCAGAAGATTGGACGAATCAACGACCGCGCTACCTTGATCGGAGCGCGACAGATTGCTAATCAGGGGACGATGGAGCAACTGAAAGCCGCCATTGAGCTGGCTAGTCAGATTCAACTCGGTCAGCCTTTACGTATAGAAGCCCAAACAGCGATCGCCCAATGGAATAAGCAAATTCAAGTTTTTGAAGACCAACCGATTCTGGATTTAGCCCGCACCTTTGCCCAGCAACAGGATCTGATTGCTGCCATTCAAGCGGCGCAACAAATTCGTCCCGGACGACCGCTCTATAGCGAAGCCCAAACGATAGTGGAAGATTGGATTGCCCAAGTCCAAGCTGCTGAAGACCGTCCCGTTCTGGAAGCTGCCCTTGCCCTAGCTGCCCAAGGACGCCTAGAAGCGGCAATTATTACCGCCTCGCAAATCGCCAACGGTCGCCCCTTGTACGGACAAGCCCAAACCGCGATCGCTCAGTGGCGATCGCAACTCCAAGCCATACAACCAGTATTACCCGAAGCACAGTAGCAGCATTTTTGACAAATTCTTAACAATTATTTATCAAATGCAAAACGACCGTTCACCTTCTCTCCCTTAATATCTGTCTGCATCACAACTTTATATTCCCCCGCCGCTTGCTCAGGCAAAAAAGCCGTGTAGTGCTTGCCCTGAGCGTCATAGGTAAAGTCAAGGTTCTTTTGTTCGCCATTGGGCAGTTGAATTTGACTCGTTACCTTGGCATCAGGAATTGCCTCGTGGCTGTCTCCAGTTTGGAGATAAAAATCTAGGTGAGTTCCCCCTGATTCTACTAAGGGGACAAATTCCAAATGATAGGAACCCGTCTCAATGACTTGCCCTCCTTGAGAGGGGTGGGAATCGTTATTAGCCTGGGGTGCTGTATCAGAGGCAACACTTGGGCTTGATTGTATGGCAGGGGCAGGATTTTCTGCTGTATTTGTCTCTGGTGTTGTTTGCCCACAGGCAGCTAAAAATAGTAATCCCAGGCTACTAAAAAGAACTAAGTTTGTTGTCAACAACTTCATTGAATTTACTCCACAAATTGATAAGATTGATAAGTAGGTAGACATTGAAAACTCTAAAACGTCTTACTTTTGATCTCCCTATTTAAGGCAGGAAAGACTTTAATTTTTAGCGTAAATTTATCCTCCTTTTTGCATTGCTGTATTTGGGGAATGAGGAGCGACGGTGGAGATAGGTTCAGGAGCGATCGCCTGTGGCACCAGGAACCGCCCAAACTGAGCATATAAAGCGGGTAATACCAGCAGAGTCAAGGCTGTAGAACTAAATAACCCTCCTAGTACCACCACCGCTAGTGGCTGTAGGATTTCTTTGCCCGCCCCCGTACCCAGCGCCAAGGGCACCATACCGAGGGCGGAAGTTAACGCCGTCATCAGAATGGCGTTGAGTCGCTCCATCGAACCCTGAAACAGCACTTGTTTTAAGGGTATCCCCTGCGCCATTTTGTGGTTGTAGTTATCCACCAGTAGTAAGCCATTGCGCGTCGCGACACCGAACAGGGTGATAAATCCCACCATTGAGGCGACAGAGAGAACGCCACCGCCAAGGGCAACCGAAAAGATGCCACCCGCGATCGCTAAGGGAAGATTCAGCATAATCATCAGCGTGGCGGAGAAAGACTTGACGGCAAAGTACATCAAGACGGCAATGACAATTAGTGCCAGGGTGCCGTAGAGCAGCAAATTTTGGGAAGCTCGTTCTTCCGACTCAAACTGACCGCCGTATTGGATAAAGTAGCCAGTCGGTAACTGTACCTGTTGCTTAACGGTGGTTTGAATATCCCTCACAACCGAGCCTAAATCTCGCTCCGCGACGTTAGCAGAGACAACAATCAAGCGGGAGACGTTCTCGCGGTTGATCGTATTGGGCCCCGTACCGTAGTTGATGCTAGCGACTTGAGCTAGGGGGATTTTCGTGCCTGTGGGAGTGTCAACTAACAGATTGCGGATGGTGTCAAGGTTGCTGCGAGAGGCTTCCGGTAGCCACACCACCAAGTCAAATAGCTGTTGTTCCTCCAGCACTTGCGAGACAACACGACCATTGAGGGCAGTTTCGATTAGGGTGGAAAGTTGACCAACCGTTAGTCCGTAACGAGCCGCCGCCGCCCTATCTAGTTGAATTTGGACTTGTTGGACGGGGACTTGCGGTTCGAGTTGCAAGTCTACGACACCGGGAATTGATTGCATGGCATCGCGGACTTGAGCGCCGATGGTGCGGAGTTCTGAGAGGTCGGAACCAAAAATTTTAACCGCGATCGCACTTCTGACTCCCGATAGCACTTCATCCATCCGGTGCGAGATGAATCCGCCAATATTCGGCGCTACCCCTGGTAATTTGTCAAATTCTTCCCGTAACTTCTCAATACTGCCGCTGCGGTCTTCCATCCCCTCCTGACTCAGCTCTATATCCAAGTGTCCCAAGGTCACATCCCCCGCATCCGCATCTCCTGGCGCACGTCCTGAACGTAACTGCACCGTTTCAAAGCGGGGATCGTCTTTGAGGGCTTCTTGAATAGCTGCCCCGGCGCGGTTTGTCATTTCCAGAGAAACACCAGGGTAGAGGTTGATGGCATTAACAAGCGATCGCTCTTGAAACTCTGGTAAAAACACCCGTCCCAATGAGCTAAACACAATCAGCGACGCCACAAAAGCCGCAACCGCTATAACTAAAACCATCTTGGGAGCATGAAGAGAAAACCGAATAAACGGTCGATACAACTTCTGAGAAAACCGCGCCACCCAAGTTTCCTCCTCTGGTAGCTGCCTAGACGCTAACAAAAAGGCACATAACGCTGGACTGAGGGTGAGGGCAACAAAGGTAGAAGCAAAAATTGAAAGCAGATAGGCTACCCCCATGGGGGCAAAAATTCGCCCTTCTACGCCAGTTAGGGTGAAAATTGGGGCGAAAATGACAGCAATAATCACGGTGGAAAACAACACACTTACCCGCACTTCCACCGAGGTGTCATAGACAACCTGCAAGGGCGATATCGGATTTCCGGCTAGCTGGTTTTTCCGCAAACCCCGGTAACAGTTCTCCATATCTACGATGGAGTCATCCACTACCGAACCAATGGCAACGGCTAACCCTCCCAAGGTCATCGTATTAATCCCCAGACCAAACAGATTCATCAACATCAAGCCAATCAGTAGCGACAGGGGAATCGCACTGAGGGTGATAACGGCGGTGCGCCAGTTCATCAAAAATAGCAGCAGAATAATCGAGACGATGATGATGCCATCTCGTAAAGAATCTCTGACATTTTTAATCGAGGCATCGATAAAATCGGATTGGCGGAAGCTGACGGTCACTTTTACATCAGCAGGCAAACCCGCTTGTAGTTCCTCCATCGCCGCTTCTACGGCTTTAGTAACAGTCGGAGTATCCGCCATTGGCTGCTTATTGACCATGAGCGCGATCGCTCTTTGACCATCGAGACTTGCATCTCCCCGCTTCAACGCCGCACCAATACGCACATCCGCCACATCTCGCAACAGCACGGGCGTGCCGTGGCGTGCCGTCACCACTGATTGCTCTAACTCCTCAATCGACTCAACTCTGCCAATACCGCGAATTAACAATTCTTTGTCTGGCGTCGTCAAAAAGCCTCCGGCGGCGTTGGTATTGGCACCTTCTGCGGCTTCTGTAACCTCTGCCAAAGAGACATCAAAGGCTTTCAACTGGGCAGGGTCAACGAGTACCTGGTACTGGCGAACATCACCCCCATAAGCAATTACCTGCGTCACGCCGGGTACAGCTAGCAAGCGATTGGTGATGTCGCGGTCAACCAAGCGCCGCACATCCATTAGGGTAGTGCTGAGTCCTGAATTTCCCCTATTCCCTTGTTCTTCAATCGTGAAGGCGTACTGAATAATCGTACCGATGGGAGAAGAGATAGGAGAAATTTGCGGCGTTTCCACACCTTCAGGCAACCTGGATGTTGCTTGCTGTAAGCGTTCAGTGACTAGCTGACGCGCTTGATAAATATCGGTATCCCATCCGAAGACAACTTTCACTACCGACAATCCCACCGCTGAAGCAGAGCGCACCGTTGTTAATCCTGGGGTGCCGTTGATGGCGCTTTCGATGGGTAAGGTAACTAAGGATTCGACTTCTTCCGGGGCTAGTCCAGGGGCTTCCGTTTGAATCTCAACTTGGGGTGGGGCAAATTCGGGAAAGACATCCAAGGGCATTCGGGAGACGGTAATGAATCCCCAAACGGTGACGATGATGGCACCGATGACGACTAGCCAGCGTTGGGCAATTGACCACTTCAGGATGGTATTGAGCATTTATTCGGATGTCACTGCTGAGAATCCCGTTCTCAGTAGAGATTGACACGAGAAAATGAAATGAGGATGAAATGAATTTTCTACCGATCCATCCTTCTCTGACGATTTATGCCCAGTCAACAACCCATGCTTCATCCTTAACGGATAGAAGCGGGGCGTGATAAACGCCCTTGTTGATTAGACCTCAGCTAGAAATAGCTACGTTATTCTGTCGATGATGAAGATTTAAAGCATATCTGGTCAACTCGTCACGCACATATCATGTTTACGGGCAGTATCATTTTGATAAAAAACGATTGAGGAAAAAACACCCCTTGAGAGACTTACTCCATCCTAATTCCTGACCTTACCGACCAAAATTTCTCCGTTGCTATACAAACACTATAAAGAGGCGAGTTACTAACAAGTGGTAGCGATCGCACAATACCTCTCCCAGTAAACTACCCTAAACAAATATTCATTAAAATATACCCCGATCAGTTCCCACTCGAAACTGACCCCTCGGAGCGGTTGACTGAGAGCACCAACGGGGTGCTGACTCCGTGCTCCGAACTCACACTGGACAGGAACGCGGCCAGCCAACCCAGAGCATCCAATGACCACTCGACAAGGGTGCCGTGGAAAGTGGCATGGTGTTGCGCAGATCCGAGCCACAGTGGTGAGTCAGTGATGGCGGGTTGCAGTACCACAGCGTCGTCGTCCTTCAAGGAAAACGAGTCGCACACGAAGACATCCTGTCTGATCTCTTGCATTCGCTGGAACATTGCAGGTGCTACCGAACGAATGGACGAATCTTGTCCGCTGTCCAACGTTACCCGCACCGAAGTGCTGAGGTGCGGATTACAGTCAACAAACCAACCGATCTCTCCGACAAGGGTTCCTACAGCATCAGGGTGCAATGGCGCGCCTGCCGACGCATTGAGGCTCTCCACAGGCAGCAAGACCTGAACTGCCTGTAGGCGCAGCGTACCGATACGTTCCACAACATCGTCCGCACAGGCGAGGAATGCCTGCACTGGCAACGGTCGACCCACGGGGATTGAGTCAATTGACACCTGAAACCACGCCGCACGTGGTGGCTGCGACCCGGAGACTAGGTCTTGCCCAGCATCGTTCATCCCCCAAGTGCCGCCGACTCCGTTCTCCCTAGAATCAGCAAGCCACCCAAGTGCCGCCGACCTCGCGTAGAAGAGACTGTAGGCATCCGATTCAGCAGTGACAGGGTCACGCCACGGGTGCAACGTCAGTTCGCCATACAGCGCTGCAAACATGGTACTGGTAGGTCTGATACCTATACTGGCAGGTCTGATACTCATGTCATCCTCATACATCAGTGTCTACAGGAAATATTTCGACTTGCTGTGGTGAGCGTACGCGGGTCATCTCAGAATACATAGGCACTCGAGAATACTTCACTAGCTCTGTGACACTGCGGTTTTATATTAAACATTTGTGATGGGTAGCAAATAAGCGTCCGACCTTCCAAATCGTAGGTTGCGAGTTTTTGCTAAATTCTCTAACTGAGAGTTTCCGGGTCAATCCCTCTTTCCCGTAGTAACTCTAGCAACCGATCCGCTCGTTGCCGCTCTTTCTGTTCCCGTTCATCTGGCGTCGGGAATCTGTTACCTTCCTCGCCATACCAGTACAGCCATTCCCGCTGACAGCGATCGTGAGTACCGATTTCACTTCCAATTCCTAAGCCAATCTCCGGCATCCAGACAGGTTCCCCCGGTTGACGTACATATTTCCCGTCCACCAAGCGATAAACCTCCAATGGATCATGTTTGTGGCGTCGCCAATAATCGGGGTTGTAAACGCAATAGTACAACACCCCTAATCGGGCATAATCAGTCATTTTCTCGCCGTATTCTTCCCCGTAGGTTTTGGAAACGACTTCTAACACCCAAATTGGGACAATGTTATTTTCTTCCCAAACTATGTAACTTGGTCGTAACTTGCCATCTTTGAGGCGCGGTACTCCCAAACTCAGGAAACTATCGGGAACTATGGCAATTCTAGGATTTCTCCCGGTTGTATGGTAAATGCCCATATTGACGCCGAAAAACCAATCGTTACGACTAGCCCACAGCCCATTTAAAATTATCCTCAGCAAGGTGGGGATGAGGATTTGCAATTCATGATCCACTGGAGTGTCGTCAGAATCTGGTAGTTCGTCACTAGAGGGCAGATTTTGCAGCGGATTGTAATTTACCATGATGACTCTCCAGCAGCTTCCTGTCTGGATTTTAGCTTGCTCCAGCTTTCAAGCGTTGAGATAAGCGATCGCCTTCTTCACCCATCATCCAGAAGAATATCCCCTCTTACCGCTTTGATGTCGGTTGGTGGGAATTAGACTCTGTAGCGTCCTGAAGAGGAACTGAAAACTCAGCCAAGTTGATGACCGAGGGCGGAACTGAGGACTGACGGCTGGTAGCAGTTGAGCGACGACCGATCCAGAAAGCACCAATCCCGATCGCTCCTCCAACAGGTAAAAATACCCACCAAGGCAAATCATTCACGCTCAAATTAGCCAATGGCGTTGATTCCACCTGACTCGGCTTCTCCTCCACCTTAGCTTTCCCACCACCCCGTAGCGATTGGGCATACAACATCGTTGCCCCAGATGTAACAATCTCATCCCCCTCAAACAAACCGCTTTTAACCTCTACCAAATCTCCAAAAGTCTGACCCAGGGTTACTTCTACAGGTTGATAGCTATTCTGACCATTTTGCACATAAACCAGCGGCTGACTATTGGCTTCGACGACAGCACTACTGGGAATCGCTAAAGTCGCTACGGCTGTCTTATCGGTTAAAACTTCTAATTCGGCAAACATCCCTGGTTTTAGTTGCCCATCAGCATTATCCAATCTCGCTTTTACAGGTACTACTCGCGTCTCTCCTTCCACTACAGGGGCAATCTGAGCAATGACACCCGTAAAGGTGCGATTGGGTAAGCCAGAGACTTTAACCCGGACGTTTTGACCTGTTTTCACCTGCGCCAAGTCTTTTTCATAAATATTGGCAGTTGCCCAGACTTGAGTGCTATTAACAATCGACATTAAAGGTTGACCAGCAGCATCAATTGATTCGCCGGAGGTAATTTCTCGCTCTGCAACAACACCGGAAATGGGAGACTGTATTGTGACTAATCCTTTCGTGTTATCAACACTGCTGAGTTGTTGCAGCCGGGTTTTGTAGGTAGCGTCACTCAGTTGCAAGCGGGATTTCGCGGCATTAACCGCCGCTTGGGCGCGTTTGAGTTCGGCTTCGGCTTCGAGGACTTCCCGGCGACTGGTTGCCCTTTGCAAGGCGGTTTTGACTTCAGCTAGCTGGGCTTCTGACTCCAGCATTTGGCGACGGGGTAAGGCACCTTGGGTGACTAAATCTTTATCTCGGTCGTACCGTTCCTGGGCAACGCCTAGCTGGGTGCGGGCTTGGGCAATTTCAGCGGCGGCGATTTGCGAGTAGCGTTGTGAGTTTTCCCTGGCAAGATTTAGGTTAGCTTCGGCTTCCCGCAGTGCAGCGTCGGCATCGGTGCGCTTCCCTTGGGATTCAACTCGCAGTTGCACGAGTTCTGGACTGGAAATAACAGCGACGGCTTGACCTGTTTTGACGCTGTCGCCCGGTTGGACTAATAATTCAACAACGGTTCCGGCAATGGGGGCAGTGACTTCTACCTGTTTATTGGCTTGGGTTTCAATTTGCCCGGTGGTTTTAATCCCCACATCCAAAAACTGCCGATGAGCAGGTTGGGATTGAATGCCCATTGTTTCGGCTGTGCCAGCATCAACGTTGATTCCCTCAGGATTCGTTGTCGCTTCGGTATCGCTATGGAACTCATCCCCATGTCCCGCGTGAGCAAAAACAGCGGCGGGTAAGGCTGTGGTGAGAAGTAAAACGGTAAAAGCAGAAAATAGGAGCTTTTTTGCGTTTTTCATAAGTTCGCGAGTGCCTTTTCCGATTGAGGGGAGGGAGTGATACCAATGACAGGCTTGTAGAGACACCGTCGGCTGTGTCTTTATAAGCGATGCGATCGCACTTTGCACATTGACATACAAAGATGAAATCACAATGAAACCAAAAGGCGAGTGAAGCTAAACCTCTTTGAGGGGCAAGCGAACTGTAAACCGACTACCTTTACCGGGTTCGCTTTCTACACTAATGCTACCGTAGTGCGCTAGAGCGATCGCATTGGCAATCGATAATCCCAATCCTGAACCCCCGGTATGACGAGAGCGATCGCTATTAACGCGATAGAAGCGGTCAAAAATCCGTTTTTGCTCCGGCACTGAAATGCCAATACCTGTGTCTTGAATGTGAATTAAAGCGTCATGGGGGCTACGTTCCAAAACCAATATCACCTTACCCCCGGCTGGGGTGTAATGAATGGCGTTGCTTACTAAATTAGAAAGTAAGCGATACAGTTGCTCGACATCGCCTGTCACCTCAAGGGGAGAGGACACTTGCATCTGAGAAGTCAACATCACATCGGCAGTTAATGCTAAAGCCGCCAATTCCTCAGCCACATCACTCACCAAATCATTAAGACAAACGCGTTCCCCCTTCAGTTTCGGTGGGCTACTTGCTGTCAATTGATCCATACGGCACAACATCAATAAATCCTCAACAAGCTGAGAGAGTCGTTGATTTTGCCGTCTAGTCGTTTGTAGGGTATCTCTTGCCTCTACTTCACTGAGGGTTGGCATCATTAATGTTGATTCCACAGTGGCGCGAATTGCCGCTAAAGGGGTTCGCAACTCATGGGCAGCATCAGCAGTAAATTGTTGAATTTGGTGATAAGACTTGTAGATTGGCTGCATTGCCAAACCTGCTAGCCACCAGCTAGAACCCGCAACTAGCAGCATCATCCCTGGCAATCCCAAAATTAAAAACCATCTCACCGTGGCAACATAATTTTCAACATCTTGCAGACTTCGCCCTACCTGGATATAACCCCAATCTTGATAATCCTGGGTATGCAGTGTGAAAGTAATTTGACGGTAATTAATGCCGACATCATTTCTTAGGTTTTGCCACTGTTGTTCGATGGGGGTGAGGGGCAAATTACCGGGTTGCACTCCTGCCACGGCTACCAATCGTCCGGAACGATCTAATAAGCGCATATAATAGTTGCCTTGGTGAATTGCTCCGGCTGCATGACGTTGGGAGTTAGGGATCTTAGAACAGTCAGTTCCCACCTGACAGACATCAGGTAGCAGGCGTATTGCTTCGGGTTCAAGTCTTGCGGGCTGTTTGAGAACGGGTTCGAGACTGTCATGCAGCGTCCCGGCAACGGATTCCAGTTCTCTGTCGATGGTAATGCGATGGGCGTGGGCGATCGCTTCGTAAACCCCTAACCCACACAAACCCAGAATTACCCCCATCACTCCGGCGTACCAAGTAGCTAAACGCCAGCGAGTGAGTTGAAATAGTTTATTTTGATTCACATCTACATAAGTTAAGTACGTGAGAATAAATCAAACTTTGCGTTGCAATATATTTTTTTAATGGGCTTGTAGTCAGGTCTTAGACCATATTTTGAGGGCTAAAGACATGAATAAAAACCTTTAATTATTTACTTCTACTTAGCAGGATTGAAACGATAACCCAATCCGTAGACGGTTTCAATTAAATCTTCAAACCCATAGGTTGCCAATTTGCGTCGCAGTAACCGAATTTGTGCCGCCACTACATTACTCATTGGTTCTGTTCCTAACTCCCACAACTGATCCAAAATTTGGTCGCGGGTGATAATTTGGTGGGGATGTCTCATGAAGTATTCCAGCAATTGAAATTCTTTAGCTGTTAGGTGAACGACCTGTTTTTCTCCGGCTGTATTAGTACAAACAGTGTTGCTGCTGTAGTCTAAAGACAAATTGCCCAGTTGTAGTTGTTGGGGTTGTAGCTGTGGCGATCGCCTTTGCAATGCCCTCAGTCGCGCCAGCAGTTCCGCCATCCCAAACGGCTTGACCAAATAATCATCCGCCCCCGCATCCAAACCTGTTACTTTATCGGCTTGAGTATCTTTTGCGGTCAGCATCAACACGGGTAGAGTTCGATTTTGACTCCGCAAACGACGCAGCAACTCTATTCCTGACAACCCCGGTAAAAGCCAATCGAAGATGCCCAAGGTATATTGCGCCCACTGATTTTCTAAGTAGTTCCAAGCATCGACACCATCTAGAACCCAGTCAACAATATAACCTGATTGATTCAAAGTCCGCTTGATTGCCGCCCCTAAATCTGGCTCATCTTCAACTAACAGTACTCGCATAGAATTAGAGAGTCTTCACGCCTTTTTTTGAGAACTCATACATATCGTAATAGAAGAGTAAGAAATACACTCAACTATTACCTATCGCCTTTCTAGCTTGTCAGTAAATGCAATCAAAATGAAAGCAAAGCTGTAACACAATTTAACTTTCCAAACGTGCTTTTCGCCAATAAGACTTGACAATTAAAACCTTTTAAGATGTGATTTTCCACGATTGCCGCCACTGCTTCATTTGCTCAATTTCTCGCTGTTGTGAGGCGATAATATTTCGAGCCAGTTCCTTAATTTCAGGGCGCTGGGACTTTGAGAGGGCATCTTCAGCCATCACAACTGCACCCTCATGATGAGGAGTCATTGCATCGATCAGGCGCAGGTCAAATTCGCCGTCAGCCGCACCTAAATCCTGGCTCATCTTCATACTTTCTGTTTGCTCTGGCGACATCTCCATCATGTGACCCATTTGCGGGTGATACGCCATAGGTCTATCTCCGGCTTGAGGATACCAGGCTTGACGCCACTGTCTAAGTTGCCCAATTTCCCTTTCCTGCTCTTTAATAATCGCCTCAGCAAGTTGTTTAATTTCAGGACGTTGAGATTTTTGCTGCGCTTCTTTTGCCATTTCTATAGCTCCTTGATGGTGAGGAATCATGGCATCAACGAACCGCAAATCGTAATTGGCATCAGCTGGCCCTAAATCCATCGCCATGCTGTGATCCATGTTGCCATGATCCATACCTGGTATGGCACCTGTATCCGTAGCTGGGGAAGTTTGAGATTCTGCTTGGTGCTGTCCATGAGGAGAACAGGCTGCTACACCCCCTAGGGAGGCGATCGCAAAAATAATTGCAAATAAGCTATTTTTGAAAGAAATTGGTTGCATAAACTTTAGCTCTATCTAATACTTACCTAACTCTTTCTTTTACCTATGATAAACTCTCCACCCTACTGGAATGTCAAGCAAAATTCTCAACATATTTCTAACAGCAGCAGAGTTGCAATGAATGATTCAGCATTACACACAAAGATGAAATCAGAATGAAATGCTTATACTCCAATAGCAAGGAATATCTGTTACTTCTTCTGATAGACGCGATCGCTCTTTTATCTTTTTAAGGTTAAGGCGAAGTTGAAGAGGCAAAACCTTCACGGCTTCCAACGAATTCAAAGCAATCAAAGAGGTTCAAACAATGGCAATACAACAACTCACCCTGAACCAAGTTAATCAAGAGCTTCAGCAGTGTATTCAGAATTGTTTAGACTGCCACAGTATCTGCTTGAATACAACTACCTATTGCCTCCAGAAAGGCGGACAACATGCGGAGCTTGCTCATATTCGGCTGATGCTCGACTGCGCTGAAATTTGTCAGACAAGTGCCAACTTTATGCTCCGTGGCTCCGAACTCCACGCACGTACCTGTGGCGCTTGTTCTGAGGTGTGCGAGCGGTGTGCGGCTGACTGCGATCGCATGGGCGATGATCAGCAAATGAAAGCCTGTGCCGAAATGTGCCGTCGCTGCGCCGAGTCTTGCCGACAAATGGCGGCAGCAATGTCATAATTCACGAGGGCACCTCCGAAGCGGGAAGCCTTGTCTATGAGAGAGCAGGGAGGAACGCGAGTGCGCGTTTCGGCTAGGACTTCGGCGTGAGCGCGGTTCCTGAGCCTGCCGAAGGGCAGTCGAACGCTCAACGACCACGGTTTTAACCGCCTACAGCCTATGAGTATTTTCCGGGTTTCCGGTGTAACCTAAGTGTTATTCACT
>NZ_JCACLG010000003.1:0-10503 GCF_059505785.1 Kastovskya adunca | reverse complement strand
GGGAAGCTAGATGTTGCTTCGCCTTTGATATCACGGGGGACTTTGAATCTAGTTCCCCCCTTGATAAGGGGGGTCAGGGGGGTAAGAAATAGCCAAAAGCTTGATTTTAAGCTTGTGTATACACGGTAGCTGCCAAGGGGAGGGTGCAAGATAAATTGCTGAGCAACAGGGGCTTTCGAGGATTACTGTACCGATTACAGCGTTAATTGCTTGCCGTAACTTTCACCGAAGTAAACCTGCTCAAGCTCCATGCGACCTCCGTATTGCTTGAAAGGTTCAGTAGCATAACCCAGTGGTAGCAAACAGCAAACATCTACTTCCTTAGGAATATTAAACGCTTCCTTTACCTGAGAGGCTACAAACCCTTCCATTGGGCAACTGTCTACACCAAAGCTTTTTGCGACAATCATTAGGTGAGCCACGGCTAGCATTGTGTGGCGGTTTGTCCATACTTGCATGCTGTCGAAGTTGGGCTTGTTTTCAAAGAGGCTAGGAATAGCCCCCCGCATAACCTCAGCATACTTGTCATTAACTGCTCCCACATCCATACCTTGTTGAATGATGGATTCAATGTAGTCTGAGTTTGCTACGCGTCTGTCGCCACAGCAGATTAATACGACGGGTGCTTGTCCTACCTGAGGTTGGTCGAAAGCACAGGCTTTGAGCTTATCCTTGTTTTCCTGCTCTCGAACGACAACAAAGCGCCAAGGCTGGAGGTTGTAACCGGAGGGAGCGCGTACCCCTAAGCGCATAATTTCTTGCAAAATTGCGTCGGGAATCGCCTCTTTACGGAACGCCCTAGCCGCACGACGCTGCTCGATGGCGTCTTTCAATCCCATCGAAGGGTGCATTTCAATTGTCATTATTTTTTGCTCTTAAGACATTCATACCACTATCAATTAGCCTAAGCCCAACTCTCGTTTTAGCAAGTTAATTGACTTTGTTCCGATATAGTTCTCACTCCGGATCAGTTTTGGGGGACGAATAATGTCATCTCTGGCGGCTAAGATTGCCTCTTTAACGAGGGGGTAACTCGCCTGATCGCTAAAAATGGTCTGGGCGCTGCGAACCAGAGCATTGAGTTTGTAGGCGTCTTTAGTCTGAGCGGTCATTAGAAGTAACTGATCTCCCCGGAGGCTGTGGATGATAATTTCGACGACTTGCAGGATACCAGAACTAAGACTGACGGCTCCTAAACAGGTATCTTTGGGGAGGTTTTGAATAATCTGGATTTCTTGAGCGTAGTCGTAGATATCTACAGGGATGACGCGGACAGATTTGGGTGCAGCGATCGCTTCTGCTTCTTGGATAAAATAGCGACTCGTCACAACTGTTCCCGAATGGGTTTGACCGAGAACTTCTGTTAGTTCTTCCATCGGCACGAGTTGCACAGGAATTCCTAAGGATTTCTCCAATTCCTGCACCATCAACTCACCCGCTCCTAAATCTCTCGACGGCACAGTGACTAACACCCGCGCACTACAGCGCAAGCGCCAATCTATTTCGGCGAGGAACAGTTCTCTGGCTTCACTCAAAGAACATCCCTGTCCTAGGAGGTCGTCCAGACTTTTTTCCACTAGCTTGTAAGCTGCCGGGTGCTGATCGAGGATAGGAGAACGGCGTTGTGCACCGCCTTCATGCCCCTGGGCTTTGACATAAATCCCCGAACCGGCTTGAGATTCGACTAATCCTGTTTCTTCTAGCTGGCGGTACACCTTACTGATCGTGTTACGGTGCAACCCGGTAATCATCGCCAACTGCCGCGTACTGGGGAGGCGATGACCGGGGGGAAATTGCCGGGAGGCGATCGCAAACTGGATTTGGTCGAATAACTGCCTAGAGGCAGGAATTTCACTGTCTGGCTGAATATGAAACTGAACCATCGACAGAAGCTCTCTAAGAACTCCAATCTGGCGTTTAGTGCTTGATTTTTCACGTCTACACCAGCAGTTGGATGTTTTGTCTCTAGGATAATCTCCCTACCTAGTTATTGTCTTCTGACACTTTCTGGGTACTTTTTACGGGAGGATGAATGAGGTTATGGGTTCACCCCATCGCCTCATTATCCCATCTCAGGACTGACTATTTACCCCATCCCTTAAAATCGAGACGGTGAATTCACTGGCAAGAGCGATCGCAATGAATACCCAAGAAATTCCTAGAGAACACGTCCACGTTCCTAATGGCAACTTACAAATTGCGGCTTATCTGGCTCAACCCGTTGGTGAAGGCTCATTTCCTGCCGTTGTTGTAGTTCAGGAAATCTTTGGAGTCAACGCCCATATCCGGGATGTAACCGAACGCATTGCCAAAGAAGGGTATGTAGCGATCGCTCCTGCCATTTACCAACGACAAGCTCCCGGTTTTGAAACGGGTTACACCGCCGAAGACATCAAGATTGGCAGGGAGTACAAGAATCAAACCCAAGCCTCAGAACTCCTGAGCGATATACAAGCGACGATTAACTACCTCAAAAGCCTTCCCTCGGTCAAAAAAGACCGAGTAGGATGTATTGGTTTTTGCTTTGGCGGTCACGTTGCCTATCTGGCGGCGACGCTTGCGGAAATTACGGCGACAGCGTCGTTCTACGGCGCAGGAATTGCCACAATGACTCCCGGTGGTGGTGAGCCTACGATCGCCCGGACTTCAGACATTGCAGGCACCCTCTACGCCTTCTTTGGTATGGAAGATGCCAGCATCCCCGCCGCACAAGTTGACGCAATTGAGCAGGAGTTAAACAAGTACAATATCGATTCCCAGGTCTTTCGCTACGAAGGAGCGGCTCATGGGTTCTTCTGCGACCAGCGTGATAGTTACAATAAAGGCGCAGCCGCTCAAGCCTGGGAGGAGGTCAAGCAGCTATTTGAACAGAAGCTAAAGGCTTAGTGTGGGATTAGCGGTTGCAGGCTGGTGAAGAGGGAGACTGGGAAAGATATTCATCTTTGAGAGAGAGTCTTTAAGCCATAAACAACAAACCCTCACCAACTAGTGACTGAATGACTAATCTCAACCGACAATGGAAAACTAACTAATCCTAACGCTGACGGATCATCGAACCGCTCTGGTAATCGCCATCAAGGCGGTTTCACACTAGCAATCCCTTATTTTTTCACGATCGCATTGTTATGAATTCTGAATCAACCCGTTCTCAACCAGCGCAGACCTCTTTTTCAATGGATGACTTTGCCAAGGCTCTGGAGCAGCACAGCTATGAGTTCCAGAGAGGACAAGTAGTACGGGGCAAAGTAGAAACCCACGAGAGCGATGGCGCTTATGTTGATATCGGGGGTAAATCTTTGGCATATGTTCCTGCCCAGGAAGTATCCTTGAGGCGGATTACTGATTTGTCAGTGGTCTTACCCTTAGAGGAAGAAATGGACTTCCTGATTATTCGGGAGCAGGATGAAGACGGACAGGTAACGCTTTCCCGGCGTCAGCTAGAAGAAAAGCGCGTCTGGGAAAATGTCCTGGAAATGCAGGAAAACAAGCAATCAGTGCAAGTGCGGGTGACAGGAGTTAATAAAGGTGGTGTCACTGTTAATTTGCAAGGCTTGCGGGGATTCATTCCGCGATCGCATCTTAGCGAACGTGAAGACTTAGACGCTTTGGTGGGACAAAATCTCACGGCTACCTTTTTAGAAGTCAATCTCGATGCCAAAAAGCTGGTACTTTCTCAACGTGAGGCGCAGCGTTCTGTTGCTATCAGCCATCTTGAGATCGGTCAGTTGGTCGAAGGTAAGATTGTTGGTATTAAGCCGTTTGGTGTCTTTGTCGATCTCAATGGTGTCACAGGTTTGCTCCATATCAAGCAGGTAAGCCAGAATTTTATTGAGTCTTTGCCTACTCTCTTCCAAACAGGACAGATAGTGAAGGCGATGATTACTAACATCGATGAAGGTAAAAATCGCATTTCCCTCTCAACGCGGGTTTTAGAAAATTATCCGGGTGAGATGGTGGAGAAAATGGCTGAGGTGATGGAAAGTGCGGAAGCCCGGGCGGCGCGGGCGCAACAACAGATCATGCAGTAGTCTTTATCCTTTGGGTTAATTTTTTCGTTTCGGAAGCGATCGCTCCTAGTTTAGCTACTTTCCCTGGTAGCGGATTTTTGGAAGCGATCGCTTTTTTTCTGGCACTGTCATCCCCTTAATTCTCTAAGGTGAACAAATTTTTTCGTTTTTCTTCCTCTTCAGGAATGATTAAATTATTAACTGACTCTTACAAAGGGCAGATGAAGGAAGGCTCGTAAATTTCTAAGCTCATAGTGATAACAGACTTCACACAAGTAGGAGAAGTTCTGAAATATGAAAACCGATCTATCAGTTCTCATTGGAGCAGGCGTACTCGTTGTCAGTTTAGTCCTTGTCTGCTTGACTGTTCTGACAGAAATGCAGCGCGATGCTGCTCTCCCCTCTCAAGAAGGTTTAAACTCAGAACCGAAGTCTCTTTCAGCCGTTAATTAATATCAGTAAGAAAGGAATATGGATTTACTAACTGATCCTAAACAGCGGTTAGCAAAGTAAGCTTATTCCCAGTTTGCTAACTCAGAGCGACTGTTGCGAAAAACTAAGGCAATTTGTTCGCGGCGCGTCTCAAAATTAGCGGCAATACCAATAAAGATGATGCCAACAATTAAAGCAACTACCCATTTAAAAAATGATTCATCAAAGACGAGAATAATTAATTGATAAAAAGCAGTCAGTAAAAATGTTGCCGTTCCTAAGAAAAGGAAGGCGCGTACTCGTAGAGTTAATCCCGCAAAAATAGCGACTATACCGATGATTGCCGGGATGACTCCTGTGTCTAGATGGAAGAGGGCTACTAGGCAAATTATTCCTGTTCCTAGTAAGCGGAGATAGTGACGCCTTTGGTATCTTTGGGATTGCTGGAGACTGGGGTCGAACTGAGCCACGTACAACACCGAAATCCCCCAGAGGGTGGCGTACCATAAAGGATCGGTGAGTTGGTACTGCTCAAACCATCGAGCGACTGCCCAATTAATCAGTACGATGCTGACATAGGTAAAGCGGACATCTGAGCGCCGCCAGCTCAACCAACTATAGAAACCCACCACCACCCACAGCGTCACCGTAGAGACGGCTGTACTGGTTAATAAAACAGTGAGTAGAGGGTATGCGATCGCTGAACGTTTCCAGGGTAAATTAGACCATCCCCATCGCTCCCAAGGCAGGTGGTACATGAGGACGGCAATACCACAGGCGATCGCAGCCAGCCAGCTATCCAAAGCCGCTAACTCCGTCCAAATGAAGCGAGCATAGATGTAGGTGGCGACGAGTTCGATTAAGCCCAGATAGATCCACCCATGGGAGGGAAAGAAATCTCCTGCTAACTCAAAAACCCGATCTTTTCCCACTGATGGGGAGGGGGAAGGGAGATTTTCTTTACTGCGTTCTTGAAGCAGAGCATAGGCGGCGAGTAAGAGGAAGATGACGATTCCCACGGTTGTTAGACGCGGGGAAGTGGTGGTGGTAACAACAACCCTGACAGCACTTACCATCAGAAGGCTGCCGATTAACCAATGGATATGGGCAGTCGTTGTGATTTCAGTGGCACTCAGGCGCAAGAAACGCCGCTGGGTGCGCGACTGCCAAAACCAGGCGAGGAGACGATAGCTAAAAGCGATCGCGACGGCAATAACGGCGAGAATCGTTATCCCATCCGCCAAGCTACCGCCTTCAGATTGCAGTAACTGATAGATCGTTAATTCATACCAGGCGCAGGAAATACCCGCAATTGAGAGATAGGTAAGGGGCTTCCACTCCTGACGACGACGCCCCACCCCAATACCAACTAAGGCAGCACCAAGGGTAATTAATCCCGTCCCCGCGTTAAAGTAACCGAGTCGCAGCAGTAAGCCTAAGACAGCGTAAAACAACGGCAACGTCTCAACGCTAGATAGAGACAGAGGGCGATGGCGAGATAACCAGCCATCACTGACAAACAACACCAATAGCCCTAAGCCAATGCTGGCAATGGCCAAATCCAGCCTTCCGCCCCCAGCTAGATATACAGCTTCCGCCACGGTGAGTCCAACCGCCCAACTGAGGCTATAAACGCCCTGATTTTTGGGTTGTTGCCATTGGTTAAAGAGCAAAGCCGCCACGGTTAACATCGCAGCGATCGCATATTTTCCATTCGTCGCGATCAGTTCCAGCTCGAGGCTAGTAACGTGCAGTGTCAAAGCCAGTAGCTCAACGCTGCCCAATGGCACAGCCCAGGCATCGCAGGCTTGAGCAAATAACGCCGCAACAGTACCATTACGACGTTGCAACAGCCTTTGTAATGACCACAGAACGCCAAGGGCGATCGCTCCGGCAATCAACCAATCGGCGATCGTTAGCCGTGGTAAACCAGGAATGCCTTCCCATAGCATCGCCGCCACAAAACTCAGCCCCAAGCCCACGGTAATGATCGCCGCTGGAAGTCGTCGCAAATAGCGGGTATTTACCCCCATCAACCCTGTAGCGACGCCCAAAGCCACTAAGCGAACCCCTGGTAGTGTCAGCGTCAATAACTGCGCGGCACCCAAAGCGGCAACACTCAACCACGCTGATTGTTGTCGTTGCGGTGGCTGGGTACGACTAGCAACACAGGTGAGTGCTAAGGGTGTGGCTAACCACATCAAGCCCCATTCGCTGAGTTCTAGTGTCTGGGAGGGCTGAGTGTCAGTCCAAAACAAGGCATAACTCAAGCCAGAAAGGGCAAAACCGAGATACCACGCACTGCGACGCCAGCTAGAAGCAAGGGGAATGGGATTTACCACGCTAAAGCCCCACTCGGCCACCATCAGACCGAGTAAAATTCCTGCCCAAGCGTTCTGATTCAGGCTGGGGAATGCCCAATCAACGAGGGAAGTGAGGGTAAGTAACCCGGTGAGGTGGGTAAGATACACCAGAACAGTGCTAGGGGTACGGCGGTAGAGAATGACCCAGAGAGTCATCGTTGACATGATCAAATTGAGCGATCGCAAACTGGGATGAGCCAGCGCTATCAGCGTCAGAACAATCCCCAAACACAACGTCAAGCGTTCCCCAAACCGGGCAACCTGCGGCTGATGTCTGCGATACAGCCAATCCGTTAGCCCCACCATCACAACGACGAAGGGAAATAGCGACAAACTCAGTAAGGCTGAGGTAGGAATTTCCGGGGCAATCAGTTGTCTAGAAAAAGCGATCGCTTGTTGCTGAAAACCTGAAGGCAATAACTCCCAAATTAACCACTGCGCCTGCAATCCAATTAGAAAAATCCCTGCTAAATCCCAACGCCGCCAAAACCGCCGCAAGCGTTGCCCAAAAAACCCTATCCCTAAACCACTTACCACCACCGCTTGCCAGGGAAAGGGTTCTCCCACTGAAACCACCCACCCCAGCACCAACAACAGGCATCCACAGGCTGTAAAAGGAGTGCGCCAGAGGCGTTCTTGCAGCGACAAGGATTCTACCTTTTGTTCGCGAGTCTGGGCTAACCAGGTTAACAACCATCCAGAAAACCCGATCGCCAATCCCAATTGTTCGACAGGTACTTCCACAATAAAGACTGCCCGTACCAGCAAAACTATCAGGGCATAAATAACAAATGCCCTTCCTTGAGGAAGGAGTGGCGGCGATTCCTCCCCTGTTGTCAATAGCTGGCTTTGCTGCTGAGTGTGGTAAAACAGCGCCACAGTACCGCCTACCATACCGATATAAACGGCCAGCAGCGGAAAGTTCGACCAGTCCCAACCCCAGTGCAGGTAACTTAAGCCTAAATAAGCGAGGAGGGAGGGATAAAAGAAACGGGTAAACGGAGTATCAGCATGGGATTGGCGTTGCAGAAGTGTGATGGCGGTAAGACTCACCGCCGAAAAAGCGATTGCGATGATACCCCAGGGCTGCTGCCATAACCGATCCATCGCCCAAAAGTTCACTGGAATCAGCAATAGCATTGCTAAGCGCAAGGTTTGGGCAGTCAGTTGCAAATTCCGTTGTTTCCCCGCCCAGAAACTAACCCCCCAAAAAATTAAGGTATATGTCCACAAAACGCCATACTGTCCAACAGCCGGAAACGTCCGCCATTGCGTCGCTGCCAACACCCCTGACGACAGCACCACCAAAAATAAGCCCAAAAACAGCAGCCAGCGCACACTGATTTCATCCCGCAAGGATTGCCACATCTGAGCAAGAGGCGATGGACGGCGAGTGGGCGCAACAGGCTCCTCAACCTGCCACTCAGGAACTGAGGGCGTTACCGGGGGTACGGAGGGAGCAACAGCCACTTGCGGTAGAGGAGAGGATAAATAACGCTGACACAACTGCCTCACCTGAGCATCACCGATCAAGCCCAAGCTTAGCCAGCTATCTAGACCTTCCAGTAGTTCTGGTTGATCCCAATTGACATCCCAATTGACAGTGACTTCAATTTTGAGAGACTGGTCGCTTTGAGATGACATGACTCCACTCCCCGATGAATTTCCGGCGTTGCGAAGCTTCCAAAAGAAAGCGATCGCTGCGGTAAATCTTTTGGCTGCCAAGGCTACTTAGTTGATGCTCAAAAAACGTAAATTTTGTGCCTAACTATCGTACTGATGCCAGCAGCCTACTATGTAGTTTTGACAAGTAACTTTGTATATATAAGTAGGACATGTATAGCCAAGTCCTGAGTCGGTGAAAGATTCAACCAGCGCTTGCTTTTAGAGAATCAGGAATGTTTTAACCTAGGTGTACGTTTTGTTTTCCAGCAATCTCGCCAGCGTCGCTTCCATCACTGCTGTGGTTTGACCAAAAACTGTAAATACCATCGCTTCTCGATACACCCGTTGCGCTGGATGGTGGGCGTAATTTGCCGCACCACTAGAAACGGTGACAGCGGCATGAGCGCAGCGTTGTGCAAGGTGGATTGCCCAAGCACGTAGTTGCAACTTGTCTTCCCAGGAGGGGAATGGGGATAACCCCTGCATCATCTGAGTGCGACAATCCCAGAATTCCTGATGGAGGGAGTCAAACGCCGCCTTGATAAAATCAAGCTCCTTGCCTTTGGCGGTGGCTTCGAGAATATCTAATCCCGCTCTGGCGCATCCCAAGGCAAAAAAGCCGTGATTGAGAACGTTTTTCTTGTCGTTTTCGTGAATCCAACCGGGGGGCTTGATCGAGACAACCCGTTCATTGGGTAAGAACCAGTGCTGCAATTTTGCCGAAACGGTGTTAGTCGATGCCATTGCTGCTAGTTGCATCGGGGAACTAAAGGTGATTTCCCCGCCGTTATCTTGCCATGTCTCCACAAACGGCACTACACCGAATATCGTTCTATCATCCGGCAAAACTGACGCCACAATAAAGTCCTGAAAGTAGTTCCAGCCCGTCACCCAAGGCACCTGTCCCTGCAACAGATACCCCCCCTCGATCGCTGCGGCTTTGACTAATGGCTTCCCTTTACGCCGCAACTGGGAAAATCCTATTCCTAAGAAGCGATCGCCTTTAACAATCCTGGGAAGGTACTCCTGCTTCAACCCTTCATTTTCACACCTTGCTAACATCCCTACCGCGCTTTGATGTTGCGTTTGCAAAAATGCCAAGGCTCCAGAATATCTCGGGACTAATTCCTGAAAGCGATAGTAAGCCGCGTCGCTAAATTCGGCACCACCCCACGAGAGAGGAACCTTCAAGGTAAATAAAGCGCGATCGCCCATTCCATGCAATACCGCCCGCAATGCATCAGCATCGCTATCAATGACAGCCGCTTGCGGTGCAACGTTTTCCCGTAGATACGACTCAGCCGTCGTTAGCAATTGATGCTGGTACTCTTCGTGGCGTGTGGGGGAAACTATTTGATTATCTACTGGCGATAACCCTGAGGGGATGCTGCGATCGCGCATCGACTTAGGTAAGGATAATTAAAAAATTATACTACTACCTATAGAGAATAAACTAATTAGAGAACATATAGTCAGAAAAATTGCCCTTGAGTGATGCCCGTTAGACATTTTTCAGAAATTACTTGAACAATTTCTAATAGCGCCACTTAGTAGAATTAACTTAGTATTATTTGAATAAAGCTCTATTTGTTGTTTAGATAACGGGAATAGCAGCAGAATAAGCCAGCCAAATTAATCCGACTCCAATAGCCGCACTAGAAAAAAGAGGAATAAATTGGAAAGCAAACCGTAATCGGGAGACTCTCGTCATTTTCCAGTCCCTAAATTAAAAGTTATAGCTGCATAGTCTCTCCTGAGCAGGTTTGTTGCCTCTGCCTTTTGTGCTAAATATATTTACTTCATTTTTGTTCCTATTGGTATAAGTAGATCGACTGGTAGAGAAACGACGAGGAGGCGAAGGAATCCCAATTGATTGTCCGATATCCAGATTCACAACTTGGTAGTAGTTCATAATCCACAATTTGGCAATAATTCATAATTCATAATTCGGTAACAGTTCTTCTTTCCCCCGCTCCCGGCTCCTCACAGGTGTAGGTTTTTTACAATCAAGCGGAGTTGAAGAAAGTCACAGTTGT
>NZ_JCACLG010000002.1:0-112653 GCF_059505785.1 Kastovskya adunca | reverse complement strand
ATACTTCATACTTCATACTTGATACTTCATACTTCATACTTGATACTTCATACTTGATACTTCATACTTCATTACCCCCTTGCTCCTATCCTCTTGCAGCCATTGATAAAGTTTCTCGACGCCTTGGCGAATACCAACTTTGGGCGTCCAACCCGTTGCGGCTGCAAACTTACTGAAGTCGGAGACGTAGTAACGCTGGTCTTTTGGACGCCAGTTGTCGAAATGAACGGTTGGCGTTTTGCCCTGTATCTTGGCGATCGCTTCAATCAATTCCAGTAAGCTAGTGGTGTTTTCTTTGCCGCCGCCAATGTTAAATGCTTGACCGGAGATTGCCTCTATATTTTCCTGTGCTAGCTCAAAGGCATCAAGCAGGTCTTCAACATAGAGGATGTCTCGGATTTGCATTCCGTCGCCGTATAAAGTGATTGGCTGCTCTTTGAGGGCGCGAATCAGGAAATGGGCAACCCAACCTTGGTCTTCGGTGCCGAACTGATGGGAACCGTAGATGCAACTCATCCGGAAGACGACAGCCGATAAACCAAAGGTATGGGCGTAGTCGAGGACGTACTGATCGGCGGCTCCTTTGGAACAGCCGTAGGGACTTTGGAAGTTCAAGGGACGATCTTCGCTGATGCCGCAATGACGGATTAGGTCGTCTTCTGGCTCGTAGCGATCGCTTCTCAATCGCAGATGCAGGTTCTCTAAGCCACCGTAGACTTTGTTGGTGGAGGTGAAAACTAGAGGCGGGGGATTTTTTAGCGATCGCATTTCCTCCAACACGTTCAGCGTCCCTTTGGCATTGACCTCAAAGTCATGAATTGGGTTGCTCAAACTGGTGGTAACTGCCACTTGCGCGGCAAAATGAAACACCATACCAGCATTTTGAATTGCCCGACGCACCGCAAAGCGATCGCGCACATCTGCCACTTCAATTTGCACCAAGTCCCCGTGCATCTCCCGCAGCCAGTGCAGATTTTGTTCTACTCCCGGTCGCGAGAGGTTATCCAAAAGCCGCACAGGTTGCCCCTTACAAGCCAGTCGATGTGCCCGGTTAGTGCCGATAAATCCCGCCCCACCTGTGATCAAAGCGGGGGGAGGAAGGATGAAGGATGAAGGGTGAAGGATGAAGGATGAAGTATGAATTTGGTTATTGTTGCTCCCCTGCTCCCCTGCTCCTCTGCTCCCCTGCTCCTCTGCTCCCCCGCACCCCTGCTCTTCTCTCCTAACGCCTAATTCTCCGATGTCTCGAACTGCCTCTAGTCCTCCTGTATGCCACAAGCGGAACAGCAGTTTTTCTGTGCCATCTTGCCGCTTGAGTCCCATGTGGTAATGCCGCTCGTCTACATGAAATCCTTCTTGGGAGGGGAGAGCGGCATGGAGGTCGTAGAGGGAGTACCAGTACACTCGTTCTACAGGGGCAGCGATCGCTTTAACAAATGCCCGCAACTGTCCGTGTTCGTCGTGGCTCCAAGTGGAAAACCCGGTTTCGGTAATCCACAATTGTGCTTTTAACTCGTACTGCTTTAATACGGCTTGCACTGGCTCTATTTGGGTTGCCCAATGCTGCCAGTCAAATTCCCAGGTGCCGGGGAAGCCATGAATCCCTACGGCATCAATGTAGGCTAAGACGCCGCGATCGCATATTAAGCGCAGCCAGTTGGGATCGCTGGGAGCCATTCCTGCCAACGCTGTCTTTTTACCGCGATAATCAAGGGAGGATTGTTGTTCAGCAAGCGGGATGCAAAGATTGCCAATACACCTGTGTAGGGATTAGAAAGGGCTTGCCGCGTGCCGTAGGTGTTAAAAAACCTCAATCCTACCGTGGGAATATCATAGGATTGTCCAATCATCAGGCACATCCGCTCTTGGTCATACTTAGAGAGGGCATACACGGAAGCCAGAGAGGGCTGCTTGCTCTCCGGTGTCGGAACGGGGGTAAGTACCTCCCCTTTGGCATTGCGAATTTCCCAGTCGCCTGCTTTCAGTTGTGCTGGAGTGCGATCGAGTCCCGTACACAAGCTGCCATCCGGTGCCTGATAAAGACCTTCGCCATAAATGCTCATGCTAGAGGCAACAACCAATCGCTCTACAGGTTGTTCAAACTGAATCATTCCGAAAAAATGACAAAACTCGCATCATCCCTACGGCATACTGGGTTTTCTGCCAGATTAAACTCTGCTGTTCTCTTGCTTGAGCAGGTGTAGGCAAGCTTACAGAGGTGGGAGAGCGGCTTTTTTGCAGAAGTCCTGCTCTCCTCTTTGCGTCCTACGGTGTACACACATCTCCTACCAAGCTGTAAAAGGTTGTCTGATCCCCCTAAATCCCCCTTAAAAAGGGGGACTAAGATTTCTGTCCCCCCCTTTTGAAGGGGGGTTAGGGGGGATCTCCATGAGGTGAAGCCGTCTCGTCAGACTTATTGTGTACACCGTAGTCTCCGCGTCGGGGAAGGGTCAATCTGTACCTCAGAGTAAAATCGCTATATACAATACAAAGCAAAAATTACTTATTTTGAATAAACAACTCTAGTAAACGGCGATCTATCTTCTGATTGATGCTAATTTGATGAATTTACTTTAATTAAGAATAGTTTGTAGTGAAATAGAATACTTTTTGAAGCTGTAAGGTAGAAAATTACATGGATAAACCACCCTTTCATGACGAAGCCTCTCTCATCGAAGAAGCTGTAAAACTTGGTAAAAAAGCAATGGAATCAAAACAGATTCCCAGCTTTGTGGTGCGTTATTTTCCCGATAGCAGCCAGTTTTATATTCCTAATGAAGAGGAAGGGGAGCCTCTAACTCCTGAACAGGCATATATGCAGTTAAAAAAACTTACTCAGTAGCAATAAAAGAGAAAGCTTTTAAGGATTCAGGCGATCGCTAGTAGCTTAAAACGAGCGAACGGTATAGCTACATTGGTGTTGAGAGGTTCTGCCAAATACAAAGTAGTGCCATAGGAAGGGCAAACCAACCCGCTCGGAGTGCGCGATCGCTCCTACAACGGCTTCAACTCAGCAGCTATTTGCATCGGGTTTTACTTGGTTTCCTGCCAATCTTCAATCATTGCGATCACCACGTTGAAGCAGGCATTATCTAGAAACTCCTTCATCGCTTCCTTACCACCCGCTTGCAACGCACTGAAAACCCTTTGTCGCCGATCGAGAGGAATCGAAGCGGTGACATAGGCTTTTTGTTCAGCTTCGGTTGCGGTGGGGTTCTTTTCTTCTAGTTGTTTTAGCAGTCGCTGGATCTCTGCGGCTGCTTCAGCGAGAGTTTGTTTTTGTTCAGGAGCATAATTGTACTGGTGATTGATCGCTTGCTGGCGACTGCCACTCTGAGCAGTATCAACGAAGTTGCCTATTTGGGGTTTATCAAAGTAATACTTAGAGTTTTCTTTTTCAGCCATTGTTTCAATAAATTTCAATAACTTTGTATTTTCTTTGCGCTCACTTTTTAGCTTTCTGCGATAAAACTTTACTTTCTCATCACGGAATTTTAGAAGTTCATCTTTAGCTTGAAGTTCAAGTTTATACTCTCGTTTTAGGTACTTCTCCATTTCTACCTTATCAGCATCAGGAGGAACGTTTACTCGGATAACGAAAGCACCATCGTTTTTGTTTTCAATCGCTTGGATCGACAACTCCTCGCCGCCGCACTCGACTTGCAGCTTTTGATAGGAAGTGAGAAAGGCTCCCCAGTCAATGCCGTTGTGGAAAATTAGGTCAACGGTTTCTAAAGCTTTTTGGAATAGCTTGGTGAACTCTCCCGGTGCAAAGTTTCCACTATGGGGACGGCGTTCTTGGTCAAAAGGCTTCAGATAAACATAGTCGCAAATTACTCCATCAAGCCGTGTAGCGCTGTTAATGTTCCAATCTTTCAGACAGGAGCCAGTGAAAACTGCTTTTTCAAAATTAGCATCCAGTGCTTGAGCTAATGAAAGAGATGCCCCAATCAGGTTTGCACCAATCAGGTTTGCACCAATCAGGTTTGCATTAATCACGTCTGCCCGACTGAGGTCTGCCCGACTGAGGTCTGCCTCAATCAGGTTTGCCACAGATAGATCTGCACCACGGAGCTTTGCACCACGGAGCTTTATCTCGCAGAGGTATGCCCGCCTGAGGTCTGCCCGACTGAGGTCTGCCCGACTGAGGTCTGCCTCACCGAAGTCTGCCTTAAATAGGTTTGCCCTAGATAGATCTGCATTGACAAGGTCTGCCCCAGATAGATCTGCATTGACAAGGTCTGCCCCAGATAGATCTGCATTGACAAGGTTTGCCCCAGATAGATCTGCATTGACAAGGTCTGCCCCAGATAGGTCTGGTCTTACTTCAGGGTTGTTTTCCCTCCACTGATTCCAAACCTCTACCCCTTGCTTGAGTAAAGCGAGATGTTCCTTATTTGCCACTTAGCGCCAGCCTGTCAGCTTCACTGTTTGCCGCAGCATAGCCTAACGCCTTGTTTACCGACAACAAAGGTTACAGCGTTTTCAGATCCCCGACTTCTTAGAGGATGTCTGAAAAGTCATAATCGAGACGCTTAGAGGGTGGAGATCCCCCTAAATCCACCTTTTGAGGGGGACTAAGACTTGATTCTTTCCCTTTTTCAACCCTGGCTGGGGGGGATCAAACTAACTATCGGCTTATAGCCTGTGGCGTTATTGCAGCAAATTAGCGGGGGGATTTTCCGGGACAACCCAGTAGTAAATGGTATGCTGACGCGCGGGCCCTTGTACTTGCACCACCTGCTCAGGTTCCCACTCTCCCATATCGAAGTCGTGGGAGACGATGCGGGTGCCGGGTTTGAGTTCTTGCAGGAGTTTCGGTCGGAGCTTTAAGTTGATATTAGGTAATAGGTAGAGCGTCACTACGGTGGCATCGCTGAGGTCAGTTTCAAACAAGTCTTGTTGTAAAAACTCAGTGCGATCGCTAACGCCTGCTTGTTGAGCATTTTCTCGACTACGCTGCACGAGTTCGGGATTAATATCTACCCCAGTCCCACGGGTGCCGAATTGTTGGGCGGCGGTAATGACTATTCGCCCGTCCCCACTGCCGAGATCGTAGAGCCGATCATCACCGGACACATTGGCGATTTGAAGCATCCGCTCTACAACTTCATTCGGCGTTGGTACATAGGGTACATCAGGCGTCCGTGCTGGGGATGGTTGAGTGACCGTGGGCGCGGGTTGTTCAGTGACCGTAGGCGAGGGTTGTTGAGCTTGGGTTGTTGGTTCAACTTCATTAAACTGTCGTTGCTGGGTGCATCCCGCAACTAAGATGCTACTAACACTCACGCTGGTAATCAGCAATCCCATCAAGCGGTGCAACTGCATAGCTAGTTTCTCCAAATTTAAGTAAGTTAAGTAACTGACGTTGTGATTAAGACTGCCGACGACGAGTCAAAAACAACAGCGGTACGCCAGCAATTACCACTGCCACACCAACAAGTGCCCCCACCCCCGTGTAGGCAAGGCTGGAATAGAGGAGGTAAACACAGATGGCACAAAAGAGAATCGGGGTGAAGGGATAGAAGGGAACTCGGAACGATCGCGTTACTTCTGGCTCCTTGATCCGCAACACGAACAGCGACACTCCTGTCAGCAAGAAAAAGAACCAAAACACCGGGGCGGTATAGTCCACCATCGTCTCAAAGCCTTTGCGCGTCAGCGTTCCCATCAATACCAGGGCTAAGGCGATCGCTCCTTGAACTAGTAAGGCATTACTGGGTGTACTGACACGAGGGTGCCAGCGTCCGAGGAAGGAAAAGAGGGAAAAGTCTCTTCCCAAGGCGTAGTTAGTTCTCGCCCCAGTTAAAATCGTGGCGTTCATCGCCCCTAAGGTAGACACCGCAATCAACAGGCTAATGAACCAAGCACCCGGTTCCCCCAGCAGATTCCGCATCAAGTCAGCAGCAACGGCTTCTGAGTCTGCCATGTTCGCCAGCCCCAATCCCTGGATGTAAGCGAGGTTGATCAGCAAGTAAATCGCTGTGATTATGCCCAGTCCCCAAAGTAGCGATCGCGCCATATTACGCCTGACGTTGCGTAACTCGGCAGAGATATAAGCCGCTTCATTCCAGCCACCATAGGACAACAGCACGAAAACCAGGGCTAACCCCAAACTATTCCCTGGGGCTGTTGGTTCTGCAGGGGCGACAGGGACATCAGGAGTAGCAAAAGCTAAACCCGCGATAATCACCAACAGCAAGCCGAGGACTTTCGCCGCCGTTAGCCAATTTTGCGTCCACTTCCCCTGCTGAACACCCACTAAGTTTAGTGCCGTCAAAGCGATAACCGCGATCGCCGCATACAGCGAGGAGGAATAAATCCCCAAGCGAAACAACTGCGATAGATAGTCCCCGAATACAAATGCCAGCAACACAATCGAACCTGTTTGAATCACTGTCATTCGCGCCCAAGCAAACAGAAAAGCAACACCATCACCATAAGCACGGAGGAAATAAAAATAATTGCCCCCGGCGTGGGGATAGGCTGTCGCCAATTCTGCGTAGCAAAGAGCGCCGATAAATGACATTCCACCACCCAACAGCCAAGTCAACAGTGCAATTTCAGCACTCGCGGCATTGTTCGCAACTAACGCTGGTGTCTCGAAAATGCCTGCACCGATGACAATCCCCACAATGATGGCAACGGCATCTACAAATGCCAAAGTTTGTTTCGGGGCTACTTCTTTGGAAGCAACTAAATCACCGTTTGGTAAGCTGTAGTTTCCACGTTTGCTCACTATGACTCCATCACTGTTAAATTAATTTCCTCAAATTGTGAAGCAATAAAGTTAAGAAAACTACCTTAAAATCCTGCAAACGTGTAACCAATCCCGATTAACAACCCTACCTCTGTTTCATCAATAAAACCAACATTCACGCCAGCCGTTGCTGTTAATTGAGGCGATATAGGAACATCTACGCCACCAGAAATTAGTGCGCCAACGGTGTTATCTCTACCTGTTGAAATTGCCACGCCTCCGCCAATATAGGGCGCGATACCAAAGGGAACTTCTTCCACTCCTTGACTGGGAAAATCGACAGTCAGGGGAATTAAAAACAATGCATCATCACCAATTAAAGCCGCAGGTCGCACGGATAGATTATTAGTGAGTCCAATTTTACTAATGACAGTAAAGGCACCTTCGCTTAAGGTTGTATCGCCCCCCAAACCGATATTACCTGCAACTCCGATATAGCTAGGGCCAGAGCGGGTTGTCCTACCCGGCGTTACATCAACTTGAGCCACTACCGGATTGGTATCGGTATCCAAGGTAGTTTCTTGGACTTCATCCTCTGTTGGTTGAGGCATCAAAGGCGACGCAGATGTTAAAACTTCCGACTCTACAATTGGTGCCGTAACTGGGGTAAACTCAGCCGTTTCCGCTTGAGCTGACTGCCCGCTAAATACTATAGCCAAAGCAGCAACACTGAGTATAGAAGCAGCGCTCCTAAAAAAAATCGCATTCATAGTTGCTCCGGAAGAAATAGTGGTTTAAAAACTAACGCGATCGCCAAGTAGGATCAGTGAGTTCTCGATCGAATTATCTCTAGTGTTGGTCGTAAATGTGACGAGAAAGTGACAGCAAAGATTTGGTAACTTACACCACATATCAGCGGAGTGTAAGTAGGACTTGTAAATAATCAAAAGTTTGATTTATTCTCGCCTACTGACTTAATACAAGCTCATTGGCTATAAAACTAGAGGCGAACAGCCCTATGCGCTTCCCGCAGGCTCCGCCAACGCCCCTACCCATTGGGTCTAAAATAATACAGCGTAGGAGACTAGATTGATGAGCATCAAAAACATTTGGAGGCTTCTGAAAACCACATTTTCTGAGTGGAGCTTGGATCAAGCCTCGCTGATGGCAGCCGCATTAGCTTATTACACTGTGTTCTCCCTAGCGCCGCTGTTGATTATTGCGATCGCGATCGCTGGGGCGGTATTTGGAACAAAAGCAGCAGAAGGGGAACTGGTGAGGCAAATTCAAAGCATCGTCGGCTTTGATGCGGCTCAATTAATCCAGACAGCCGTTGCTAATGCCGGTCGGCTAGATTCCTCTCAAGATGCCTTTCCTGCGGTGATCAATATCGTTCTCCTGCTGTTCGGCGCAACTGTCGTTTTTGCTCAACTACAAAATGCCCTCAACAAAATCTGGGAAGTGAAGGCGCAGCCAGAGGGCGCTGTTAAACACTTCCTTCGCAAACGCCTTTTATCGTTCTCGATGGTGCTGGTAATCGCGTTTTTACTGCTCGTGTCCCTGGTTATCAGCACGGTGCTAGTAATACTTGGAAATTACTTGAGAGACTTAGTACCCGGTTTTACCTACTTGTGGCAAGCCGTTAACGCTCTCGTTTCCTTTGGTATTGTGACGCTGCTGTTTGCCAGCATTTACAAAATTCTGCCCGATGCCAAAGTTGCCTGGAGCGATGTTGGGGTGGGTGCAGTCATCACCGCCGTATTATTCGAGATTGGGAAGTTAGCGATCGGGTTTTATTTAGGACAGACGGGTTTTGGTTCTGCCTATGGAGCCGCTGGCTCTTTAGTGATCCTCCTTACCTGGGTTTTTTATTCCGCTCAGATTTTGTTTTTTGGTGCAGAATTTACCCAAGTTTACGCCCGAAGATTTGGTAAACAAATTATTCCGGCTGAACATGCCATACCTGCCCCTAAAACTTACCGTCAGGAATTAGAGCAATAAGCTTTTCCTAAGTACCAGAAAATAAACTAGGAGCTTTGAGAATATTAAATTGCATCAATGCCAAAATCACCAAGGTGTAGGCAGTCGAGGACGCTAAACCCACTAATAAATCTTTTTTAAGATTGCGTTCCTTTGGCTGTTCTACAAACATATCCATTGCCCCAAACTGCATCATGAGAATTCCGGCAACATTCGATATCCAGTAACCCACGATTGTAAAGGGGATAAGTAGATCTGGAGAGAACCAGCTAAAAATATAACCAAATAAGTAAGCAACTGGAAGATTAAAAAACAGGTCATTCCACCAAGACAGGGGTGAAAGCATGTACCCAATAAATAGAAGAAAGCCGCCTCTTAGCTTCTTCAACATGAATTTTTATCCTTAACAGCAAGATAATTATAATTTAAGTAGGCGGAAATAAATAAGAGGCTATTTATAAAGTAAATCTAAATCTCGTTGTCTAAATATTTACTTTATAAATGGTCTCTTACACAGTCACTTTTGAACAAACTTGGTCTTGAATTTATACAAAAACAAATTCTTTTACCAGAGTGTTTTTCTCAATATAAATTTTTTCAATTAGATGGAAAGACCCCAGCGTCTACAAATAAAATTTTGCCTCCAATATTAAGAAAACAAGAATAATGACAATTGTTAAGGGCTATTTCAATGAATTTCATTTTTCCGAGTGTAAAATAGAAATAATTGAGTTTATTGGAGAGGATTTGATAGTCAATATCAAATCTGAATTAGAAATTTATCCACCTCATCCATTGTCAGATAAGCATAGTTTTTTAACTCCTTGTAAGGTTGTGTTCAAAAACGTTAAATATTTACAGCAAACGTTTGATGAGTATGATGAAAAAACAGGAAAATACGAAAAAGAGCAAGAATTTATTAAAGAGTTCAGTCATGGGCTTAAACCCAATATTGAGTATGAAGAGTATTCTATTGAGGGGTTCTTGCTCAATCCCAAAGGATGGGTAACATTGGATATCATTGCTGAAGAATTTTATTTTGACAATTTGAAGGATTGATTAGAGACCATAGCAGTCACAAATAGTTTTCGGAGGTGAGATCCCCGACTTCTTCAAGAAGTCGGGGATCTGAGACGCTAGCATCTCAAAATCCTTTTTAATTGATTTGGGTGAGGGCTAAAACTCTTACTACAAACCTTTAATTATTATGCTGTATCCCTTAATTAAGTGGGTCGAAACGATTGACTAAGGCAGCGACTACAATCATTGGCAAACCCACAAGTACGCAGATCAACCATTGATTTAAGTTCAAGGGTGCTGTCTCAAAGAGTTCATTCATCAAGCTCCACTGACTGAAGATGATCTGCAAAATTATCGTAGCGACGATACCAACAACAATGGCGGGAGCACCTGCAATTTTATCAATTTTGCCTCGGAGCTTAGCGACTGTAGTAATCCCTAATTGACTAATGCTTAATAGATAAAAAATTCTCCCGGCTACTAACGCTTGGATTGCCATGGTGCGGGCTAAATCGATATTTCCTGTTTCTCTCCTAACCCATTCAAAAACGCCAAAAATTAGAATCCAATTAAAGACCGAAATTGCCAAGATGCGCTTTAATAGGTTGCCAGAAAGCAAGGGTTGATTGGGGTTACGGGGAGGGCGTTTCATCACCCGTTGTGACTTCGGCTCAAAGGCTAAGGGAACCGTCATGGCAATGGAGTTCACCATGTTGAGCCAGAGAACTTGTAAAGAGAGAATCGGTAAGGCTCTCGCTAGCAGCACGCTAATTACAATCGTCATCGATTCCCCGCCATTTACGGGCAGGATAAAGGCGATCGCTTTGAGCAAATTTCGATAAACTGTACGCCCTTCCTCCACCGCCGCTTCAATGGAGGCAAAGTTATCATCGGTCAAAATCATGTCAGCAGCTTCCTTCGCCACTTCCGTACCTGCGCCCCCCATGGCAATGCCAATATCGGCTTGCTTGAGGGCGGGGGCATCGTTCACCCCATCCCCTGTCATCGCCACGACTTCGCCTTTGGATTGCAGGGCTTCCACCAGACGTAGCTTTTGTTCCGGGGCGACGCGAGCAAATACAGAGCCATCTTCTACGGCATTCGCGAGTTCCTGCTGACTCATTTGGGAAAGGTCTTGTCCCGTAAAGGCGATCGCTTCCCCTTGCCGTTGCAACCCCATCTGAGTAGCGATCGCTCTTGCCGTTACTGCATGATCGCCCGTAATCATCTTGACCTGAATCCCTGCGTCTTGGCAGGCTTCTACCGCACTGATTGCTTCTTGGCGGGGGGGATCGATCATCCCTTGCAATCCCAGGAAAATCAGATCCGCTTCAATATCGGGATGATCGAGAGAATTTTTATCGGCGGCGACATCCTTCTTGGCAAATGCCAGCACCCGTAACCCCTGCTCTGCCATCGCCTCGGCTTCTTGATGTATTGTCCTTGGCTCAATAGCCGTAAGATTTCCTTCATCTAGCATCTGCCGAGAGCGGGAGAGAATTGCCTCGACTGAACCCTTAACGTAAATAGTTCGCTGCGAGGAAGATTGAGTGCCTTCATGTAAGGTTGCCATGTACTGGAACTCAGACTCGAAGGGAATCAGATCGATCCTCGGCATTTCCTCTTCTAAGGAAGGCTGGTTCAATCCCGCTTTGTTGGCAGCCGCAATCAGCGCTCCCTCCGTCGGATCGCCCAAAACCTTCCATTGAGCGTCTTTTACTTCTAAGTGGGAGTCATTGCATAACACTCCAGCCATTAGACATTCCTGAAGAACCGGAGCGCGCTCTAGTTGAACGGGCTTTTCATCTTGTAAAAGTTCACCCTCCGGGTTGTAGCCTGTCCCTGTAACGCTGTAGTGCTGACCCCCAGCATAAATTCCTTGCACCGTCATCTGGTTTTCTGTCAGCGTGCCAGTTTTGTCAGAACAAATAACGGTAGCACCGCCTAGAGTCTCGACGGCTGGTAAATTTCGGACAATCGCATGACGCCGCGCCATGCGGGAAACCCCAATGGCTAGCGTCACGGTGACAACCGCTGGTAAGCCTTCGGGGATTGCACTCACGGCTAAGGCGACAACCGCCTCGAACATGGATATCCAGGTGTTGCCGTATGCCAAACCCACGGCAAAGGTCAGCGTGGCTACTCCCAGAATGATATAGAGCAATTGGCGACTGAATTTATCAAACTTCCGGGTTAAGGGCGTTGTTAAGTTGGTTTGCTGTTCCATTAACTGGGAAATCCGCCCAGTTTCTGTCTCCCCACCAATAGCAACAACAATGCCCCTCCCTTGACCAAAAGTGACGAAGCTGCCAGCATAAGCCATGTTGCGGCGTTCTGCTAAAGGAGCGTCGGGATCGAGGGGTGAGGTGTCTTTTTCAACGGCAACGGATTCACCTGTCAGGGCGGATTCATTGACTTGCAAGCTGCGGATATCAACCAGTCGCAGATCCGCTGGCACCTTGTCTCCAGAAGTCAGCAGCACGAGGTCGCCGGGTACTAACTCTGTAGAAGGAACCTGGACTTTTTGACCATCGCGGCGGATTGTGGCATCAGTTTGGACGGAGGAGGCTAAAGCGGCGATCGCGCTTTCTGCTTTCGCTTCCTGCACAAACCCGATAATGGCGTTAATTAGAGTTACACCCCAAATCACCCAAGCATTAACCCACTCTCCCAGTAACGCTTTAATCGCCCCTGCAATTAGCAAGATGTACAGTAGCGGTTGATTAAATTGCAGGAGAAATCGCACAATGGGGCTTTTTCCAGGTTTCCCTTTGAGTTCGTTTGCCCCAAAACGCTCTCGTCGCTTTGTGACTTCAGCGCCTGTCAAACCCTGATCTAGATTGCTGTCCCAATGCTGAGCAACCTCTGCCGTTGATAGATGGTGCCATTGTGATGACTTGAGCTTTTCTTGTTCTGCCATATTGTTCGTTCCCAATCACCCGGTCAGGTAAATTTAAGGACTAGCGCTCTGAGATACTGCGGTGAGGCGATCGCTACAAAGCTGCCCTATTCCTCTACGGTGGAATAGGAATATGACTAAAAAGTGACACTTTGGTCTGACGCTCTCGAACTATTCCCTCGCTCCACTACCCACGAAAATACGTTGCAAACAAAGTGCGACAGGGGGAATACATGAAGTTATTAGACATTTACTTGCCTAAACAATCAATCTTTTTGTAACTTTGAATACAGAAATATTTTTAAACGTTCATTTATTGGGCTTCAGCCTAAGCAAAGGACGGATACGGATCAAGGAGATTGGTTAATGAAATTAGATTCCCAAAAACCCAAAGTCAGCGCTAAGTTGCGCTTGCACCCCCTCCAGTGGGGATTTGAGACTGACCTTAGCCCCTCAAAGCCAGAGTACAAGGCGGATACCTGGGTACAACTGCAAGAACTACCTAGCCCCTACTGTCAGGACGAAGCACTGCTCCTGTGTCAGGAATCTGAAGATGTGTGGGTGGTCTGGATTCCAGAGCATGGTGAAGCCGTGCTACATACTAGTCAGTTTCATCTAGCAACAGACTGGTAAGAGCTTAGTCTGGTTTTTGTTCCCAATCGGGAGATTGAGCTGAATCCTAGCAGGCGATCGCTATCTTTACAACGTCAGCCGCGCTAAAATCCCTTTGGCAATTCTATGCCTCAGTGACTGATGGGAGAGCAAACCCAACAGCATCTGGCGCACTGTCCATCTCCTCATAAATGGCAGCAACAACAGTAGCAGAGGCTTCAAGACAAGCCGCAAAAGCCAAGAGGCTAGCACAGGTATCAGTAGGGTGATGGGATTAAGAAGTAGGGGCTGAATGTAAGGAATTGCGGCTAGAACAACAGTTAGCACTGATAGCCCCCAAGATATTCCCTCTAACCAGAAGACGATTCTGAGCCGAAGCTGCTGGAGCAGTTGAGCGATCAGCCAGTAGTGAGCCGACACCATCTTCTGACAAAACTGGGGACGCTCTAAACAGTCACTCTTGATTTGGTGAATGATGTCGCCATCCAACGACAGCAAGCTCCGCATGACGGCTTCTTCTAAGACTCCTTGATGATAGTAGGTACAAAACGTCAGCCCAGAGCGGATGCCATTGTCCTGACTGAACAATGTGTGGTAGCGCAAATCCGCCAGCAGTTGACGCGGAATGTAAGTGGTTTGATTGGTTGCTTGGGCGGATTGAATTTCTGCCAAGCTATTGTTGTCTAAATTGAAGCGAATGCCGTAAAAGAGCGATCGCGTTTTGCCAATTTTTTCTTGCTCAAGTTGAATATACGGCTCTAGGTTGAAAGCTTGTCCCCGGTAAGCAGGCTGTGGGCGTAAGGCTTTCGGGAAAGGTCGTGTTCGAGCAGTTATGTGCCGTCCTTTAGTCCGGGCTTTGTTTGATTTTTTACCCATTTCATGCGACCTATTTGAGCCGTAGTTAGTTGTTAGTCTTTTGTGGCTAGAAGGGATTTTATCTAACAAATAACAACCAACAACTAATAACTTTTATTTGGGCGTTCGACCAGGAAAGATATTGATATTAGCACCCCGGTGCAGTGCGGATTGAACTAAACCAACGACAAACTCTAGCAATCCACGCCACTGCCTTTCCCCAGCGATCACACCTTCTTCGTGGACTTTGAGAATTAAGTCTTTGTGAGGATGGTCAAAGACTTGCTGGCTGTAGCGGTTGATGATGTCGCCATCAAGCTGAATGATAGTTTGAGCATAGATCATGTCAGTTTTGACCGACTTTTCAATAAATTCGGGTTTGACAGGGTTGGGTAACTCATATTCCCGTCGTAGAAGAGCTTTGTTGCGGTTATCTAGGGCGGCTTTAAGTTCGCCAATCTTACGCAAGCTGCGGAGAAAATTACTGTCACTTAGTACCCGATGCACCTGTAAAAGATCTTCTGAATTGGTGGGTGCTAGAGAATCTGGGAGATGCGTCTGCAACTGTTCCAGCTCGATGCTTGGGTTAATCAGGATGGGGCAATCGGTGGGGGAAATCGTAGGGTCGTAAAGACCGGAACTGGGGTCAGTCAGGAGTAGGGTGTACTCTAGTTCTAGATGGCGGCGGAGATCGATATAGCGCTCGCGCAAGGATTCATGTACCTCTTGCTGCTCTAGATAGTTGCGGTTAATTTGATAAACATCTCGGTAAGTTTCCCAAGGAATGAACTTTTCCCCGCTGATTTGCTCCACGATCATTGTGTTCACTTCCAATGCCGTGATGTCAATGAGTACTCCCCCCAAAGACTGCAAAAAATCATCCAACATTCGACTCAACCCCGGAGTCACCTGTCTGCTACTGCTATTAGATAGGGGGGCAAGTTCTTGGCGATTTTGTCTTCTTGTATTAGCCATCGTCAACCTCTAATGTTCCTAGTTGTTCTCATTGGGATAGCGATCGGGTGACGGTGAGGGAGGCATTCTTTGTTCTTCCTCAGACATTAAAGGGATGGATGGGTCATGGTTCGGGGGGGTTTGCTCTTCTAGCCCATTATCTTGCCAGCTAAACTCCTCACTCTCTTCCTCAGAAAGTTCCTCCTCCAATCCATCAAACAACATCTCGATGGGGTTATCATACCGAGGCTCGGAGCGATCGCCTGATTCTGTCATTGGCAAGAAGCGATCCAACTCATCTAAAGGGCTGTCCTTTGTCGGTTCACCCAAGTCATCAACACCTCTATCTTTTGCAGACTCCACTACCGGATAAGGTTCCAGTTCCTCCACAGAAAAGCTTTCCCAGTCCTCATCTTCATCCAACTCTGGTGTGGAATGATTGAGGGCAGATGACACCCCAAACGGATCGTCATCCGCGTCTATCCCAAACTCATCCCACTCTTCCTCCGCTTCCAAATCTAGAGAATCGAGGCTCGGAACTGCCTCACTAGGTTGAGCAGGTGCTGGTAATTCTTCCCAATCATCCCAGTCCTCATCAGCTTCCAAATCTAGAGAATCTAAATTGGGAATGGATGCTTCCGGTGTCATCGATTTAACCTCAGCATCAATCGGCTCTTCCCAGCCCTCATCGTCAGGGGCGTCTGACGCTTCCTCTTCAGGCAATAACTCCAAATCCTCTAGGGAGAAGATTTCCCAGTCCTGATTATCCTCCTGGTGTGCCGCCGCGACATCAGGGGATAGTTCCAGTTCCTCTTGCTCTTCCACCATATCTCCCCAATCTTCGTCATCATCCCACTGTGCGGCTGACTCACCCGGTGGGATAACAGGTAAAGACTCCAGCAAATCTAAAACTGAGTCATCCCAGTTATCTTCCTCCTCTTCCTCTTCCAAATACAATTCATCGGCTATCGGCGCTCCATTTAGGGTTGGTTCTGCGGGGAAAGCCGTTGGCTGCGTTTCCTCTTCCTCAGTCACCAGAGATTCGACTACAGCTTCTGGTAGCTCGGTTACCAACTCAGCCCTATGAGCGATCGCCCAATCGTCTTCCTCGCTCGGCGTCTCTTCCGGTGCAGTTATCTCTGTATCTGTAAAAACTGCCACCTCTGGAGCTGGAGAAGAAACATCTTCCTCCCTAAAGGTTTCTTCTGGGGAAGCCACCTCTGTATCTATAAAGGCTTCCACCTCTGGAGTGGTAGTAGAGAGGTCTTCCTCGCGCGGCGTTTCTTCCGGTGCGATCGTAATATCCAGTTCTGGATACTCCACCACCGGAGCGCTAGTGAAGACATCGACTTCCCTCCCTGTTTCTTCTGGGGAAACCGGGTTATCTGTGCGGGTAAAAGATTCAATAACTGGGGCAGTGTCGAAAAAATCTTCCTGACTGAATGACTCTTCCGGAGCTGGAGTTATACCCATCTCAGGGAATGGCTCAACCACCGGGACAGTACTAAAAGAGTCTTCCGGTGCGGAGGTCGTAGCATCGGTGTCGAGCAACAACTGATCTTGCAGGAATAGCTGATCCGGCTCAATAACAGATTCACCAAGACTCTGCTGCCGCATCATCGCTAGCACCCCAAACAGCTTTTCTAAGCTTTTGAGGTTGTTTTGAATCGTTTGACCACCTTTGGCAACTTGTTCTGTGTGAAACTGGCGCAGCTCTCTGTAGGGCCCGTTGCCAATGAATTGGTCGCCCACCTCGTTTTCAATATCGCCCTCCATCATATTGATGCGAGTGCGGAGGCGATGACCGGGTTTGGCGTGGTCTGGCTCTCCTGTTTGTGCAGCATCACCATCAATTGAGGCTACCCAGGTGGTAATTTTCAGCTCAATGGCTTCGCTCAGTGCTAGCGCCAACGCTTCAGTCAAGTTGCCTGCTTTAAGTTTTTGTTTGAAGTCGTCGCTCGACGCCATGATGCTATTTTTCCTAAAGGTGGGCGGTGGGCTAGCCAAACAGTAAAAAATTTGCGCTCTAATTCCTGCTAAGTTTACGGCAAGTTATCTCGACTAGAAGGCGGAAGGACAGGATTACCATCAGTTAGTCGGTGTGATGACCCAGGCATTTGAGCCAGAGTGTTATTTAAAACAATAAATAGCTGTTGCAAGTTTTGCAGGTTTTGCTGAATGATTTGCCGCCCTGCCAGAACTTGTTGGTTATGGAATTGTCGCAGTTCGGTGTAGGGCCCATTGCCGATAAACTGGCTGCCGACCTCGTTTTCAATATCACCATCTATGATGTTCATGCGGGTTCGCATCCGGTAGCCAGGAGCCGGAGAATTGACTGGTTCTGAGCTATCCGTATCTGAGTCTGCGGTGGAAACCCAGGTGGTAATTTCTAACTCTACGGCTTCACTTAGCGCCAGGGTTAGAGCCTCTGGAATCTTACCCGATGTGAGTTTCTCTTTAAAGTCGTCGCTGATTGTCATAAGGAGTCTCTCTTTCAGCCATTCAACTAGCATCAGGGTAGACCGAAGTGCCTTGAATGTGACATCCTCGTACACTGAATCAAAGATTACAGCGTAGGCTTCCCCACCTCACGATGGAGATTTCTTGGTTATTTCCCTTACGGGTATTTCACCACTTGCCTAGAGCCGCCTTATGGCTTACTCTCCGGCAGACCGATTGCCCAAGCAGTTTCCGTTCCGCACAGCCCATGCGTACTGATTACCAATCGAAACTTTTGTCGAAAGGAAATAGACCTACATACTGTGAAGTTTTTACCCAACCACAGCGTCAAGACTATCGCGCTCAACTTTTCTGGTTGGAACCCCCTAACTTCAGTTTTCCAGGTTCAAACTCGTTTATGCCGTTTGCGCTGTTCACCACGTTTCTAAGACGTGTTCGTTTGAGTCAAGGCAACCGTTAGTTATCCGGTATGTCAACGTTACCACTGATTGAACGTATCGACTTGTTAACTTTGGGGACATCGAGTCCCCTAAAATTAACAAGGGGCAGTCCATGTATCCACGCGCGAAATCAGAGATTATGGTGGGGGTATTATCGCTCCCCTTACCCCCTCATTTAGATAACAAAACTGCACGTAACCTTTACAAATGATTGGAGAGATGGGGAGAGAAGACTAATTAGCGCTAGCGATTAGCCATTGGCGATGAACTAATGATTTTCTTGCCAAAAGTCGGTAACTTTGTAGCCTAGCTCGCCGAGCATCTGGCGCAGTAGGGGTAGGCTGAGACCGATGACGTTACTGTGGCAACCTTCGAGTTTTTCCACAAAAAATCCACCTTTACCTTCTAGGGCGAAGTTGCCAGCGCATTTGAGGGGTTCGCCTGTAGCAACGTAAGCCGCGATCTCTTCGTCACTCACATCGGCAAAATGCACTTTGGTGATGCCGCAGCGTACTAGAGTTTTATCTTGAGAATGGTCGATGATTGCATGACCTGTGTAGAGACTGCCGATTGTACCGCGCATCTGCTGCCAACGCGCGATCGCTTCTGCTGTATCCGCAGGTTTACCATAAATCTCTCCCCCCACGCTCAACACGGAATCACAGCCCAAAATCAAGCCCTCGCTAAATTGCTCTGCCACCGTCTGGGCTTTGTTCAGTGCTAAGGTTTCCACTAACCTCTGAGGATCGCTCAACTGCACTGTTGACTCATCAAAGTCACTGACGCGAACGACAGGGTCAATTCCCCCCGTTTGTAACAACCGTTTACGAGCAGGAGATGCAGAAGCTAAGACAAAGATAGGAATGGTCATCTGTCTAAAGTTAGAACATTGGCAAGTTGAAGGAAGGGAGCCGGGGAGCGGGGGAGCCGGGGAGCAGGGGAACGGGGGAGCGGGGGAGCAGGGGAGCGAGGGAGAGAAAAATCGATGACGATTAGCCATTACTCCAATCGCCTATTTCACCCTTCATACCTCATACTTCATACTTCACCCTTCACCCTTCATACTTTCTTCCCTACTCACCGACTCAGCACTTTGTCTTCCTTGCTAGTAAACAGAGAAAGACTTTGCCATTATCTCGAAGGTGTCATGAACTTTGCGCCAGCGTTGGTTGGTGGTAGAGGCGTTAAGGGTAAAGAGTTTGCCTCGACTGACTGCAACACTGGCGATGTCGTGGCGATTTTGGTTGGGAAGTTTTACCTCGTATTCCAGGAGATAATATTCGTGGTTGCCGTTGATGTGGGATTGGGCGTTGACGAGTTCCGCTGTTCGGTTGGAATTCGGTGGAGCGATCGCGTTTTTTTGCAATTGGTAGCCGACTTCACTGGGAGTCCCCAAATCTGCTAAGGTTTGGTTCTCTGGTACAGGACTGATGACTACTGAAACGTTTTCTGTGCGCTCAATGATGTCATGTAAGACAACATCTGGCCCATCACCTACTTCAACTACTTGCCAGCCGTTCGGGTAGAGAAACTGGTAGCCCTTAGTGCTATCGACATAACTTTTTAAGCCACTGACTCCGGTAGCGCAACCATGCAGGCTCACGCTCAATACGACCAGCAGTGAGGCAATGATGGTTTTGAGCATTTCCTTATTCCTTCAATCGCAGCTATTTTAATTGTCCCATCTTTAGTATCTTCTCCGGACAAAGGAGTGGCATTGAGTAATTAGCAGATGCCGCTTGCTAGTTCGCTAAAAATAGTAACTAAAGGGGGGTCTGTCGTGGAATTCAGTAGGATTGAAAGTACAGTTGACAAAAACTGAGTTGCTCTTTCAACGGTCTTAGCTAAACCCTGCCCAGTTGAGAGTGTGGCATATTTACTGAAGACACTCTTACTTTTACGCTATAGCATCAAACAGATCAAATGGTTTTAAAGACGCTGTTTGTTTGCTGATGTTGGAGAAACACCATGAAAATTACTAATCGAGCGATCGCACTTTCTGGCTTTGCTGCTGTGTTGCTTGGACTTGCGCCCGGTGTTCGCGCCCAGTCTCCCCTCCGTCCCCAGAAGATTTTAATTGCTCAAGCGGCGGAGCAACTCACGGCAGTGGAATTGTACAACCAAGGTGTCGATCATATTGATGCTGGCAAGTACACCGAGGCGATCGCTAGCTTTGAGCAGGCACTAAAAATTAAGGCTAACGATGCGGATACTTTCTACAACCGGGGGTATGCCCATCACGCTTTAAAAGATTATGCCGCCGCTATTGAGGATTACACTCAGGCAATTCGACTCAATCCAAATTTTGAGCAAGCCTACAGTAACCGAGGTTATGCTCAGTACGTCTTGAAAAATTACCAAGAAGCGATCGCGGACTCCACTAAAGCCATTGCGCTCAATCCTGACAATGACACAGCCTACCTCAGCCGGGGGAATGCCTACGATGAACTCAACAATCATCAAGCCGCTTTTGATGATTACGATCAGGCAATCTTCCTCAACCCTAATAACGGGATGGCTTACTACAACCGAGGGTTAGCTCGTAATCGCCTTGAGCAGCATCAAGCCGCCCTTGACGACTACACCGAAACCATTCGCTTAGAGCCGGAATTTGCCGAAGCCTTCTACAATCGCGGCGTTACTTACCTTCAGGTCAATGACAATCAAAAGGCGATCGCTGATTTGCAAAAAGCGGCGGAGATTTTTAAAAAGCAAGACAGGACTGAAGAACACCAGAAGGCGATAGAGATTATTAAAACGCTGTAATCGCCACCAGATGCCTAAAACTGCAATACGCTTTTGCTGTATTACAGGATATCGCCACTGTTAGCTGATAGCAGACGCCGAAATAGCCACAAAAACTAAGCCACCCAGTAAAACTAAAGCCACCATACCGAGCACAATGTAGTTGCGCTGTTGATTCTTGGTTGGTGGCTCTGATGTATAAACTTTTGGCTCTCTGGCAAAGTTATTTAATAATCCGCCTTCTTCTTCGGTATAGGGCATGAATAATACCTACGTTATTTTCTTATTAAGCTAATTTAACAAAAAATAGTATAAGTACTCTACTTCTTTGGAAATAAATCTTTACGAAGTTGGAGAGGGTTAGAGGTTCGAGGCATAGTTACCCCTCACCCCTTAACCATTACCTCAATTGCCAACGGTGCCTGTGAGGGGAGAACTAGCAGTTGCGTAGATTTTGATAGGGATGCGACCCGACAGATAAGCCAGACGCCCAGCTTGGGTTGCCATACCCATAGATTGACCCATGGCGACAGGATTTTTTGCCATAGCGATCGCGCTATTGATCAATAAGGCATCGGCTCCTAGTTCCATCGAGTAAGCGGCTTCACTAGGCGTGCCAATTCCAGCATCAACCACCACCGGGACATTAGCTTCCTCAATAATGATTTCGATATTGGCAGCATTCTTAATGCCCTGTCCAGAACCAATCGGCGAACCCAAGGGCATCACCGTTACACAACCCAGCTCTTCTAGGCGCTTGGCTAAGAGGGGATCAGCATTGATGTAGGGCAACACCGCAAACCCTTCCTTAACCAATTGTTCCGCCGCTTCCAAGGTGCCAATCGGATCGGGTAGCAGGTATTTCGCGTCAGGAATGACTTCCAACTTGACAAAATTATTGTCTTCTTGCCCTAATAGCTTCGCCATCTCACGTCCTAACCGTGCCACCCGCACAGCTTCCTCTGCGGTTTTACAGCCAGCAGTATTCGGCAACATCCAAAGTTTTGTCCAATCTAGGGCTTCCGCTAGTCCTTCATGACCCGCCGCCTTAGTCTGCACGCGACGCACGGCGACGGTGACAATTTGACTGCCACTGGCGGCAATACTTTGCTGCATTTGCTCAAGAGTCTGATACTTACCCGTACCCGTCATCAAGCGCGAACGAAACTTCCGCCCAGCGATGATTAGCGGGTCAGTTAGTTCAGTTTCAACGGTAGGGGAGTCAAAAGTTGGAGTAGAAAAAGTTAGTGGCATTGGAGTTGGAGTTGCTTCAGGGGAAGAAAGATGGCGGCTGACAAAAGCCGGATTTTTACCGTTGGAGGCGACACTTCCTTGCTCAGTTTTATAGAACCGGGAATGGTGAAAATGCTCCAACAAGGGGTCAGGCTTTTGCTGTTCAATTAGGTCACAGATGAGAGTTGCCGTGATGGGAGCTAGTAAAATTCCGTTGCGGTAGTGACCTGTCGCAAAAATTAAGTTTTCGCAGGAACCTTGCCCCAAAATGGGCAATTCATCCGGTGTCGCCGGACGAAACCCCCACCACATTTCTTGAATCGACCAGTGGCGCAAGTCGGGGTAGAGGCGACTTGCGGATTCGAGCAAGCTTTGAATTCCTGCAGGAGTGTTATGGGGAGTCCAGCCGACATCCTCACTCGTGGCACCAATAATCAGTCGTCCATCGCGGCGCGGTACCAGATAGGTTTCCGGCGCAAATAGTATCCGCTGCAACGGCAAGCTTTCGTTGTCACCTTTGGGCATCTGCAACGATAGCATTTGTCCTTTTTTCGGACTCACGGGAATCGGTAACAGTTGCTGCGACCAGGCTCCGGTGGCAAGTATGTAATGGCGAGCGCGAAATTCACCCACCGCCGTTCTCACTGCCACAACTTGCCGATTTTGCTGCTCAATCGCTTCGACGCTGACGCCTTCAGTGAGGTCTACGCCCTGTTCTTGGGCAGCTAGTCTCAGTGCTTTTAAAAGAGCACGATTGTCTACTTGAGCGTCTTCGGGATACCACCATCCGCCAACAACATCCGCCCCCAAACCGGGTTGATACAGGTGAATTGCCGGAGAATCTAACCATTGCCGAACGCTGTTGTCGTTATCGGCACGATGGCTAGCGGTTAGGGCGGGGGTGTCGTAGACGGGGGCAAGAATACCACAGGGCCAGTAGCCCGTGGTCATGCCTGTGATTTGTTCGAGCTTGTAGACCCACTCTGGATACAACAAGCGCGACGCACGGCACAACTCCAGCATGGGACTAGAGGAAATCTCTTCGGCTTGGGGGGCAAGCATCCCAGCAGCAGCATGAGCAGTCGCCGCACTAAAGTCTCGACTGAGAACGGTGACTGTTGCACCACGTCGTTTTAATTCAACGGCGATCGCCAAACCGATAACGCCGCCGCCAATAATGAGAATGTCACTGACTGCGTTCATGTTTTCTTCTGGCAGGAGACTCCCGTTATAATCCTTGATTTAAGATTTAACGGGAGAGGAATGCCAGACCGACCTGTAGGTTTGCAATTGGACTTGGATCAAGGCGGGGTGGTCGCTGAGTCTAGCCGAAGCGTTGAATAAATTTTGGAGATAATCCAGTATTCAACTGTGTTTGTTGGTTTCCCAACTACCCCTCGCGCCTTCTTAACGCCGATTCCCAACAACTGATTGGGTCAAAGAGTTTGTCCGAGCTTGGGTGCTACCCGGAAGTCTGTAAGCGTCAAGAACTCGTGCGCTATTCAGCTTGCTTTCCGCTTGAGGTTCAGTGGTTCCTCGCAAGCTCCCGCCAAATCGAAGATTATGACGGGAGAAGCTGACGTTTTAGTAGAGACGTATTATTTCACGTCTTTACAGTTATTAGTTCCTTTCTTCAAACTAGAAAGCAATAACTAAAAATTCAAGGGGTACTATCTACCATAGTGCCTGAATCGGGGCATCGTTGCTTGTCGGTTGGGGTTGTTCAAAAGAATCGTTAGGCGGTTGTTGATAACCTGTCGCTGGCACAGGTGCCGCTGGTTCTAGTGTTGGTGAGGAGGTTGGTTCTATTGTAGGAGAAACCCCTGGCTCTTCTGTTGGGGGGCTTTGACTAACGCTGGAAAAGGGAGAACGCCAGCCAAAGACGGCTCCCACCACTAGACCAACGGCGATCGCAATCAGTGCTAAATTCAGAAGTTGTTTTGCCACCCTATTTTTCTCTCGGCGATAATGCGGCTGATGTTTACTCTCTGCGGGTGTCTTTTGTCCATCCCAGACTATACAATCTTTTGCCGGAGTGCCACCTCAACTCCAGAGCTGTAGCTATTGTCTCTAAAATTGCTATCGTTATTGCTCATTCTTGAGGAGTGATTTTGTCTGAATACTGATTCTTGAGAATGACGCCTTGAATCTTCCGAAATAAAGCACGGGTACAACAAAGGACAAGCGATCGCCCTACAAATCCCAATTTTGGACTATTTCCCAGCCCGACTCGCTATAGATGCGCCAAGGACGGCAGGTACTATAAAGTAATTTAAAAATCTTCACAAAACTGCCGTGACTACACAACAGCTAATCCCAATTTTGGACTATTTCCCAGCCCGACTCGCTATAGATGCGCCAAGGACGGCAGGTACTATAAAGTAATTTAAAAATCTTCACAAAACTGCCGTGACTACACAACAGCGAACGTTAGCAAACACCTATGACAAGCTTTTCTGGACTTGGAAAGGGTACAAAATCCAATACACCGTCGTCGGTACGGGTAAGCCGTTAGTGCTGATTCATGGCTTCGGTGCCTCTATCGGACACTGGCGCAACAATATCTTTCCCCTCGCCGCCGCAGGGTATCGCGTATTTGCCATCGACCTACTAGGCTTTGGTAATTCCGAAAAACCCCCCTTAGACTACAGCCTAGAGTTGTGGCAAGAGCAACTTAAGGATTTCTGGACAGAACACATCCAAGAACCCGCCGTGTTTGTCGGCAATTCTATCGGTGCTTTGTTGAGCCTGATTGTTGTGACGGAGCATCCTGAAATTGCCGCAGGTGCTGTCTTGATTAATGGTGCTGGGGGACTGAATCACCGTCCTGAAGAGTTGAACTTTCCCCTAAGCTTAGTGATGAAAGGCTTCACCACGCTTGTCAGTTCCCCAGTGGTCGGCCCTTTTTTGTTTAATCGCATCCGTCAAAAAAGCCGGATTCGGAATACCCTGCGCCAGGTTTACCGCAATCCAGACGCGATCGCGGATGAATTGGTGGAAATGATTTACGCGGCGGCTAATGATGTTGGCGCACAACAAGTATTTGCCTCCGTGCTAACAGCACCCCCAGGCCCGACTCCGGCACAGTTGTTACCGAAGGTGGAGTGTCCGCTATTGATACTGTGGGGAGAAGAAGACCCTTGGACACCGATCGCAGGAGCGAAAATTTACCAGCAACTTAGCGAACAGCGCCAGGATGTCGAATTTACTACAATTCCTGATGCGGGTCATTGCCCCCATGATGAACGACCAGAACTCGTCAATTCACTGATCGCCACCTGGTTGAAGCAGTGGGAGGCGACTGAGGCGAATCCTGGAGTTTCTAGTTAAGGGAACACTCAATAAATCAATCGGGTCTAGGCAAGAGTGCGATCGCGCTGCAATTTGCTCTCAGCGTGACGCCAGATCACAGGCGTTACTACACAATAAGCTTTTGACCCTGTTATCTGGTCGGTTAATTATGAAAAACAAATCATTGTCTTTTTCTTGAGGAAGTGTTCTATCCTGAGATAGCTGAAGCCGCAATGTATTTGTGCATCAAGGAAGATTGTCGCTAGGGACGGGAATTGTGACTATCCAAATGAAAAAACCCTTGCACCATGGGTTTCGGGCAGTTTTAGCAACATTTTGTATTCTGGGGCTGACTGGCGTATCTAGCCCAGAAGCAAAAAGCGAAGAACTAGACCTGAAAATTGGGGTGATGCAGCGATTTGGGGATGAGCCGACCGATCAGTTACTGCTAAAAGCAACACCAGGCGATCGCCTCACCGTCCGCTATATGGGCGGCGATATGCAACCCAAAAGCTTGCAAACCGACAGCATCACAGTAGAAACGGTAATGCAAGCGCTTCCTGCTCCCGTGCTAGAGGAGCGTTTAGTCCTCAGCAGTCACGGAACCTTTGAAACGGCGGAAGACGATGCCGACCAGTGGCGAAAACAAGGAATCGAAGTCGAGATTGCCCAGCCGGAACGCTGGGAGGTTTGGGCAAAACGGGATGTCTACAGTACTCCTTTACTACGACGATTGCTGCTGCAAAGTCTCCAATCTCAAGGCGTTGCAACCGCTCGTCTCGATACTGAAATTGTGCAACAAGTTCCACGGGTGTCCTTTGTTGTCGATGGCTATCGCTACACCCGCTCTCAGTTAGACATTTCCAGCGACAAAAATCTTGTTCAGGTCAGTACGGGTAAGCAAGACCGTAATCCTCATTTGTATCCTGGTAGCCTGCGCCTGCAACAGAACGCCTACGGCACTTATACCTTAGTCAATCAGGTGCCGATTGAAAGCTACCTGCGAGGGGTGATCCCGCACGAAATTGGCACTGGCGCACCCTATGCCGCTATTGAGGCGCAAACGATTCTTGCCCGTACCTATGCCCTACGAAATGTTCGCCGTTTTGCGGTCGATAATTACCAACTTTGTGCCGATACTCACTGCCAAGTTTACAGAGGACTAGGTGATACGCTACCCGCAGCAGATCGGGCGATCGCTGCCACGGCAGGCAAGGTGCTCACCTATAACAATGAGTTGGTGGATGCCCTCTATTCCTCCACCACAGGCGGCATCACTGCACCCTTTAGCGATGTCTGGAATGGGGCAGAGCGTCCTTATCTACAAGCAATTATAGATTCCCCCAATGCTGTCTGGAACTTGGCTCAAAAGCCCCTAGGCTCTGAGAAAAACTTCCGCGACTTTATCAACTTAAAGCAAGGATTTAACGAAACAGGTAGAGATGCTTTCCGCTGGCGCAGACAAGAAACCCTTGAAAAGACTGCCGAGCATTTAAAACTCTATCTCACCCGCACTCGTCATCCGCTTGCCAATTTCACAAAGATTACGCAAATGCAGGTGATGGAGCGATCGCCTGCCGGACGTGTCCTCAATCTCGCCGTCCAAACCGATAAAGGGGTTGTCGAACTCACTAAAAACGAAGTCCGTAGCGCTCTGGGCCCTCCCCGTAGCACCCTCTTCTACCTGGAACCCGTCTATGACGCTAATAAAGTCCTCACAGGTTATGCCTTTGTGGGTGGAGGCTTCGGACATGGCGTTGGTATGAGCCAATATGGTGCTCACAACTTAGCCAAGCTGGGTTGGACAGGAGCGCAGATTATTGACTTTTACTATCCCGGAACCACAATTCAACCGATTAGTGACGCGGTCGTCTTTTGGCGGCAAAATTCTCCTTTTTGAACCTTAACTGCATAAAAAGAGATAACTAGGGCTGTGTTAGGCATTATCTACCCAGCCTTTTAATGTCAGTTTAGTGAATGAACAACAAGGCTCTTTTTAATAGATTAGGTAGAAAGACAAGACAGCGATCGCTAATTAAATAAGTTTAATTACAGATAACTTTTTAGTGATTTACTATACATTTTCTTGAATCTAAATCGTAATCCGGAAAACTTGACAATAACGGTACACTTACTATCAAGGTAAAAAACACAGATTGTTTAATTCCGGAGAATAAGAAAGCGCTCTAATCCAGACTTCTAATCGCAGCAGTAGAGCAATTTACGGTAAAGAGACAACGTTTATTAGCAATTTATTAACGATTTAGCGTGCTCAAGCAGACGATCGCGAGCTAGCGCGCACTTTGCAACCTACAAAAAATTAGGAACTCATGGCTAAACCTGTACTCTTCACAGTGGACGACGACCCAGAAGTGTTGCGGGCAGTTGCCCGTGACTTGCAACGCGAGTACGGAAACCGCTTTCGGGTCATCCGTGCGGATTCTGGCACAACCGCCTTGGAAACGCTGGAACAGTTGAAATTACGCAACGACCCCGTAGCGTTGTTTTTAGTCGATCAGCGGATGCCGCAGATGAGCGGTGTGGAGTTCCTCGAACAGGCACTTCCCCTGTTCCCAAAGGCGAAACGGGCGTTGCTCACCGCCTATGCGGATACTGACGCCGCCATCCGCGCCATCAATACCACCCATATCGATTACTACTTGATGAAGCCGTGGGACCCGCCGGAAGAGCGTTTGTACCCGGTACTCAACGATTTACTTGATGACTGGCAAGCGAGTTTTCGTTCCCCCTTTGAAGGCATTCGCGTCATTGGCGATCGCTGGTCGCCTTATTCCCATCAAGTCAAAGACTTCCTCGCCCGCAATCAAATTCCCTACCAGTGGTTAGACATCGAGCAAGAGGTAGAGGCACAACGTTTAGTGAGCTACGCTGATTGCCCAAACCGTAAACTGCCCTTAGTACTCTTTCCTGATGGTTCCCAGCTCATCCAGCCCACAAATGTGCAAATTGCCGAAAAAATTGGGCTGCGAACCCAGGCAGAAAAACCCTTTTACGACCTTGTGATCGTCGGTGGCGGGCCTGCGGGTTTGGCGGCGGCGGTTTATGGGGCATCAGAGGGGTTGCGGACGGTGATGATCGAACGAGAAGCCCCCGGTGGGCAAGCTGGAACCAGCTCCCGGATTGAAAATTACTTGGGCTTTCCTTCGGGGCTAAGTGGTGGAGATTTGGCGCGTCGTGCTGTCACTCAGGCGAGACGCTTTGGCGTAGAGATTCTCAGCCCGCAGGAAGTAAAGAACCTCCGCACCGAGGATAATTATCGACTCGTAACGCTGAGTGATGGCAAGGAAATTAGCAGTCATACTGTGATGCTGGCGCTGGGTGTGTCATGGAAGCGGCTGAACGTGCCAGGGATGGAGCGGCTGACGGGGGCAGGGGTGTACTATGGCGCGGCGCAGACGGAAGCGATCGCCTGTAGTGGAGAAGATGTCTACGTTATTGGTGGGGCAAACTCGGCCGGACAGGCGGCGATGTATTTTTCCCAGTATGCCCGCCAGGTGACGATGTTGGTGCGGGGCGACTCTCTCACCAAGAGCATGTCGCAGTATCTAATTGACCAAATCGAGGCGACGGAAAATATCACCATTCAACTCCATTCCAGCGTGGTTGAAGCCAAAGGGGAGATGAGCTTAGAAGCGATCGCCATTCAAAATTCCCTCACAGGCGACACGCAAGTCGTCTCCGCCACCTCCCTATTCATCTTTATCGGTGCCGTTCCCCATACCGATTGGTTAGACGGTGTGGTATGGCGAGATCAGCGCGGCTTCATCTTAACGGGAGCTGACTTAGCGCCCAATGGCAGCCGTCCCAAGGGATGGACTTTAGACCGCGACCCTTACTTACTAGAAACTAATGTCCCTGGCGTCTTTGCCGTCGGAGACGTGCGTCACGGTTCAGTCAAGCGAGTGGCGTCGGGCGTTGGCGAGGGTTCAATTTGCGTTCAGTTTATCCATCAATATCTCAGCAAGGTGTTGTAATGCTCGACATCGAAACGTTGCGCCAAGTGCCACTCTTCGCGCAATTACCCGAAACGCAATTGCAGTGGCTAGTAGAACAGGGGAAAGAGGTATGGCGAGAGCCTGGTGAAATTCATCGCGCCCAAGGAGATCCGGCAGAGCATGTTTTTGTCCTCCTAGAAGGTCAGGTTCGGGTTTATCAGAAGGTGGGCGAACAAGAGGTCGTCCTGGCGACCTACGAACCGCCAGACTTGTTTGGCGAGTTGCCCCTTTTGACGGGTGAAGAATACTTCTGGGCAAGCGGACGCGCCGTGACGCGTTCCCGCGTTTTTGAGTTGCCCAACGATGCCTTTTGGCGCTTGCTCTCCACTTGTTCTTGCGTGACTACGGCGATTCTCCGCACGATGGCGCAGCGGATGCAAGACGTGCAGACCTTATTTCAGCAGCGGGAAAAGCTAGCCGCCCTCGGCACCTTAGCCGCAGGTTTGGCGCACGAGATGAATAATCCTGCCGCTGCTGTGACGCGGGGCGCAAGAAACTTGGAAGAGGTTTTTCAGGAGTTGCCCTGCCTTGCCCTGAAGCTGAATCAGCAGCCTTTGACCCCTGCCCAGTTTGGCTTTATTGCCGACTTACAGCAGGAGGTGACACAGGCTCTCAACCAGACTCAGCTCGATCCCCTGACGCAAAGCGATCGCGAAGATCAGGTAGCCCAGTGGCTGGAGGCACGCCATGTGAGCGATAGCTGGAAACTTGCCCCAACCTTAGTAGCCGCCGGACTGGATACTCAGTGGCTGGACGACGTTGTAGAACATATAGAACCCGATTCGCTCTCGCCTGTACTGGGCTTTTTAACAGCATCGCTAACCGGGGTGGGGTTGTTGAATGAAATTGAGCAAAGTTCTTCGCGCATCTCCCAACTCGTAAAAGCGATTAAAGACTACTCCTACATGGATCAAGCGCCACTGCAAGAGGTGGACGTGCATGAAGGGTTAGAAAGTACCTTAACGATCTTGAGTCATAAGCTCAAGCAGGGCGTAGTTGTGACGCGGGAATACAACGAGAGCTTGCCGCGTATCAGTGCCTACGGTAGCGAACTAAACCAAGTGTGGACCAACTTAATTGATAACGCGATCGCGGCGATGGAGGGCAAAGGTCAGCTTTGGGTTCGCACTTGGCGCGAGTATGACCATCTGCTAGTGGAAATTGCCGACAACGGGCCAGGTATTCCACCAGAAATCCAGCCCCGCATTTTTGAACCCTTTTTCACCACCAAAGGCGTAGGGGAAGGCACTGGGTTGGGGTTAGATATGACCTACCGCATTGTCGTTAGCAAGCACAAGGGCAACATCTGCTTCACCTCCAAACCTGGCGACACCCGCTTTCAAGTTCGATTGCCGATTAATTAATCTCCAAAATCGACAAAACCTTTGTCTAATCAACCCTATCGGAGGCTTAAAAAGTGACCTGGTTACAACCCCCCCGACTGCGAATTGGGGAAGAGAGCGAACAAGAACCGCGCCACGCAACTTGGCTGGAACTGTTTTATGACTTGGTGTTTGTTGTAGCGGTGTCTCAGCTTGCCCACAACCTCAGCCACGATGTGACGCTATCAGGATTTTTGGGCTTTGTCGCTCTTTTTCTGCCCATTTGGTGGGCATGGATTGGCACCACCTTATACGCCAATCGCTTTGATAGCGATGACATCGGACATCGGCTGCTGATGGGGATGCAGGTACTTGCCATTGCTGCCCTAGCCGTCAACGTCCACAACGGCTTAGGCGAAAGTTCTGCTGGCTTTGCTCTTTCCTATGCGGCTGGGAGAGTGTTGCTGGTGGTTGAATACCTGCGTGCAGCAAAGCATATTCCCGTAGCGCGTGGGTTGGCAACATTCTATGCCAAAGGTTTTGCGATCGCGGCAACTCTCTGGTTCATATCAGCCTTTGTCCCCCTACCGTGGCGATTCATTTTCTGGGCATTGGGGCTAATTGTAGATTTTGCCACACCACTTGCGGCTAGGCGATTGCAGATAGGACTCCTGCCCCACCTAGAACACTTACCGGAACGCTTTGGGCTGTTTACGATCATCGTCTTGGGCGAGGCGATTATCGCTGTGGTTGATGGTATTTCCGAAATGCAATGGCAACCCTTGTCAGCTCTTGCCGCCATCCTTGGCTTTAGCATCGCCTTTAGCTTGTGGTGGATTTACTTTGAAAATGTTGGTAGTTCCGCCCTGCGACAGGCAGGGGCAACGGGTCGCCTGTGGGTCTATCAAGTCTGGCTTTACGGGCATCTCCCCTTGGTGATTGGGCTTGCCGCTACGGGAGTGGGAGTAGAACACGTTATCGCTAGCGAGCCTGGTGTGGCGCTTCCCACAGCGGAGCGCTGGCTGCTGTGTGGCTCAGTGGCTCTATGTTTGGTGGCTCTATCCCTACTCCACCGCACCGGGGTGATTCTGCGCTGCAAAGTCCGTTCTAAGTATCGCCTGGGTTCTGCGGCTATTTTGTTGGCGATCGCGATCGCTGGCAAGGGGTTGTTGCCCATTACAGTCATCGCCATTGTCGCTGTCATTTCTGCAACTCAAGTCATTCAAGACTTGTATCAAGGTCGTCCTTCCTCGTCACTGGAGAAGCAAAGGATTTAAAAAAAACCAGATCCCTACAGGAGCTTTTTAAATGCCCATATCACTTGAGGTGTTGTAATGCTACACGATCCGAAGCAGGTGACACTGTTTCCCAAATTGCCCGACGAGGTGTTGCAGGAGATGAAGCACTATGGCACCGAGATCCAGCTAGAGGCAGGTGACGTGCTATTTTCCGAAGGGGATAAGGAGTACAACTTTCACGTTGTCCTAGAGGGCGAAATTCAGATTACCAAGTTTGTCGGTGGCGAGAAGAGACTGCTAACTATTCATCACCGAGGCGAGTTCATGGGCGAGCTTTCGCTGCTCACCGGAGCTGGTACAATTGCCAGCGCTCACGCGGCGATTGCGAGTCGCGTGCTGCGGATTGAGAGGGATGCTTTTAAGCGCATCATTGCTGAATGTTCCCCGCTAGCTGATGTCATCCTTTCAGCGATGGCAGGACGCACTAAAGACGTTGAGGCGCAGTTGCGACAACAGGAGAAGTTAGCGGCACTCGGTAAGCTGTCAGCGGGTTTGGCGCACGAGTTGAATAACCCCGCCGCCGCCGGACGACGAGCCGCAGGACAGTTGCGCGATCGCCTCCTCAACTCTCAAGCTCTAGCGTTGCGCCTCAACGCCGAGTGTCTCACAACCGAACAACTAGAAGTGCTGAACAAGATTCAGCATCAAGGGATCGTTTGCGCCACCACTTCCCCCCAACTCGATCCGCTGACGCGAAGCGATCGAGAAGACGCGATCGCAGATTGGTTGGAAATACACGACGTTAACGAAGGATGGAAATTTGCTCCCACCTTTGTCAATGCTGGACTAGATACCAAACAACTAGACACCCTTGCCGATTGCCTCGGTGCCGACTCCCTTTCGCCTGCACTGACGTGGCTAGAAGCAACACTGGCTTCCTCTGGACTGTTAGACGAAATTGAGCAAAGTACCGCCCGCATCTCCCAGTTGGTGAAAGCCGTTAAAGCTTACTCCTACATGGATCAAGCACCACTGCAAGACATCGATATCCATGAAGGAATCGAAAATACCCTCACCATCCTTGCTCATAAGCTCAAAAAAGGCGTCGTTGTCAATCGCCAGTATGATCAGAGCCTACCCCGCATTTGTGCTTATGGCAGCGAACTCAATCAAGTGTGGACGAATTTGATTGATAATGCGATTGATGCCACTGGTGGTAAGGGGAATATTTGGATACGCACCTGGCGGGAAAATAATTGCGTCTTGGTAGAAATTGCTGACAATGGGACGGGTATCCCAACCGAAATTCAGTCCCGCATCTTTGAGCCATTTTTCACCACTAAAGGGGTGGGTGAAGGTAGTGGATTAGGTTTAGATATTGCTTACCGCATTGTCGTCAAACGGCATCAGGGCGACATTCGTGTTGATTCCCAACCGGGTGATACTCGCTTTCGCGTTCATTTACCCATCAAGCAATCCTCGCCCCATAAGGAAGAGAAACCCTAAAAACTTCTCTCGGTATTACAAAAGACGCGATCGCCTCTTGCTCAAAAAAATCTATCTTTCTATCATCGATTGAACTATGGATATTCGCTCCGCAAATACAAGACTGTTTGTCTCTGATGTCGAAGCTTGCTTTCAGTTTTACCGAGATGTAATGGAACTCCCAGTCATGCTCGAAGCCCTCAAAAATGGCTACGCGGAGTTTCAATTCGGAGAGACGACACTCGAACTATATAACCGCGAAGAAATGGCACATATGATTGGAACCGCTCATCAGCCATCTTCCGCCGAATGCCAAGATAATGTAGGTTTGGTTGTTATCGTGTCTGACCTGGATAAGGCACATCAGGAACTCACCCACAAGGGGGTTAAGTTTACGATGGCTCCCTGGAATAATCCTTCCTACGGTCTCAAAACTGCTTATCTTCGCGACCCGGATGGAACGTTAATCGGGTTATTTCAGCTTATATAAAGCGATCGCACTCAGATATTTTTAGCTCACACATCCTAGGAGTAATATTTGGCTGTTCGCGCTAGCCAAAGAGCTTGTTGAAGATGATCATCCCATGATTTCCGCAGGTGTTTGGGCGATCGCCGTGCCGTAAATAGGCTTTTTAGCTAAGGCGATCGCCTTTTGAATAGAGACGTTAAATGCAACCTCTACAACGCATTACACATCTCTACAACTGCCCTATTTATCCTTCCTGGGCAAGTCATACTCATAATGAGTATGATTAAACTAAGAGATAATACGACCCTGAGGAAGGAAAGAGGGAAGATTGAAATTCAATCGCTTTGAACATCTCAATCTGTCTTGCCGGAATTTAGAGGCAACGAAAAGGTTTTACCAAAGTGTATTTCCCGATTGGTATGTTCGTGCTGAAGGTCACAACGGGGATAGTCGCTGGATGCATCTAGGCAGCAACCAGTTCTATCTGGCTCTTAATGATGCACCCGAATTGCAGCGCATCCATGAGATTTACGAAAACATCGGCATTAACCATGTAGGTTTTGCGATCGCTGACGGTGAGGAGATGAAAGCCTGGTTAGACAAGAACGGCATCGACTATTACACGATGACATCGCCGGAAACGAAGCACCGCATTTATGTCACTGACCCAGATGGTAACGAAGTTGAGTTGGTGGAATATCAAGAAGATTACCCCTTGAAGTAAGGCAAAACAACATAATATTTGGAGGTTAAAAATGGCTCATCTTAGTCAACGTCGCTCGGAAAATATTAGCGGTGATTTTTTCGTTGATAGTACTTGTATCGATTGCGATACCTGCCGTTGGATGACTCCGGAAGTGTTTTACCGAGAAAACGGACAGTCAGCGGTACATCATCAGCCTGCTAATGAAGAGGAACGTTTGCGATCGCTGCAAGCTCTTTTAGCTTGTCCTACGGCATCAATTGGGACGGTAGAAAAGCCGAAAGATATCAAAGATGCTCAACTGAGTTTTCCGATTCCGATTGCAGAGAATGTTTACCATTGCGGCTATCACGCGGAAAATTCCTTTGGCGCGGCTAGTTATTTGATTGTGCGACCGGAGGGGAATATTTTAGTGGATTCTCCCCGCTTTACACCGCCCTTGGTGAAGCGAATTGAGGAACTAGGAGGGGTGCGTTACCTTTATTTGACTCACAAAGATGATGTGGCAGATCATCAAAAGTATCACGACCACTTTGGGTGCGATCGCATTCTGCACGAAGATGAAATTACGGCAGGGACACGTAATGTTGAAATTCAACTCACTGGTACAGAACCTAATCAATTAGCTCCTGATTTGCTAATTATTCCTGTCCCCGGTCACACAAAAGGTCATACCGTTCTTCTGTACAACAACAAATTCCTCTTTACAGGCGACCATCTCGCTTGGTCAGATGAACTTAACCAACTCATTGCTTTTCGCCGTGTCTGTTGGTACTCTTGGCCAGAGTTGATTGAGTCTATGGGTCGGTTGGCGAACTACTCTTTTGAGTGGGTACTTCCTGGACACGGACGCCGCCACCACGCCGATACAGAGACAATGCAACAACAAATGCAGCAGTGCCTACAGTGGATGCGATCGCGTTAATCATTTAAACGTTAATCTACCACCCCAAATGACTCCCAGAACGCCTGAAATTCCTGCTCCGCCTTCTGGGAGTTAGCTGCTTTTGCGTCTAATACAGCTTGCGTAATCTCCCCATCTTCAAACTGCTTCTTCGCCAGTTCCCACTCCAGCTTTTTGAGTTGATAATCTTGCTTCCTCAGGGTTCCTTCCACCGAACCAACCCAGTTAGGAAAACCTAAATTTTGACTCTCCCAATCTGTATTTTCAATGCTGGCGATCGCTTGCTCTCCCAAAGCCGTTTTGCTCTTTTCCGTCAGGCTTTGAAAATTGCTCAAGGCTCCCTCAACCTGCTTGAGGTTGTTCAGGGAATTGTCTAAGGCAAACCTTTGGTCAAAGGTATACTCAGCCGGCTCATCAGGATGAACAGATTGCAACGTCAGGGTAGAGGGATTCCCCTCAGCTACAGGTGAATCTGGCGATCGCTGATTGGAATTCGCCCGCAGTATACCCGCCCCCATAAAGGGAATCAGCATCAACGCCCCAGTTGCTAAAAGTATTGATACCTTACGTTTCATGATTAGTCTCCAAGATAAAACTGACAGTTTGGGCTGTCTGCTACCTTCTTCAACTTTAGCTAAGAGTTTTCCGTGAATTTTTAACGACGCCAACGGGGATTAATAAACTCACTCAATCCCTCTCCTAACAGCGATAGCCCCACCACCATCGAAGTCATTGCCAAACCCGGAAATAATGCCGTCCACCAAATACCAGTTGGTAGGGCGTCAAGTGCCTGACGTAAGTCTTGTCCCCACTCCGGCGTTTGTTCCGGCAGTCCCAAACCTAAGAATCCCAAGCCGCCTAAGATTAAGATGGCATCCGCTGCATTGAGAGTAAACAGCACGGGTACGCTTTGAATCACGTTCAGGAACAAGTAGCGAGATAGCACGCGGCTGGTGGGAGCGCCCATCGCTTGTGCGGCTTCGATGAATAGCTCTGTTTTCACGCTAGTGGTGTGGTTGCGAACGACGCGGTAATACTGCGGGATATAGGAGATACTAAGAGCGATCGCCGCATTAAATATCCCTCGCCCCACCACAAACGCCAGCGTCACCGACAGCAACAACCCCGGTAAGGTGTAGATGGTATCCATCAAAAACAACAACACCCGATCCAATTTGCCGCCGATGTAGCCACTCACCAAACCTAACGGTACACCGATAATCAAACTCAGCGTCGTTGCCAGCACAACCACTTGCAGCGCCGCCTGAGAGGCAAACAGTGTACGAGAAAAGACATCGTACCCCTGGCGATTCGTACCAAACCAATGCCGCGCTCCTGGCGGCTCATGAATTGGGTTACTCAGAGACTCCAGCGGATTTTGCAGCCATCCCCACGCCTGAAAGGCAGGAGCAAAAACGGCAATCAAGACAAAAACAACAGTAATCGCCAGTCCCACCATCATCAACTGCATTGAGAGACTAGGACGCGCCGACAAGCGAAAAAAGCGGAGCGGAGTAAATTTGGTTGTGGTCATGGAGAAAGTGTTACCTAAAGGCTATGTCTATGTGGCTAAATAGTATGTCTATTTCATAAAATATTGTAAATTTACCATCAAATGGAAGTGCTAGTTTGAACGGAATTAATGCCTCCTGCCTAATTTCCCTATCAAGATACACGTCATCTAAGTTATAAACTGGATAGGTTGTCATATAACTTAGCTCAAAAAGATTTTCTTTCTAATGAATGTCTTTATCAGAGATATACCCAAGAGAATTTTTATAAGTCATGTATAAATCTGTTCAACTCTTTAAGGCTCCTTTTTTTCTAGCCGCAATAATTATATTTTTTTGTTGGCTTATACTATTAGCTAGTAGTGGGGCTTTTTTTGATGGTTATCACTTTGCTGATGACCACGAAATTGCTGCTATGTATCATGATTTAAATGCTAATGGATCAAGTCTAATTAATACAATTGTTCAATGGGTTAAGTATGATGACTTAGGTGGCAGATTCCGACCCATTTACTATATCCACAGAATTTTGCAAACAAAGCTGTTTGGCTTTAATTTGTTTATCTGGTCTTTATATAACTTTGCTTTGGCAGTTTTTTCTACGTTTTTATTTTTTATATTTGCTCAACTTCTACATTTTTCTTTTCATATCTCGCTTCTATTTGCCTTCCTAATTACCTTAGGTTCACAATCTGAAGTTTGGTGGCAATTGGGACCCGCCGAAACTCTAGGCACATTTTTGCTTTCAGTTAGCCTTGTCTTTTTAGTCCTCAGTGTAAAATCAAGCAATTCCAAATTCAACTGGGAAATTTTGTTCCTTGTTTTTACAGTTTTATTATCACTAACTAAAGAAAGCTTTATTCTCATTCTACCAGCACTCGCTTTTCTCAAGGTTTGGATTTTTCGGAAAGAGAATAATCTGCCTTGGAAGCAAGCTATTCAAAAAAATATTTTAATCACTACTTTTCTTTCAATTATTTTTACTTTAGAAATTATCTATATTAAATACTATGTTGGAACTGACTTTGGATACGCTGGCTATGAAGGATTTAATTATCTTAATTTCTCTCGAACTTTAGATAGTATAAATCAACAACTTTTTATATGGCTTATTCTGGTCGGCTTTATTTTAGTTTTTCTGGAAGCAAGGATAATTAAAAACCATACATATTTTTATATTATTCAAAACCTTTACGAAGTCATAATCTTATTTTCATTAATTTTATTTCCTCAAGTACTACTTTACTCTAAATCAGGAATATCTTATAGCTACAGATATCTAATTCCCGCTGTTTTTGGCTATGCTATGTTAATTTTATTTTTAGTTAACTTTATCAAACAGAATAAAATTATCCACCTATTATTTTCATTAATTATTACTATTAATCTTTGTAGCCAGTTTCACTTAGCTTGGCATAATTCTTATATATTCTCAAAGGCAGGAGAGACTACAACTGCCTTGCTAAATACAATAGAGGTAAACACTAAGCCTCTAAGTAAAATATTAATAGTTGCCGATCCCATTAATCATCAACAATGGGCGATTTCTATGAAAAGATATCTTGCTTTTATTGCCGACAGAAGCAATCTCTATTTAAGCCTTTACAAAAATGGAAGTACAACTTACGATTTTCTTGATCCTGAGACTGTAAAAAGCTTTTATAATTATCAAACTTTGAGCAAGATTAAAGATAAGAAAGAAATTGATTGTGTTGTTATTCCTATCGATCTAAATGAGAAATTTTTACAGGACTCAACAGATTGGTTGGTGATTGATAATTTTAATAGTTATACGTTTCGTGCTTTAACGACTCCCAATAGTTATTTTAAGTTTTCTATTTACTGCAAAAAATAACTTAAAATATTGAGAGGCTCTAAAAAATAAACTGGATGCAACTGAAGAGTTTTCCTTAGTTGCATCCATATAAAGTTAGTCAAGTATTTCTACTAAACCATTATTAGTTAGTGGCTGAAACCCCTGCTGGCAGATAGCTTTCAATTAGCTTTCGATACTCACTCTTTTGTTTGATCCCTTGAACATGCTGTACTAATTCTTTGTCTTTGAAGAACTGTACGGTAGGCGTCCCCGTCACCTGGGCGTTCTCGGCAATCTCTCGCTCTTTGTCAATGTCAATTTCAACAAAGTGAATTTTGCCATCAAACTCATCCACCACTTTGTTGAGAATTGGCTTGAGGGTGTGGCAAGGGCCGCAGTTGGGAGAAACATACTTCACCATTATCAGGCGATCGCTTTCATGAAATAGCTTCCGCAACGCGTAGCCGCCTTCATGACGCGTATGAGCAATATTGAATACTTCTTCTGGTGATGCAGTCGTCTTCTCTTCCGTTAGTTCCGCTTCCGGTGGCGTTTCTGAAGATGGTTGCTGCTGGTGATACTCAGTAATCAACTGATGAGTAGAAAGCCAACGTTCGGCTAACATTGCTGCCATACAACCTGTACCCGCCGCAGTAATGGCTTGACGGAACTCATGATCCTGCACATCCCCAGCCGCATAGACGCCTTCGGTGTTCGTTTCTACCGAACCTGGCTTCGTCACAATGTAACCGACATCATCTAGTTCTAGCTGTCCCTTAAACAAAGACGTATTCGGTTTGTGACCGATCGCGTAAAACAGCCCCTTAACATGCAGGTCGCTCTCCTCACCTGTCTGAGTATTGCGAACTCTCACACCAGTCATCCGACCATTCTCACCGAAAACATCGACTGGCTCAGTGTTCCAGTGCACTGTAATTTTCGGGTTATTCAGAACGCGGTCTTGCATGGCTTTACTTGCCCGCAGCTCATCCCGTCGGACTAAGAGGTTGATATGGTCGCCATACTTCGTCAGGTAAACCGCTTCCTCCGCTGCTGAGTCACCACCACCGACTACCGCCAATGGCGCACCGTGGAAAATCGGTGTCGCACCATCACAAATCGCACAAGCCGAAATACCGTGACTCCAAAACTCACCTTCGCAAGGCAGCCCCAAGCGTTTCGCCGTCGCCCCCGTAGCAATCACAAGGCTATGAGCTTTAACTTCCCGTTCGTCAGAGCGGACAGTAAAAGGACGCTGGCTCAAATCAACGTAGGTAACATCTTCTGTATAGCACTCCGTCCCCCAGCGCTCTGCCTGGGCTTTCATCCGATCCATCAACTGCGGGCCGGTTATCCCTTCCGGAAAACCAGGAAAGTTTTCCACCTCGGTAGTGGTCATCAACTGCCCTCCCGGTAGTCCCCCAGCCTGAAAGCCTTCAAACATTACAGGCTTCAAATTCGCCCGTGCTGCGTAGATAGCAGCAGTATATCCAGCCGGGCCAGAGCCGATAATGACTACATTTTCTACTTGTGGATTAGACATACTATAAATGAACTCATAACGACTACGCTTAAATTAGTATAGCGGTTTTTGAGCAGATAAGGTAGCCCGTGGGAAGTGTTAGTGTAATCTGGCAGAAAACCCGTCCCTTTACTCAGAGGTCAGCAGGTAATTTTCCTGGCGAGTTTAACTTCTGACAGCAAACGGGGAATCCTCAAGGTACAGTTTGCTGTCTGTCAGACCCTTCCCACCTTAAGCAACTTTAAGCACTTAACAGCAGTAGGTAATCGTTATGGACAAGAAAGACCCAGACTTACTAGAGAAAGTTCGTCAGCAATTTGATTCTGGCCCTTATCCTAGACAGGCGCTGGAAAAATCTCCTAAAGATAATGTTGACTTTCTCTATATTCATAGTCTGATAACACCCTACTACCTGAGAAACCAAAGATTTATAGAAACTGAAGGCAAAGTAATTTTAGATGCTGGATGTGGTAGCGGTTATAAAGCTTTAGCTTTGGCAGAAGCCAATCCAGGAGCCAAAATCGTTGGTATTGATTTCTCAGCAGAATCTGTCAAATTAGCCCAAAAACGTCTGCAATATCACAATATCCCCAATGCAGAATTCTACACGCTAGCGATCGAGGAACTTCCTAGCTTGGGAATGGAATTTGATTACATCAATTGTGATGATGTTCTCTATCTTTTGTCAGATGCGGCTGTGGGCTTGAAGGCAATGAAGTCAGTTTTGAAACCAGATGGAATTATTCGTGCCAATCTCCACAGTTACTTGCAACGGTTTCATTACTATCGAGCGCAGAAAGTTTTTAAGATGATGGGTTTAACCGATGAAAACCCTCAAGAAATGGAAATAGAACTGGTTCGGGACACGATGAAAGCCTTAAAGGACAATGTTTGGCTCAAGGCGCAAACCTGGAATGCTCGTTTTGAAGAAGAGGACGAGGCAGTTCTAGCCAATCATCTACTTCAGGGCGACAAAGGCTCAACTATCCCCGAAATGTTTTCTGCTCTTGAGGCGGCAGGGTTAGAATTCATCAGCATGGTCAACTGGCGGCAATGGCAACTAATGGATTTGTTCAAAGATCCAGAGGATTTACCTTTGTTCCTTGCAGTAAGTTTGCCAGAAACTTCTATAGAAGAGCGGCTGCATCTATGTGAATTGTTATATCCTACCCACCGACTGCTGGACTTTTGGTGCGGGCATCCTAATCAAGCTAAACCTTGGGAGCCTGTTGCTGAATGGACAAGTTCTGATTGGCAAAAAGCCAAGGTGCACCTGCATCCTCTACTGAAAACCGCAGCAGTGAAAGAAGAACTCGACCTCCGCATCACACAACTACACCCGTTTGAAATCAGCAAGCAATTGCCGATCGCTAAACAACAGCTCTCAATAGACAGCACCATTACAGCTTGTCTATTTCCTCCACTATTAGAGTCGGCGCAGTCGGTGCAGTCATTAGTGCAGCGCTGGCAAAAGTTGCGACCTGTAGATCCTCTAACTCTCGAACGAACAACTGAGGATGAAGCTTTGGCAATCCTCCTACAGACACTGACTGGACTGGAAAGTTTCGGTTATGTGCTTTTGGAGTGTCAATCCTGAGTTACTCAAGATGCCGCAAAAAAAACTTTGGGGTGGGTGATAGGAAAAAGAGGATTAGTGGGTAAGTTACATCTAGGCGTTATACACCAAGCATCCCAGACCACCAGGAGAGAATTTTTATGAAACTGGACTTTCAAGCCAAATTTCTACAACACCTGAACCAGAAGAGAAAATCAGACGAAGGTTTCACCCTGATTGAGTTGCTGGTTGTAATCATCATCATCGGTATTCTAGCTGCTATTGCCTTACCTTCATTGCTCGGTCAAGTCAACAAAGCCAAGCAGTCTGAAGCCAAAAATAATATCGGTGCTTTGAACCGCGCTCAACAGGCTTACCAGCTAGAGTACAGTCAGTTTGAGACTGCTCTCACCGCCTTAGGTGTTGGCATAAGAAGCCAAACCGAGAATTACAATTACGACATTTCAGGCGACAAAGCCATTTCAGTCGTCAACAGAGGAACGGCGCGTAAGGCAGCGCTTAAATCCTATGCAGGGTTAGTGGGTACTGTCACTGGAGATTCTGTAACTGGTGAGGTGTTGACGGTCGCAGCAGCTTGTGAGTCGCCAACTCCTACTCAAACCGCATACGGCCCTACTCCTAATGGAGCCACAATCGCTTCAGCCACTCCTTGCGATACCTGGAAAAATTTGGGCAAGTAAGGCAGTAGAGGTTAGTTAAATCTAGTTCAAGCCTTTGCAGGCTGAACTTTTATTAAGAGTGGGTAGTGTAGATATAGCACTACTCACTTTGCTTTATTTTGAGGCTTTTTATGAACTCTCAATCCTCAACTACGGTTTTAGAGCAACAGCAGCAAGCTAGAGAGTATCTGCTCCAAGGAGACTACAGCCAAGCAGCGGTACTCTACGAACAGGTACTCACGGCTGAACCGGATATCAAGTGCCACTACTGGCACTTGGGGTTAGTGTTGTTGTTGCAGGAGCAAGTGGAAGAAGCGCAGACAACTTGGTTGATGGGAATGCTAGAAGGCGAACCAGAGCAAGTCGAGTTGTGGAACTCGGAACTCGCCCAGGTTCTGGAAGAAGAGGCGCGTCGGCGAGAAGGGCTTTCTGAAGATTCCGTAGCTTGGGCAATCCGGCAGCAGATTCAGGAAATTTGCCCAAAGGATATCAATAATTCTCTACATTTAATTTCGCTGGCAATCAAGCTAGATAGTTGCACAGAAGAGCAGTTGAGCGAGGTAGCCCAAATCCTTCAGGGGGAAAGCTCGCAGGAGGTAGAAGTTGAGCTACTTATACAAGTATCACAAAGTGTTTTAAATTATGCAGCTCTATATCCATCAGCACTAGAGTTTTTGGAAGCTTGTTTAGCCTATATCCACGATGAGCCTCAGGTTGTAGCCTTGCTGAATATCTTGATGCCTGCTGCGATTGAGGTCGGTTATTTCAAAAGGCAGCCGCAAATAGCAGCTCAGTTTCTGGAATTAGGATTGCGCTTGCGTGAAAATAGCCCAGATTTTTTGAACCATTTAGCTTGTTTTTATCAAAATTCCGATCAATATGACAAAGGTATAGAAACAGCTAAATTATTCTATTCCACTGTAGAAGAGTTGCCAGACAAAATTTACGCTAGCAAAACGCTACTCCGGGGCTATATGACTGCGGGTGGATTTTGGGAAGAAGCTTGTTCAGCTTTTCAGCAACAGCAATCAATGTTGGAATTGCTGCTTGCAGAACAACCGCTGAACCTCTCTCTCTACAGGGTGACACGTTTATTAAATTCCTTCTTTTTTGCGCCCTATTTTCGGGATCAGCCCCGGAGTAATCGACAAATACAAAATCAAGTTGCTCAACTTTGCCAAACGAATACTGAGCTCCAGGTGCAGGCTCTAGTAGAACGATATCGTCAGGGACATAAAGCTCGTAAATCCCTTCAAAACAGGAAAAAAGTATTAAAAATTGGTTACTTGTCTCATTGTCTAAAATCTCATTCTGTAGGCTGGCTGGCGCGATGGCTATTCCAATATCACGATCACGATAAGTTTCAAATTTATGCCTATATGTTTACCAGCTCAAATAGCTATGACTCTTTGCAGGAGTGGTACATGGAGCAGGTTCATACCGCCTACCTGTCAACAGATGTCAATACTTTAGCTGAACAAATCTATCAGGATGAAATCGATATTCTGATTGATTTGGACAGCATCACTCTCGACGGTACCTGTGAGGTACTGAAGCTAAAACCTGCACCAATCCAGGCAACTTGGCTGGGCTGGGATGCTTCAGGACTACCGACTATCGATTACTTTATTGCAGATCCTTTTGTTTTACCGGAGTATGCTCAGGAGTATTACAGTGAAAAGATTTGGCGATTGCCTCAAACCTTCATCGCTGTAGATGGTTTTGAGGTAGGTATACCTACTTTGCGGCGCGATCAGTTGAACATTGAGAGTGACGCCGTGGTATATCTCAGTGCCCAGAAAGGCTACAAGCGCCATATAGATACAGTGCGACTGCAAATGAGAATTATTAAGGAAGTACCGAACAGCTACTTCTTGATCAAAGGTTCATCAGATACAAAAGCGATTGAAGACTCTTTTACTAGGATTGCAGAAGAAGAGGGTGTAGATAGCAGCCGCCTCAGATTTTTGCCATCGACTCCCTCTGAGGCAATTCATCGGGCAAATTTAGGTATTGCTGATGTGGTGTTAGATACCTACCCCTACAACGGCGCAACTACAACTCTCGAAACTCTCTGGATGGGGGTTCCTTTGGTAACGCGAGTGGGTGAGCAATTTTCTGCTCGAAACAGCTACACCATGATGCTTAATGCAGGCATCCAAGAAGGCATTGCTTGGAGTGATGAAGAATATGTGGAGTGGGGCGTTCGCTTGGGCAAGGAGGCTGCGTTGCGGCAACAAATTTCCTGGAAACTGCGACAATCGCGGCAAACCGCCCCTTTGTGGAATGGCAAGCAGTTTACCCGCGAGATGGAAAATGCTTATGAGCAGATGTGGCAGCGATATATTGATGCTAGTTAGTCGGTGTTAGCCTTTCCCGAACAACCTGTTTGTAGAAGGCTTCAAGACCTGCGATACAGGCTTTGTCGTCAAAGAGATGATCTTGGCTGGCATTAATGCGTTCTGTAATATTACCTCGCCAAGCTGGGTCTAATCCCAACTTGACTGCAATCTCAATATAGTCCGCTTCATCTTGAGCAATTGTATCCGTCACGCCTAGCAGTTTCAGGAAGCTGTCAGAGTGGCGACCCCGCATGAACTCCCCTGGGCAAGTGACAATGGGAAGGTTGCACGCGATCGCTTCTAAGCTAGTATTCCCACCCGACCAACTCAGGGTGTCGAGGTATACATCAGAAAGCAAGTTAATCATTAGATAGTCAAGCCGCTCTGGAATGGTGAGAAACGCGCAGTAGTCCTCGCTCTTGAGACCAACTTGAGCAAAAGCACGGCTTAGGCGAGGCTGCAGTAAAGTGCCACGCAAAAATATAAACTGTGCTTGGGGAACACGGCGAGCGATCTCAGCAAAGATGTAATCGTATTGCGGCAGGTACTTGAATGGCGCTTGGCAACATAAATACAGGACTGCATCATCACTGAGCTGGAAATCTGAGCGAGTTTTTAGGCGTGGGGGGATATAGGGTTTAGGATAGGAAACGCCAATGTTGGGTAAGCGAATTAGCTCCTCTGAGTAGTGCTCTTGGGCATTTTCCGGTTCCATTAACTCGCTGGACAAAAAGTAATCGATTGTCGGCAAACCCGATGTAACTGGATGTCCCCAAGCTGTACACTGCACGGGTGCAAGCCGCAGGCTAGCAAGTTGTAGAGTTTGTGCATCCATGCCAATCTCTGGAAAGACAAGAATATGCAGTTGATCGGCAAGGATTTGTTGGCAAACAGCTTCTAAGTTATGAGGAATGTGGTGAAATACATCACTGTATTCCTGAAATTGTTGCGTGATGGGGTCGGGAGTATTTCCGGTATAGTAACAGTAAATTTCAAAATTTTGGCGATCGCAGTATTGGAGCCAACCCGTTAACCAAAGTGTTCCACTATAAGAGTGCAGATAGGCTGAAACATAGCCAATACGGATCTTATTATTCTCCTTAAGTGAAGGCATTGATAACGGGGTAACCCATTGAGGGTAATTAGCCGCCATAATCTTATGCTCTAAGTTTGCATACTGACGTTGCAACTCTACGTCGTTGTGGGCTTGGTAGGGCAGGTAAAAATTTGTGAGGCGACTGATACCTGCTAGTTTATGCTTTTTCTCTTCAGGCGTTTCCAGGGATGTTTGCTGAATTAAATCTTTTAAACCTTTGATAAATTGCTGACGGTAAAAGCTAATTTCAGCTTGAGTATCGTAGACAATCGGTAAGAGTAAGTGTTTGAAAAGCGTAAAGGTGTAATTGTCAGGTTGTAAACTTGATGCTACCTCTGCACAGGCGATCGCTTCTTGAGTCTGCCCACTCCTTTGCAAAGCGACAATTAATGAGAAATGAAAACTACTCTCGGTGGGATGAACTCTAGCCGCTTCTCGCAGGGTATGCAAAACTTGATCGGGCAGACCCAGTTGTTGAAAACACTCGATCAAGCGTCCATACAGCTCAACATCTCCAGTTTGAGTTTCGAGGATATGTTGATATTGCGCGATCGCCTCTTGCCATCTCCCCTCTTGGAAGAACTTATCACTTAGGTAAAAAAAAACTGCTCAGGTTGCTGGCTAAATTTATCTAGCTCGTAGGTAGGAAGATTGTCTACATGCGCTTGGGCGATCGCTTCTTGATTTTCCTGCTCTAAACTAATTCGTCCGTGAAGGTGAGGCAAAAGTGCATCCCACTGAATCTCACCGAGTGTTCCCACCAAGGAAATTTCTACTCCCTCGCTAACATCTAAATCTTCCTGCATCAAAAGATTCATTGCTGCGCCAGACAAAAGCAGGTTTGCATCTTCGTCGGAGATGCCACTGGTATCTACTAGCAGAGTGATGTTATTTTTATTGGGATGAGTGGCGATCGCTCTAATTATTTGCTCTAACTCTGTACCTAAAAGCTCTTCTGACTGAGACCAATCGGGGAAAATAACTAAATTAATGTCCTTTAGATTTAAAGACAGAAGCGTTGCATCAACTAATACTGAACTAACTGTATTCGCCATTTTTGACCAAGAAAACTTCTTCGCTTGTTCTAAACCAGCAGCAATTAATGAGTGGCGAACAGCAGGCTTTTGCACTTCACAAAGGGCATTAACCATTCCATCAATATCATCGTCATTTACGTATAAAGCGGCTTCTCCTGCCACTTCAGGAATCGAGGCATTGGGACAAGTTATGACAGGGCTACCACAAGCCATTGCCTCAAGCACAGGTAGTCCAAAACCTTCATACTTCGACGGATAAACCAATGCCACAGCACCGGAATAAGCTGCTCTCAACTCTTCATCGCTGAGTTGTAGCATATAGACAACACTACCTGATGTATAGGCTCTCCACTCATCGGCTACTAAACCACTACTACCTGTACAAACGAGATCAAAACCATGACTACTATGAAGTTGGGCAAAAGCCTGTAAAAACAAAATAGTATTTTTATAGCCACCCATACCAACAACCATAAAGTATGGTTTTGAAATACCGTACTTGTTTTTAAAGGTATTAACCTCTGCAACATTTGTTGGAGAGAAAGTACTTTTAACTCCACAAGGGGCTACTGTTATGGACTCTGGGGATATGTCCGGAAAACACTTTATCAGGTCACGCGCTGTATTTTCTGAAATTGCCATGTAGGCAGAAGCTTGTGCAATAGCATGATGCTTCTCTCGCCACATAGGATTATTTAAATCCCATCCCAGGAGTTCTGGGATCATGTCATACGCCATGAAAACAGAAGGCGTTGTAATGGGAGTTGTGTAGTAAGTGGAGATAAATATGTCTGCGCCTTCTTCATCACAGACTTGCTGCAACATTTCACTGTCAGCATCCGTACTGTTGTAGTCATAGGATGCTACAGTCCGATAGCGGATACCAGGGATTTTTGGCACAGTTCCAGCTCGATCAAGTACAACAGTATGTTGTGCAAAACCATTTGCAGCCCACTCTTCTAACAATGTTCGCCATAGGCGAGCAATACCAGTTTGATATAGTTGAAAAAATACTCCGTCTATAACAACTAAGGTCTTTTTTGTTTTAAACGTTGAATATGTGTTTACAGTAGTTTTTTGGTCAATCTTTGGATCTTGATAAACCAAAGAACTAGAGTTATTACCTAAAACTAAAGAAAATTTGTCAGTAACTTTAGTAAGCTCTATGATAGCAATTGCGTTAGCATGTGGCCAGGGCCAATTATATTCAATATCAACTAGTTGATCGGATTCTGTTTCTTCTAACCAAACTTGATATGGACGGCACTCGCCGGCGCTCTCCAAAACTAACTTTTTCATATACTGTATAGATACTGCTTCCGGCGGAACTCTATACTTAGTTTCTAATAGTTTTAGATATTCCTGATCAAACTGAATGTACCATTCCCCATCAATAAGCTTTCCAAAAGGAACTGTGATAAAAGCTTTTCCATTCTTAAACAACAATTGATAAATTTTAGTAATTGCTTTTAAAGGTGCTTCCAAATCACGAACTATAACCTGCTCCCCATAAGCATCTGAAGGAGCAACTCCTTGTCCTATATGTTCTACAGTAGAGATTGAAACGATAGCATCATACTTCTCATCTGAGGGAAGAGCCATTAAATCTACATTATCTACACCTAAATCAACTTCAAATTTATCTACTATGCGCCTTGGTCTAATCCCTAGATACTCACTTAGAGAATTTTCATAGTAACTAAGCACATTACCTACTTCAAGTATTCTATCCTTCTTAGTCAGATTCGCGAGAAAATCAAAAGCTATTGGAATCTCTACATCTCTCTCACTCCAATTGTTAAACTTAATTTTATTGTAGTAGAGAAATTTATTTTTAAAAGAAAACCTTTCTTTTTCTTTCATACCTTTTTTAGTCAACTATATCTAACATGACTATTTGGACAAAACAGTTTTATAAGCAGCAATTGTCTCACGAGTACACTTTTCCCAGCTAAAGTTCTGGGCTTGTTCTAGCGATTTCATTGACATAGTCTCTCGTAAAGATGGACTGTTGTAAATTTTTAACATACTTTGACACAATTCATCACTATCTGTAGGATCAACCATAATTCCTGCATCCCCAACTACTTCAGGAAGAGAGGATGTATTTGAGGTAATCACTGGGACACCACACTGCATTGCTTCTAAAGGTGGAAGACCAAATCCTTCATAAAAAGACGGATATACGAATGCCAGGGCATTACTATAAATTGCAGCTAAGTCCTCATCCGCTACACGTCCTGTAAGGATTATTCGGTTCTTCAGGAAGTTTTGTTTAGAAATTTCTTCCAAAATTTTGTCGTAGTCCCAACCTTTGCTGCCGACTAATACAAGGTATAGATCTTGTATATTTTGTTCTTGAACTAACCTAGCAAAGCATTGAATGACACGATCGATGTTCTTTCTAGGTTCTAATGTACTTAAACTCAAAATGTATGGCTCATTAGGAATACCATATTTATTGCGAACAAAGTCAAGCTTTTCAGAAAGTCTACATTGATAGAAAGTTTTTGATGCCGCTGCCAAGGGAGTAACAAAAACTCTCTCAGGATCAATCGCTAAATAGTTACATAGATCATTTTTAGTCGCATAAGATATACAAATTATCCAATCTTTGCTGATGTCTAAACTTTTTAAGGAACGATAAATGATATGATTTTCTATATCCGTTGTTTCTTTTAAACCAAAAAATTGAGGATAAAGAATTGGAATAATATCACAGATAGTTGAAATTTTGCTGATCTTATTTACTTGCTCCATCTGCTGAGGAATTGGATAGTAGTTGAAGTGAATTATGTCAGCTTCATCTAAAAGACTTCCATACATTAACTGAGAATATTTGCTGATTGTAGTTTTAGTCTTGTCTAAAGATTGTTTTAACTCTGCAAGTAAAGACTTGTAATCTGATTGCTTATTAAGTGAGTCGCTAATTTTTGCGTAAATTTCAAGCATTGCATTTAGCTCACTTAATTTGCCAGAAAAATTTGTCATAAAGTTGGAGTGAGCTAAAGGAACTCCTCTAAACTGTGGATTTGAGTCTAAGTATTCTAAACAAGCCTTGATAATTTGGAAAGATGGACTACCACAAAAAGTTAAACTACACTCTTCGGAGGTTGCTAAACCGTAAGCAACATTTTCGACAACTCTAGCAACGCCCGTTCGAGCAAGAGGATTATGCTGACCTATCCCAAGAACTGATATATCATAAAGAACTTTCATAAACTCTTCCTAGAACAACAAACCGTTAAATTAATGAATAGGCAATGCTTGTATTGGTTGTTCTTACGTCAATCCAAGCTAATGGCGCGACAAGCTTAAAGTACTGGGTAGAAGTAATATCAAATAATCTTTAATTCTAAGATTTGAAGGTTCAGTCAACCTAACAAATTAAACGGGATGCACCACTACATCTATTTCATCATTTTAGGCGTGGCACGTCACTATTTTGAGCTAAGTGACAAAATCAGGTAAGTGTAGGTAGGTTGGTTACTCTTTCCCTCACTCCTTCTCGCTTACGCCTTCACTTCCCTCACCCACTTGCTGCTTCACTGCCGCTAACAGCGCTTTGTAACTTTCTTGCTCAGGATTCGTCTCAACGAGCTTCTCTAACGGTGCAACGGCACCTTGTAAGTCCCCAATCTCCAATCGCGCCTGTACTAGTCCCTGGAGCGCTGTTTGGTTCTCTGGCTCCCGCTGCAAGACTAGCTCGTATCCTTTTGCCTGATTTTCTAATTGCGCGATCTGTGGGTTTGCTGCTGTCTCAGTGGCGGTAGAGGTTGGCTGGGCGTTCCCGAAGAGTCCGACAAGCCCAAAGACTGTAGAGCCAAGGAAGGCAAAGGCTGAAAATAAGATCAGGATTTGCTGGAGCGGTTTTTTTTCAGACATCGGTTGGTGGGTGGCTGTGTAAGAAAGTAAACACGTTAGTTGACTCGCTACTCTTAACTTACCCAATCCTTGATCAGATGCGATCGCCCCTCAAAATTTTCTTAACGTTAACGAAGCGCGATCGCATTCTAAAAAAGGCTAGTCAATTAGAAAATAAACACAAGTCGCAACTGCCACTCTTTTCCCTGGCGAGTTAATTCGATTTGCTGGATGAACTCTCGAAAATAAAATCGACGCTCTGGTTCTGAGAGATCGAGCCAAAACTGAGGCAGAGAAATCGCTTGGGCAAGTTCTCGCAAATTCACAGGAGGGAGGGCGGCGAGTTGAGTTTGCAGTTGGGAAATTTCCGTGCGGAGTTTGTAGGTACGTAAGTCTGACGTTTCCGCATCCAGCACGCCAGTGGCTGTCAGCTCGGGTAGCTGGTTAATAATGTCTTGCTTGCTACTAATTTGGACGGTGAGCGATCGCTTAATTCCATCAATTCCTGGTAGATTCATCTCTGCCACCGCACGGGGTAAATCGATCGTAATGCGCTCAATTGTCTGTTCCAGGATGGACTCGTAAGGTAGGGCGCGGCATTTAGGACGTTTCGGGCAGTTGAGGGGGCGCAGGTAGAGATATTCGGTATCTGTGCGAGGTCTGGTGACGCGGGTAACGCCCATCGGAGACTGGCACTCGCCACAAATGACCAAACCCGCTAGAGAACGCGGGGCGCTGGCGGTACGAGGTGGCATACTGCGGTTTCGCCGCAGCAGTCGGTCAATTTGTGCCGCTTCTTCCTTGGACATCAGCGGGACATGGGTATCGGAGATGACTTGATTGTTTTGATAGGCAAGATTACCCCGATACACGGGATTCGTCAGCCAGCGGCGTCCGGTTGAGACGGAAATTTTTTTGCTGTATTTTTTCTCCAAATACCGCACCGCGCCCCGTAAAGAGCCATAGAGGATGAATTGTTCAAAGAAATCTTTAACGACAGGGGCGGTACTACGATCGAGAAGGTAACGGTCTTTCCCTCGTCGGTAGCCGTAGGGGGCTTTTCCTGGCGGTGGCAGGGCTTTGAGGCGATTGCGAGCATGTCCCTGGCGGATGCGGCGGCTGCTAGCTTCTTGCTGCATCTCTTTGAGCAGCTTGAGCAAACCCACCTGAGTATTGGTATGGGTGAGGGCTGCCGTTAGGGGTGACGAACTGTAGGATTGTTCGGTGGCAACGATTTGGACACCCAGGGCTTCAATTTGTACGAGGCGATCGCTTACGTCCTCCACAGAGTCACCCAGTTCTTCCAAACGTCGAATTAACAGATACTCCGCCGCTACAGTTTGGCAATCCTCAATCAACTGCTGTAGCTGCTGACGCCCGCCCATATCTTGATACACCTGCTCTACTTCCCAACCCCAAATTGACGGCTCGGATGGCGGCTCTAAGAGGGGATCGCTGTAGAGGTAGGCAATGATTTTCATCGCAGAACCCAGCTACTCAGACGATTCAAAATATATAAGCCATGCTCACGATTGAGAAACCAAAACACATCAGACAGCCCATATTTCAGCCTGTCTGGGAGAGTTTGAACCATCGCCTGATTGTGCAGTTGAAACGCAGAGGAACGCTCATGTTGGCGCAAAGTTACATAGAGGAGTTCAGTTGGTTTTCGTTGTATGCGGTTGCTGGGTGTCGCCTTTGAGTAAGGGATGGAAGATCAACTCGCAGATACCTGAGTCAACTCAACGATATTGCTGTCAGGGTCTTGGGTAAACAGGGCTGCACGACCAGAAGCACTCATCTGTACGGGACAGTTGTTTGCTAGCAGTTTCTCTTTGGCGGCATCCAGATTCGTTACGCCTAGAGCAAAATGGGGATTACGTCCCCACTTTTCATTATGTCGCTCAACTGCAAGACCGGGATGAAGGATTAAGTGTAATTGGAACTGACTGATCTGATACCAGGTACCGGGGTACTTCAGAGATCGGTCTATTTTTTCTAACCCCAACACATTGCCATAAAAATTCTCTGATCGTTCTAAGTCAGAAACAAGAATTGCCGTATGAAGACACTGAGTAATTTCCATAGCAATTGATAAAGAGTACTGTTCAAAATCTGAGTGTGAAAGACAACAGGACTACCCTCCACAGGATCTCAGTAACCAGCCAATGACGATCCCCAGCCCTCCAAAGCGGACGGCTTGCCAAAATGGTTCTTTCAAGCTTCCCCAAGAAAACAAGCGGCTTTCTAAATTGAGTTCTATCGTCTCTAATTCGGTTTTAATTCGCTTTAATTCAGCCTTTAATGGCTGTCGCTGACTGATGGGGAGCCGTTGTTCTTTCTTAATTTGTTTTTGACGCTGTTGTAGTTCATTCTGCCGTTGCTGATCGCGCTGAATCTGAGCAAAACGTTCTTTCAGGTCAATGAGCGATCGCTCGGCGGCGGCGATCGCCTGTTCAATGTCGGCTTCATTGAGGTGGGGATCAGAGCTGGTGGCGGATGGCTCTGACGGTTCTTGAGGCGTTTTCATGCAGGCAGAGTACAGTAAAAATAAACCTACGTGTGCCTTCAGTATGCCTGAATCAACCCAAGTTACCAAAGCTGATGCCTTGAATGCCTTGAGTACTCTGGAACTGGCTCAAGCTCTAGCAGAGCGTCTGGCGATCGCCCCGAATGATTGGCACCGCTTGAAGTCTAACCGCAAAGCCCGCGCCAGCGAACAAGCTGCCGCCGCCTTGGTATTTCTCTTAAAAGATCACTCGGAAGACGCTCTTGCCCGCTTTCAGCAGGCGTCTGGATGGCTAGACCGCTCGATTTCTGCCCCACCTTGTCCAACTCACGGTTCCCGGAGCAACTAGTGCAGTAAAGGAAGCCGGGAGCGGCTGTTGACGTCTTTACAGAGCCTCAATTCTGTTCCTTGGCAATTCCAGTGAACCTGATCAAAGATATGGCGGAGGAGACATAATCCTCTGCCATTTTCTGCTTCTTCGTTAGGTAAATCTTCACTTTGACTCTCACAGGGAACGGCAAAACCCGACCCTTCGTCGGAAATAACCCACCAGTACTGTTCATCTTTTACCAAAAAATGAACGACTACCGTCTTACATGGGTCTAATTTATTACCGTGTTTTGCTGCATTTACCAACGCTTCTTGCAGCCCCAATCGCAGTTCAGGATGCCAACGGGGAGGAATTTGTTCTAGCAACAAATCTAGAATTGGACAAAGGTAGAGGGTAGAAGCGAAGCTAATCGTGCCCCAGTCGCGTCTCACTGGACGCAGTGATATAGCAATCACTCAAAAACACCTCTAGGTCTTGTTTAGTGGACTTTAAAAACGCGCTCAGCCTCATGGCATACCTCGCGATCGCGGCGACTGCACTCTAACATTTGCTACTGAAGCTATACCTGCACCTGAGTTGTTTGCTCAGGAATAGATAAAGCTGATAGCGCTTAGGACTAACTCCTATAAAGTGCAATTAATACCGCCTATTTAAACGAGAACTTCATTCGGATTTTGGAGCCTACCTGCACCCTTATTTTATATGTCTGGCCCAAAGAATGATTGCAAACGTTAATAGATAATAACGAAATGCACTAACTTCTTTAATTTCGAGGCAGCAATGTTCTTCTATTACTAATAAAAGAACCTGTCTCCTCCATAATACCGAAGTTTCTCCTTAAATACCAGACTACTGTCTCAAACCTCAGCGTTGTAAGAAGGCAGCGCATTCAACGTGAGCGGTTTGAGGAAAGAAATCAGCGGGTTGGACAAAGGTTAATTGGTAGCCGCCTGATTGACATAACAGCTTGAGATCCCGCGCTAAAGTTGCAGGCTTACAACTTACGTAAACAATCTGCTTGGGTTGCAGTTGCAGGAGGGTTTCGATCACCGTGCGATCGCATCCCTTACGGGGTGGATCTAGTAAGACCACATCCGGTACGATCCCCAGTTGTGGCAGCAAGGTTTCCACCGATCCCGTCTTAAAGCTAACATTGGCGATCGCATTACGTTCGGCATTGAGTTGTGCTTGCTCCACAGATGCCGCTTGCACCTCCAAACCAATCGCCTCTCGTACCCGCTGTGCCAAAGGCAGCGTAAACGTTCCAATGCCACAGTAGGCATCGAATAACACCTCATTACCTTGAAGGGAAAGCTTCTCTTCAATTACCTTTAACAGCGCCTCTGCTGCTTCCGTATTGACTTGAAAAAACGTCTCTGGCAAAAGCTGGAACTCTAAGCCAGCAAATTCCTCTAGCAAATAAGGCTCGCCCGCCACACAACGCGTTTCGGAGCCAAAGATGGCATTAGTACGCTCCGAGTTGCAATTGAGGAAGACACCCACCAGTTTTGGGTAGCGGGACAGCCAAGTTTGCGCTTGGGCTTCAATATCGCCTAAGTTCCAACTTGTGGTCACCAATGTCAGCAGCATCTCACCTGTCCGGCGTCCAATCCGCAGCGATAGGTGACGCAGCCGTCCCTGGTGACGACGTTCGTCATAGATTGACCATCCCCGTTGCTCAATGTCCTGTTTAATCTCAGCCAACAGCGGGTTCAATCGGACATCTTGCACGGGACATTGATTGAGGTTAACGAGCTGGTGGCTGCCTTTTTGGTAATATCCGGCTTGTACCTGACCGCTAGCGGAACGTTTTAGAGGATAAGTGGCTTTGTTGCGATAGGCAAGAAAATCGTCACCACTTAGGATGGGGGCGACGGGGACGGCGGTAAAGCCACCAATGCGTTCCAACGCTTGCACCACTAAATTTTGCTTCGCCACACGTTGATACTCATAATCAACATGTTGCCACTGACAGCCACCGCACTTATCAGCAACGATGCAGTGGGCTCGGATGCGATGAGGAGATGGCTCCAGAAGTTGGTGCAGCTTACCTGTAGCATAGTTGGATTTGACATTCAGCAGGCGAACTAAAACGCGATCGCCACTCACCGTATCGGGTACAAACACCACCCGCTTCCCTAAACGTCCCACCCCATCACCGGAATCACTGAGATCGGTGATGGTCACCTCTACCAACTGACCTTGTTGGCAAGGCTCAGAAGCGGGATCAAAATCAAGTTTATTTGTCTTATCTGGTGGTTGAGTTACAGACACCGTACTTTCCTCTCTTTCTTTGTGTCGCCGTGAATCGTTAAACTACAGAAGTTACCTGAGTTAACCAAACCCCATAGTATGAGTGTAGTTAGCCAAGTTATTCTCCAAGCCGACGACCAACTCCGTTATCCCAGCTCCGGCGAACTCAAAAATATCCAAGAGTTCTTGCAAACTGGGGTGCAGCGGATGCGGATTGCGTCCACGTTAGCGGAAAACGAAAAAAAGATTGTTCAACAAGCCAGCAAACAGCTTTGGCAGAAACGCCCGGACTTTATTGCTCCGGGGGGGAATGCCTACGGCGAACGTCAACGAGCCTTGTGTCTGCGTGACTACGGCTGGTACCTCCGGCTGATCACCTACGGACTCTTGTCTGGTGACAAAGAACCAATTGAAAAAATTGGTTTAGTTGGCGTGCGGGAAATGTACAACTCCCTCGGCGTCCCTGTAGCTGGTATGGCTGAATCAATCCGTTGCTTGAAAAATGCTTCTCTCGGTTTACTAAGTGAGGATGAGGCTAAAACAGCCGCACCTTACTTCGACTACATTATTCAAGCCATGTCGTGATATCCTCCCCCACCATAATCTCTGATTTGGTGGGGGATTCCCTGGAATTACTTCTAGGGTTTCCTGGTTACTCTCTGGCGAGATTGCGCCACTTCCCACATCAAATAAATTTCCTGCTTGTGCTTGCGTATGTTTGATCTTCAGCGATACCGCTGGAGTCTCTTTTTTTTGGGGAGATTTATTTCCTCAAAGACAAATGCTAACAAAAAACCGACAGTCTCTTGTGCAGAACCTGTCGGCTGGTTGTGTGTTCCCTATTGATGACTCGGCTAGAGTTCAGTCGCCTTTTAGTATGACCACATGGTAAGGATCTGATGGAGATCTAGATCAGTAAGTCAGTGTGAATCCGATCACAGCCAAAAAAGAGGTGATTTTTCTCCCATAGCCATCCTCGATGAGTTAGGAAATATCTAGGGTTGCGGTGTAGGGGTGTATAGCTATATGCCCCTACCCAAGAGTTTGCCAATGATCTAGAACGGCTATAGTCTCTAGTGTTCCTACTATTTTCTTCTCAATACAGGCAACTTTCCTCTTTCTCTGTTTTACAACTTTTGAAAATGGGTTGATTTCGATGGCAACAATCTGTACAAGTTAGGTTGTGGTTTAGTGGTGAGAACGCTTATTGCCCACCAGCACCGCAACAAATGGCATTTATCAAGAACCTGCCACGATTTTCTCTAATACTGCTCCTGTTTACGTACAGTATCTTTGGTTGGTTGTTATCCGCTGTCGAAGTGTCTCCTTGGACATGGTTGATGGGTGCGGTGTATGTTTTACTGATTGCCTCAGCGCTAACGGCTCCTTTAACACTGATGAAAAGCGTGTTTGGGGCTTGGCTAGAGTCAGATACTAGAGCGTTTCTTTCTATAGTCGTCGGGGCACTGATTAGTGTAATCATCCTCAATTGGTTTGAAGTGTTTATGCGTATTTTGGTTTTAATTGCCGCTAGTACCCTGGCAAGACTAGATATGCAGACCGCTGGATATAAGGAATGGCCAGCTTTCTGGGTTTTAGCCATTGTTTCTATAGCTGGATTTGGATTAGGTATAGTGCTCCACCAGCTTGTTAATTTTTATCATTTGGCTAATTACCTACCGCAGATCTTTTTCTCGTCCTCCCAAGTATCGGGGGGGTGAAGGTTCTAGAATGCGGCATCAACTGCATCAGGGACGATAACTTGGTACGGTAGCCAAAAGAGGAGGCGATCGCTACAATACTTAATCGGTCTGGGGAAGTCGAATTTTCACGGTTCCTTCTGGTGTCGTAATTACTTCTCCGCCCAGTTCCTCTACCTGATTAATCGCAATCTGGCGCGATCGCTGATCGGAAACATTACTTAAAACCATTGTCCATGCACTAATTTGAGCCGACTTACTGTCAGGATTATCAGCGAGAAACTCAGCCGTTCGACGCGATATAGCGGCAATTGTCTGACTTTCTTGATCGGGATGCGTACTTGCCCACTCTGCTGCCTTTTCAAAAGACTGCCTTGCCGCCTCAGCATCACCCAAGAACAGCAATTCATCAATTGCCTTTTGCCGCCAAACAATATAAGACTGTCGAGGTGCTTCGGGAGAAAGGGACTCTAGTCCTTTTTCCATGAGTGCAATCGAACGTTCTGGCTTCGCTGCATATAGGGAACCACTGGTTGAGAGATAGAGGTAAGCGTCTAAGAAGTGGGGATCTTGCTCGACAACGACTTCAAAGTATTCTGGGCTGAGTCCGTATCCCGTAACGGCGCGCACTGGCTCATCCCCAAAGTACTGAAGAAAATTTAGAAACGCCCAGTCTGCCAGCAGATTGTCAAAACCAAAGCTGGGAATGTTTTGTAACACTTCAATACGGAGTTTTTCTGCCTCAACGTCTTGCTGGAGATCTTCAGGCGAAGCCGTACTAGCTCGATTACTCAAACGATGGAGCTGCGGCACCTGTAGCAGTCCCACCGCCACAATACACCCCAACGCCACAAGGGATGCCCAAAGGGACTGATTGAGGCGTTGAGTCAACGGTAAAGGCTTTGACATGTTACTGAGGTATCGACTTAAGTTGATTGATATCTTCCCGCCGCCAATTCGGAGTAGGGAATATAGCGGGGGATTCCCAAAATGACGCTTTGGGTTTCCTCTTTCCACGACTCGGCTTGCATTGAGGAGTTGACTCACTCCTTGCAGAGGTCGATGTCTCCAGAAGGGTTAGTTCCTGTGGGGCACAGGGTAGGAAGTGCTAATTTCAGGATACACACACTCTCTCTAGTCTTGTGAGTTTTGGGAAGTTTACGGCACAGGCGTTTAAGCGCTTTCTAAGAGGTTCTGGATTTGACCGGAGTCCCGTGAAAAAGTCAGTCCTACGCTGGCGGCGAACCCGTTGATGAAATTTCTGGAGATGTTCCGGCGGAATGTCTCTACCAGAGATAAATTGTCCTCAGCGATGTGTCTACGGCTATGACGACGGCGTCTGGGGTAGGGATTTGGTGTCGAAGCACCACCATCTGAACCATCTGAGGGAAAGTAGAGAGATATCCCCAGGCAAAACTGTAAATCGTGGTCACGTACCCCCGGCTGAAGCACGGGGGCTGGAATAAGCTCAAGCCATAGAGCGATGTCAGGTTAAACGCGAGACTAGACTACGCCATCAGGCAAGCTGAACGACTTAGCGCGTGGCAGCGCCACCAACGCTAGAGACACCTCCCTCATCCCTAGCCTCTTGAGTCGTTAGCGTCAAAGGGAAGTACATAGTTAGGCTTATCGCCATGCCATCTGTACCTGTTGTCGATAAAAATCAGCGTCCCTTGATGCCCACTACGGCAGAACGCGCAGAGCGCTGGATTCAAGCTGGCAAGGCAACGCCATTTTGGAAACGCGGTGTATTCTGCGTTCGGTTGAATGTCGAGCCGTCATCGCGGTTCACCCAGCCCGTTGCGGTGGGAATTGACCCTGGCTCAAAAAGAGAAGGGTTTACCGTTAAATCTCAATCTCATACCTATCTCAATGTACAAACTTATGCCGTGGATTGGGTCAAAGATGCCGTTGAAGCAAAGCGCCATATGCGACGTGCAAGACGATTTCGTAAAACTCCCTGCCGCCAACCTCGATTTAATCGCCAGCGTGGCGGGCTTCCGCCTTCGACTAAAGCCAGATGGCAATGGAAACTGAGAATTGCCAACTGGCTCACAAAGCTATTTCCGATTACAGCTTTTGTGGTCGAAGACATCAAAGCTCCCACGTTCAAGAAGGGGTGGAAGTGGAATGTGAGGTTTTCCCCGCTTGAGGTTGGGAAGAAATGGTTTTACTCCGAATTAGAACGATTTGCCCCCGTTCATAAGCTGCAAGGACACGAAACCGCAGAGCTTCGCAATCAGCTGGGACTGAAAAAGTCGAAGCAAAAGTTATCCGACAAGTTTGAAGCGCACTGTGTCGATAGCTGGGTGTTAGCCAACTGGTACACCGAAGGTCACGACAAACCGGATAACACCCGATTAATTGTCATCATTCCGCTTCGGTTCCATCGCCGTCAGTTGCACCGATTCCAGCCGGGTAAAGGAGGAGTCCGCTCGCCCTATGGCGGAACGATATCGGCAGGATTTAAGCGGGGCGGAATCGCCAAGCATCCGAAATACGGCGTTGTCTATATCGGAGGTGCATCGAAAGGAAAGGTGAGTTTGCATTCCCTGGAAACGGGGAAACGGTTGTGCCAGAACGCCAAGCCTTCAGATATCAAGTTTTTGTCGTTTAATTCATGGAGAACAATACATGCTGCGAACTAGACGGCGGTCACTGAGCCGGGTCGAAGTGCGGTTGAAACCGTGGTCGTTGACTTGTACTGAGCCTTGTCGAAGTAGCCTAGCCGAAACGCACGAGTCGATGCACCTCCGCCACATCAATGATGGCGGTTTCCAAGCTCCCGGAGGTTCGTGATGAGCTTTTTCGACAAATTAAATGCCGCGATCGCCCGCAATCAATCCTTACTCTATGTAGGACTTGACCCCAATCCCGAATTAATGCCGGAACGTTACTGTTCTGGTGAAGATACTACCCGGCTGATCGATGGGTTGTGGGAGTGGCTGCAATTTATCATCACCGAAACCGCCGATCAAGTCTGTGCCTACAAGCCCACTCTGGGCTTTTATGAAGCTTTGGGCGTTCCGGGACTAGAACTGCTGCACAAGACACTAGCCGCTATTCCTACGGATATCCCGGTGATTTTGGATGCCAAACACGGGGATATAAACACCAGTACTGTCTTTGCCAAAACAGTTTTTCAACAGTGGGACGTTGATGCAATTACCCTCAATCCCTATGCCGGACAAGACCATGTTGCGCCATTTTTGGTTTACCCTGGCAAAGCTGTTTTTATTCTGTCCTGCACCTCTAGTCCGGCGGCTGTCGCGTTGCAGCAATACCCCAATCCTGAAACTCCCTTTTACTTGCAAGTCGTTAATGAAGCTAAAAACTGGGGTACTCCCGAACAAGTCGGCTTAGAAGTTGGCATCTCCAACCCGGAGGTGCTCGCCCGCATCCGTGCGGTTGCGCCTGAGCGAGGGATTTTGGCACGGAGTATCTGGACAGAAGGAGGGAGCGACCTAACGCAACTTTTAGCCGCAGGCTTAGATAAGAATGGGGAGGGACTGCTGATCCCGATTTCTCCAGAATTTTTAGGTAGCGATCGCTTATCTGAGAAAGTGCGATCGCTGCGAGAGCAGGTCAATCAAATTAGACAGGAGATCGTCCGCGAGAGTGTTACCTGTAACTTGTGGATGTCTGATGTCTGTTTGTTAACTCAACACCGCCACCAAGACTTGATTCTGCAACTCTACGACATCGGCTGCATTCTCTTTGGTAGCTTCGTCCAAGCATCAGGAGCAACATTCCCCTACTACATCGATCTCCGCAAAATTATCTCCAATCCCCAAGTTTTCAACTTAATTCTGCTCGCCTACGCAGATATCCTCAAAGACCTGCAATTTGACCGCATCGCCGGGATTCCTTACGGTTCTTTACCCACCGCTACTGGGCTAGCACTGCGCCTCAATTACCCGATGATATTCCCCCGTAAGGAAGTCAAAGCCCACGGCACTCGCAGGCTAATTGAAGGCAACTTTGAGTTGGGGGAAACCGTGGTGGTAGTCGATGATATTCTCATCAGTGGCAAAAGTGCCATAGAAGGTGCAGAAAAAATCAAATCGGCGGGCTTAAAGGTCGAGGATATTGTGGTGTTTATGGATCACGAACAAGGAGTTAAAGACCGATTAAGAGCCAGTGGCTACCGTCCCCATTCCGTCTTAACAATTTCTGAAGTCACAGAAATCCTCTATCAAGCCGGACGGATTGATGAAGAACAGTTTACATCTATGGCCAAATTGTAGAACTGATATTACAACAGTTGTTCGGCTTACTAAAAATATCACATCTTTCTTTTGTTAGATTCACCTAGCTATTTTTCCCAGTAAATCTCTATCCTTTTGCAGAAGAATTTCAGTCAGCCTTACACCTTTAATCTTTAGGGGGAAGATGTTGCTGAAATTATTAGCCATTTATCCTTGATGATTGGCTCTACTTTTAAACTGGTATTTAACAGATTTGGCTCAAGAAAATAATTGTTATTTTTTGGTTGTCAAGTCAAATGTTAATCAGTCTAGAAAACTTCTATCCCTAGAACGGAACTCAGAAGAATAGAGCCAAGCATGTAAAGCTGCCCTCAATTTACAGGAGAATATCTGTGGCAACAAATACCGTCAGCCAAGTTGTAACTTCATTTAAAACCTTATCAGAAGCCGATCAGCTAGGGGCGATGGCGTTAATCTTTCAAGAAAAAGCGAACGACATCCCTACAGAAGTGAAAAATGCTTCTGTTATTCCTGCTGAAGTGATAGCACAAATGAAAGAACTGGCTCCCGAAGAACAGCTTAAACAATTGAGCCTGCTTCTGAGTAATGATATTGGCATAGCTGAATACAAATCTCTAGATGCGGCTTCTAAGCTCACCATTTGGACTCAGATTGCTCAAGAATTAGGAAATACCTTTCCGGCACTTACAGATGACTATAGACCAACTGCACCAACAATGGATGTATTGAATGCGGTGAAGTCATTTGATCGTGAGCAATTTCTTTCTTTTCTCAGCGATGTGATCTAAAAATTAATTGCCTTAACTATTAAGTGATGCTAGCCCTACCTAGGCTTACCACTTTGTAGTTAGGGTGATTTTAATAGCGAAATATTTGACTTGAAATAAACCGCGAAGACGCTAAGTTGCCCAAAAAAGAACATTAAGAGAGTTTTCTTAAGCAGGTTTCATCCGATCGGAGTTTGAGACAGACTCTAGCCTATGGGAGCCTGAGTGAGCTGAACAAAGGGTTAGAAAAATCGGGATAGCTTGAGCTAAGGTGACGCGAACTGCTAATCTATTGCTATTCAATAGCGTCTAATGCCCTGAAAAGCCAGATTGACCAATCTTTACGCTCCTCAAAAGCTGAAGTGCGATCGCTCCTGGGGGTCTAAATTCCCAGGGCGAAGATTCTAGTCTGGAGCGGATAAAAAATGGTAACGCTCTAGCCACTCCAGCTTGCTACGGCAAGACAGGTGGGGTGGCTAATGTTTTGGGTTGCCATCAAACCCAAAGTTCAGTATCGATCACTTATGTCTCATAACTTAATTACTGCCGGGATTATTGATCCCACTCAATTCCCTTTAGATCGGGTGCAACGGGAAGTCGCGGTTTGGCTCAGGATTTCCCTCTACAAAATCGAACGTCTGGAGTGCTGGCATCACCAAGCCTGGGTGAAAATTGTTGGCGTGGGTGTCAAGTTTGTCAGTTATCGTTGCTTGCCAATTTGGACAGAACTGGGGCTAGATGCGATCGCTGACTGTAGTGATCGCCCCAGCTTGGAGGAGTTGGGTGAGATTTTGGCGACGGAAACGAAGCTTTATAGCGATCGCTATCAGCCCAAAACCTTGCAGCAATGGCGGGACGCCTGGGCAGAACAATCCCAGAATCTGCGAGAAGAAGCTGCCCTGAAAGCCGCAGAAGAAGAACGCCTCAAGCCATTTCGCGCTCATCAGCAGGAGGGGTTAAAGTGGCAGGAAAGTTGGCAGCATGTATTGCGCTACTGCCAAGATTGCAAGTCCCTGGAGTATTTAGCGCCAGAAATTAAGCGGCAAAGCGAGACGTTTGCTGATTTGCCGGAAGTCATTGGGGCAATCCAAACGCGATGGCATCAACGCTGGCACGAACTTAGTCAAGCCACTGCCTAACCTTACTTACAGAAGCCCTCAGTCTGTCTAGATCTGGGAAGGCAATAGCCCCAGGCTGACAACCTGTGGGCATTTTTGTAGCTATCTTTCCTGTACTTCCCAGCGCAGAAGTCGTGGAAGCTGTGCCAAATCTAAGGCATAGTTTCCAATCCACAGCACAATTTCTACTACTAATAAATACCGTACCCACATCAGTTCGTTTCCTGGACTGAGAATTGTCCAGCCCTCATACAACTGCCAAAAACGGTAAGGCAGGTATAAATAAGGAACCATCACCCACACGACTGAACGAAATCGCCTCAGGGTTAAACTCTCTGAAAGAATTTGCAGCGCCAGCATGATGAAGTAGGGAATAAATACCGTCAGCACGCTGGTATAACCCTGCCACGCACCCCAGACTATTGCCACTAAAGGAGGTACGACTCCTATAAATTGCACCGTTCCAAACCAAATACGAAACCAGCCGGGTAAATGTTCAGGAAGAGTGTAAGGTTTTGCCTGTCGCCATGCCCAACCCACAATTGCTAAAAAAGCGGTTGCCAGTACAAAGAAGATGAGGTTTTCTAGGAGCAGGTAAGTTTCGGTGTTCAAGGAAGTCATTTAGAGTACTCTCAGACTCTGGTTTTTCCTATGTTCTCAGGTTGAGGGCAAGATCATACTGATTGGGTGGGAGATGGGCTACGGTGTACACACAAGTCCGACGAGACGGCTTCGCCTCATAGATATCCTCTCTAACCTCCCTTGAAAAATGGGGAACAGAAATCTTAGTTCCCCTCTTGATGCTTTCTGATTCGGAGGAACCGGACGTGTCCTAGCAGACGCTCGTAAACTCGCTACCGCTTCGCTAACGCTTTTTAAGGGGGATCGAGGGAGATCAGACAACCTTTTGCATCGGTTAATTTTCCTGACTGAAGGAATTATCGCTGTCAATCTTATTCGGAGAGTAAGAGAGATAGCTAATGAGTGACCTGAGTCTGCTGACTGTTGCTGTCTTAACAGCCGGAAAAACGTCTCCCCTAGAAGCGCTGCCACCTTTTCCTAATCTGCCAGTGAACTCATTCCCCGACTCATCTGAGGATGAATTATCACAACGGGAGTTACCGAGTGTAGAGGCAACGATACCGGAATTTAGCGCGATCGCGTTTAGTTCTGAGTCTCTGCAATTAGAACCAGCAACATCATCGAACTCTACTGAGATTCCAGGTTTTCAGGATACCCGCGATCGCGTCTTGGGTTCCGACGAGGAACGTAAGGCATCAGTACCTGTAATAGCGATCGCTAAACCGATAACAGAAGAGCAACCCACACCGGAATTTTCTTCCTCGCTTACAGAACCGAAGGCGGCGATGGCTCAAGTTACCTCCATAGACCAATTATCGGATGTGCTTCCCACTGACTGGGCTTACCAAGCCCTCCAGAACCTTGTCAAACGCTATGGGGTACTATCCGGCTATCCTGACGGGACATTCCGGGGCGATCGCCCAATTTCTCGCTACGAGTTTGCCGCCGCTTTGCAAGCCACGCTAGATACGCTTTCTAAAATCATTGCCGAACAACAGCAAACCCAGGTTTCCCAAGCAGATCTACTCGTTCTGGAACGTTTGCAAGCCAACTACGCCATCGAATTAGCAGATTTAAAAAGTCGAATTGATGGTGTAGAAGCTCGCACTACTCAACTAGAAACGCAGCAGTTTTCCACCACTACTCGACTATTTGGTCAAGCGATCGTTGGTTTACAGGGCAGCAATCAAGTAGATGTAGATTTGTTTCCCAGAGATGGAGTGCCAGAACGTTCTGGCGAGGCACAGCTCAATTTAGCAGGTAATGTTCAGCTATCTCTGGCAACCTCGTTCACAGGACGCGACTTGCTGCTGACGGGGTTACAAGCGGGGAATCTTGTCTCTTTTGCACCGCTTGTCTTTACTAATATGGGGCGCTTATCGACGGAGTTAGATAGCGGTAATGACTTGGTTTTGAGCGATTTATCCTACCGTTTTCCCCTTTCTCCTAACTTCGGCGTTATCGTTGGCCCGGCGGGAGTCAATGCTATCAATACTTTTCGCGGTATTAATCCCCTAGAAGGAGCTGGGGAGGGGGCGATTTCCTTATTAGGTCAGCGCAACCCGATTTTGGGAATCGGGAATGGTACGGGCGGTATTGGCTTAGACTGGCAAGTTAACCGACGCTTGAGCGTACAAGGGGTATATAGTGCCGAAAATCCCAGTCGTACAGGCATTTTTAGCGGGAGAACTACTGCGGGGGTGCAGGTAGCGATCGCTCCTACAAATAATCTCGACCTCGGCTTACACTACCTCTACTCTCACTCTCCCGATGGCTTTCTCAGCATCGGTACGGGCGATAACCAACTACTCTCACCCCTAGCCCCCATCATCTCGCCTGAGACATCCTTTGCCTTCAATACTCACGCCATCGGAGCCACCTTAGCGTGGCGTGTCAACCCTCGCTGGACTATGGGAACTTGGGGAGGCTGGACTCACTCCGCTCCAGTCAACCTTTCAGGTGCTGTGGAAACCACTAACTGGATGGTATTTTCTGCCTTTCCTGACCTATTTAGTAATGGCAACATGGGCGGAATTTTATTCGGACAGCCGCCTAAAATCACCTCCAGCACCTTGCCGGATGGCTTCAACTTTCCCAACTTTTTACGCGACTTAAGTGGGACACCAGGAGGGCGTGCGGATACAGCCTTGCATCTAGAACTTTTTTATCGCGCCAGAGTTACCAACAACATTTCCCTGACTCCAGGTGTTTTAGTGATTTTCAATCCCGACCACAATGCCGCTAATGATGCTTTAGTGATCGGGACACTCAGAGCCTCATTTCAGTTTTAAGCCAAATCGTTTTTCCAGTTTCCGGTTTGGGCGCATCTGCTCGGTAGATCTAAATCGAAGGCAGATAAGGAACATCTAGCAATGCAGCCGATTTCATCCCGAACCCAACTAGGCTTGAGAGTGTTGGCTAGCGGCAGTTTCGCTGCCACGATTCTGAGCTTGGGGACATCAGGGGCTTTTGCCCAGATCATTATTAACGGCACTGGCACGGTAACGGGTACATTTACGCCTCCACCTGGCAACCCAAATTTCAATCGAAGCACGACAAGAGTAGACACGAATGCCGCAGGTCAATATTTCCGCAACGGTGTTTTGGTTTATTCTGCCCCCGATCCTAGTTATGTCGGAACGAGAGCCGATGGCAGGCACTATGTAGACTTTCGGGGAATCCCTGTTGTCTCTACGAATGGAACGATTACCTCTGATGTATTTACTAGCGGTAATCTTCAACCCCGCACCCGCACGGGACAGGCAGGAACCACATTATTTGGGACAGTTCAAGACGAGTTTGTTGCCAGAGGCTACTGGGAAGGGATTGTGACTGATCCAGCCACAGGGCAACAATATCAAGGTGTATTTGAGTTTCGGGGACAAGGCCCACGATACAGCGATGCCAATGGGGGTACTAGTCCAACGGTGTTTGATTTTGGCTCTGAGTACAATTTTGCTAATGGGCTACGTCCCACAATGCCAAATCCTCTCCCTTCATTTACTATCCCTGCGAGTGGGATGCCTGTGAGGTTACGGGTAACGGTGCCTGCGGGGGTTAATCCGGTTAATCCAGTTAATCCTCCTGTTAATCCAGTTAATCCGGTTAATCCTCCGGTTAATCCGGTTAATCCGGTTAATCCTCCGGTTAATCCAGTTAATCCAGTTAATCCTCCTGTCAATCCGGTTAATCCGGTTAATCCTCCTGTCAATCCGGTTAATCCAGTTAATCCTCCTGTCAATCCGGTCAATCCGGTTAATCCTCCTGTCAATCCAGTCAATCCGGTTAATCCTCCTGTCAATCCAGTTAATCCGGTTAATCCTGGAGGTGTTACCAGCCCTGAACCTGTCACGGGTGGGGGTGCTATGGCTCCGGCACCGATTGCAGGTGGAGGTAATATGGCTCCAGGAGGCGGGAACGTAACGCCGCCAACTAGCGTTGATGCGCCTGTTTTCAGCAGTAATGGGACATTGAACGTTAGCCGTGTTGTTCTGGATTATTCCGCTTGTGCGTCTTTGCCACCGGATAAGGCAGAGGAAAATAATGCTAGTTGCGGGATTGAGCCACCTACAGATCAACCGATTGTTGGCCCTCGCAGTCGGGTGCTGTTGCGTTGAGCAAATCGCCTAAAAAAAAGGATGTCACCCGACAATGGTGACATCCCTGTTAAGTTTTCCGGACAGGTGTAAGACTCATCTGTGTGAGGTGTCAGGATAATTTTAAATGCTGCTTTAGTCGAGGCGAAGGTAGCTGGCTTCTGCTTCTAGCTGCCGGATCAAGGATTCGTCACCATTGGCTCTCGCTACTTCTATGCGGTGCTGCAAGTTTTTCCGAAGATTCTCGCGATGGGCAGTGGCAGCTATTTGTGCTTTGTTATGCAGATTTTTGTTCACGGTAAACATTCCCTCGCTTTTAATTCAGATATAGTCTCTATCCCAAATTAACATGGACAGAATTAGGCTGTGTAGAGCAACTGTGTTATTTGATACAGAAATTAGCAAATATTTAAGTATAAGCGATCGCTACTGATTTATTTCGCCACAGGTTGAATGAACTGAGTCTGTCTGGTTGACTTTGGCAAAAAGCCGATTAGATATCCTAAGGTGAAGCGCCAAGCATGACAACTGGCGATTGGCGATCGCTCTAATCCTTACCTGCAATAATGCCCAAAAGTACGATTCTCACACTTCTAAGTGACTTTGGTTTAAGCGATGTTTATGTGGGGGTGATGAAGGGAATTATTGCTCAAATTAACCCACAGTTAATGGTTATAGATTTGACCCACCAGATTCCGCCTCAAGATTTGGCAGCGGGTCGATTTTGTCTGATGAGTGCCTGCCCATACTTTCCAACGGAGACGGTGCATGTGGCGGTTGTCGATCCGGGTGTGGGGAGTCGTCGTCGAGCGATCGCGCTGCAATTGGAATCCGGTTTTTTTGTCGGCCCTGATAATGGTCTTTTTAGTGGTGTATTGAGTCAAAGTTCAGCTATCGCTGTGGTGGAGTTAACTAATTCCCAATACTGGCGCTCCCCTACCCCCAGCACCACGTTTCACGGTCGAGATATCTTTGCCCCGGTAGGAGCGCATCTTGCTAGTGGTGTTCCTCTAGAAAAACTGGGAAAACTTATCGCTCCAGACTCTCTAGTTCAACTAGAAATTCCTGTCAGGAAAGTCACACAGACAACAGTTACAGGTTGCATTCAGTACAGCGATCGCTTCGGTAATTTAGTCACAAATATTCCGGCGGCTGATGTGGCAGGAAAGACCTGGTCAGTTGCCATCGGCGATCGCCTCATTCCCAGCGGTCAAACCTACAGTGAAAGCCAAGTGGGAAGCCTGATTGCCTTAGTGGGTAGTCACGGCTGGGTGGAAGTTGCTGTTCATGGCGGTAATGCTCAATCCCAGTTGCAGCTCAATTGGGGTGCAGCCGTTGAAGTCGTGTTGACCACAGCCGAGGAGTATTGAAGCTAAAGTAAAAAAAGACCTAGATAATGTAGAAACATAACAGGCTACGCCTCTACATTTAGTAATAAACGACGATTAGAAGTAGGAATATACGACTTTTTATGACATTACAACAGCCGTTGCAACCAGAAGTTTACCAGGGACAATTTGGGGAATTTACGATTACCGATCGCGATCGCCAGGGCGTGATCATCTACCGCGCGGCTCTCATGGTGGCGGCGTTAAGCTTCGCCTTGGGTAGCGCTTTGGTGCTGGTGCAGGGAAACAATCCAGCCGTTTTATCAGCTCTGACTCCCCTCTATGTGGTGTTTTCTCTGGGGTTAGGGGTGAGTTTGCTGACGATTCACATTTACATGGCATCCCTGCATCGACTGCTGCAACTCTTCTGGCTGATTGGCAGTGTGGCAGCTGTGGTAGTGGCGTTGCAGAGCCGCGAACCGTTGGCGTTGTATGTGTACGAACACCCTTTAACCATTTTAGGTATCGGCTTTACTTTTGCTACCTTGACAGGCATTTACTTCAAGGAAGCCTTCTGCTTTAATCGCTTTGAAACTAAGTTTCTCGCTCCCTTAGTACCCGCGTTGCTTTTAGGACATCTCGCAGGTGTCTTACCCCCAGCATGGGGAGCAAATTTATTAGGAGCTTGGGCAGTGCTATTTCTAGTGTTTGCCCTACGCAAAACCGTGCAACCGATTCCACCGGATATTGGTGATAAGTCGGTTTTTGCTTATCTTAAAGAACAGCAAACGGCTCATTCTTGAGGAGAAATCATGAGTTTGCAGGGGAAGGTGGCAATTGTCACCGGAGGTGGACAGGGAATTGGCAAGGCGATCGCGCAGCGATTTTTGATAGAAGGGCTAAAAGTCGTTATTGCTGAAGTTGACGAAGCAGCCGGAGAGGAAACCGCAGCGGAATATGAGAATTTAGGAGCGATCGCTTTTATTCCTACAGATGTTTCCGATCAGGAGTCTGTTAAAAACTTGGTGGAAAAAACCAGCAATAAATTTGGCGGCATTGATATTTTAGTCAACAATGCGGCTCTGGCAAATCCTGAAAATCCTCCGATTACAGAACTCAGTTTAGAGGATTGGAATCAAACGCTTGCGGTTAATCTTACAGGCGCATTCTTGTGTACAAAACACGCGGTTCCTTACTTGAGAAAAAATAAAGGCGCAATTGTTAATATTGCTTCTACAAGAGCGTTAATGTCAGAGCCGGATACTGAAGCTTATGCTGCCACAAAAGGTGGAATTGTTGCCCTAACTCACGCTTTGGCAATTAGTTTAGGCTCAGATATCCGCGTCAACTGCATTAGCCCAGGATGGATAGAAGTTAGTAACTGGAAAAAGCAATCCTCTAAACAAGAACCACAACTGAAAGAACAAGATCATCAACAACATCCAGCCGGAAGAGTCGGGACACCTGAAGATGTGGCTTCCCTGGTGGTTTATTTAGTCTCCGAGGAAGCAGGATTCATTACGGGGACAAACATGATCGTTGATGGAGGCGTGACGCGGAAGATGATTTATGTCTAATCTTCTTACCCCCTCTCAAACAATCAGCCCAATTGTCTAGCAATCGCCACATAGGTTAGGACATTCCTGATTCTCTAAAAGCAAGTGCTAGTTGAATCTTAAACTCACTGACTCAGGACTTTGTTATAAAAGTTAGTTTCAATGCCATAAAAAAAGGAAGAGAACTGAAGTCTCTTCCCTTATTTTTATGGGGTTTGTCTGCTTTTTCGCTCTCTCTGAGCTTTTTACGCAGCAGTTGAGTTTGTTTCTTGAGCTGTCGCTGTCTCGCCGAGCCGCCTTTACCTTTATCGTTTCGCCCCTGGCGACGAGGAGATTCCCACCGCTTGAGTCGCTGTGTCATGGTAGTTTTTTCTGAATTGGAGTGGGCGGGGAGAGACTCGAACTCTCACGACCAAAGGTCGCCACATTTTGAGTGTGGTGCGTCTACCAATTCCGCCATCCGCCCTTGTTTTCAACCTTCTCATTATAACCGATTGATTGCTGTTGTAGCAAGGATTGATAAGCGGGAGAACTTGCCCAGCGATCGATTTCTCTTGCCCGGATTACGGGGACGGGGTGGGTGAGTTGGGCCGTTTGGGCAGATTTGAGCATTTGTCCTAACTCCGTTTGGCTGATGTCATCGTAAGCGCGAGCTTGCTCAATGAACGCATCCAAATTGAGTTGGGGGGCGAGGGTGGGGGAACCGCCAGCGAGTTTCATCAGCACTGACATCACAACTCTGGGATTTTGCGTTGCCAAAAGTGCCGCGCGATCGCAACTAAATTCTGCACAACGTATCCATTCCAGCATTTGCCCTTGGATGCTTTGAGCGATAACACTACCCCAGTTCGGGATTAGATTGGCTGCCAGAATCAGGATATTGATTGGCGTCAGATAAACACTGTGTTCGCACTTCAAGTGTCCCAACTCATGGGCAATTACCGCCTGAACCTCTTCTGGTGTCAGTATCTCGATCAAAGAGGTGTGAATCACAATAAAAGGCTGCTTTCCTCGCATTGCAAAGGTGTAAGCATTGGGGGCTGGATGCTGCTGCACATACAACTGAGGCGGATCTAAATCCAAGGTTTTGCAGGCTTCCAGCAGGAGTTTATGGAGGTGGGGAAGTTGATTCTCTCCAACTAAGACGCTAGAGGCAATATTGTTTAAGTAAAAAAACTGTTCTGCCAGAGGGCCTAGTAAATTTCGCACCATCAAGTCCAACCCTGGTATCTGCTTGAGAGACTGGGTGGCTTCCAAATCTAAGGGATGACGAAAGCGATCGGCTTTTAGACCAACTAAGGGAGGTTTTGAAAATTCCATGCGGGCAATAATTTTAGGTTAAATGAGGGGATTGAGCGGTGCTGTTGAGAGGAGCGGCTCTTGATCTGCGGCGGTAATAACAAGGATGGCTTTGCCGCTATCTCGCTCAGTAGTGCTGATAAAACCACTATATCGAGAACCACTCAATGTCTGCCGGAATTTGTGGGAAAAAAAGTCCTGAGTCCTGAGTCCTGAGTCGGGGAGGAAGAGATTAGGGGGATGAGGAAGAAAAGTAGGGGAGTAGGGGAGCAGGCTTCGACGTGAGACTTCGGCGTGAGCGCTCAGTCGAACGCTCAGCCGAACGGGAGCAGGGGAGCAGGGGAGAAAATAACCAACCCTATTCATACTTCACCCTTCATACTTCATACTTCATACTTCATCCTTCATCCTTCCTCCCCGACTCAGCCCTCAAGACTCCCACCTTTCAAACAACCAGTTCTTGATGCGTGCGAGGCTGTTCCAGTCTGGTTTGCGTGTTAGCCCGTCTTCTATACTTTCCGCTAATTCATTCCGGACTTCTGGCTCAATCGCCATCGCTTGTTTAACGACATCAATATGTTTGCGAACTCCGGTTTGCTTAGTTTCTAGCATCGCCAGCGCCAGATTCACCCTACCTTGGGGGGCAGTGGGGTCTAATTTAACGCCTTTGATCGCCACTTTATAGGCTTGTTCTGGTTTGTCGTCCAAGAGGTACAACCAAGCTAGGCAACTCCAGGCAGCAGCTGTTTTGGGGGAGCGATCGCAAACGTCTTTAAACACGGGAATTAACGTCTCTGGTCCTTCACCCGCGTTGTAGCGCTCCAGTCCTGTATCAAAAAGAGAAGTAACAGTGTCGTTCATCGGCAGTTTTAGTGATTAGTTTTCAGAAGGTTTGTTTCCACAAACAAAGGCAGGCAAAATTAGCCTGCCCTGAAGAAGTGAAATCGAGCTAAAGGCTTCAGAGTCAAGCGTTTAGACGGTGAAAGATTTACCGCAGCCACAGCTTTGAGTGGCATTGGGGTTAGTGAACTGGAAGCCACCGCCAATCATGGAGTTGCTGTAGTCCAATACCAAACCATAAAGATAAAGCATACTCTTGGGGTCACAGACAATTTTGAAGCCATCGTAGTCATAGACTTCATCGTTATCTTTAACTTTGCTGGGGTCTTCAAAGTCCATTAGGTAGGACATTCCAGAACAGCCCCCTTGACGGACACCAACTCGTAGGAAAAGGTCTTCGCCTTGGCTGTCCCGCAGCGCCAAAATATGCTTAAGGGCAGCTTCTGTTAGTTGGATTCCTTTTTGTTGTGGCTGAGTTGCTTGTGTCATGAGTTGCTTATGACTCCTAAAAAAATTGCTTTTGGGTTTTTAATAACTTGACTGTCACTTGCTCACCCTACAGCCTCAAGGGACAGGCGATCGCTGTTCTCGTAGGGGTAAATGATCCAGATCAAAGCTTTTTATCTTTTATCTTAACGAGTTTAGATTTTACCGTCATTGCACAATGGTGGCTTTGGTCTAACTTAATCTTAATAGCAATAGCAGTCCAGAAAGTATTACGGTTTAATAGTGGGGTATCTAGAAATTATCTGCTAGTTCCCTAGATTTGGTTTTATTTTTTCTGGCACATGTCTATTTCTGTTCTGCCTGATACCACTCGTCGTCGGCTCAAAAATTTACAACAGATTCCCAGTGTCTGGGAAGGCGATCGCCGTCCTTTGACAGGCTTGGCAGACAGCTTAGATTCAGACGCTAAAGAAGGCGGTGAGTGCATTCTTTGGGTTGATGGTTCAGAAGGCGTGGTACGGGCGATGGATATGGTGCCCGCAGAAGCAGGTACTGAAGCAATAGTGCGTGCCTTGTTGCGAGCGATGGAGCATCCCCATAGCCCAGCTAGACCTGCCCGACCCCAAAAAATTGTAGTACGGGACAGGGAAGTGCAGTTCTTCCTCCGGGGCGTGCTGCAAGAACTAGACATTGCCATCGATTATGTGCCGGAATTACCGCTGATCGACGAGTTGTTCCGGGGCTTTGAGGAACTTGCGGGTACCCGTCAGCCCAAGCTACCGCCTCAGTATGCTCCTCTGCTAGAAGAAAAAGCTGCCCAGATGTGGCAGGAAGCTCCCTGGGAAGTCCTGGAGGATCACGATATCTTGGCGATTGAAATTAACCGTTGGGGTGTTGAGACGCTATATGCCTCAGTTTTAGGCATGTTGGGGATGGAGTACGGAGTTCTGTTGTATCGTTCCCTAGAGTCCCTAAAACGGTTTCGGCAAGCCGTGATGGCAGAAGAGTCACTAGAGGAAATGGAACAAGCCTTTTTAGGGCAAGATTGCTTGTTTATTACCTACGGACACCTAGATGCCGAGTTGGAGGAGGATGAAGACGATGAGGTATTCGATTTAGCCGATTTGCCTGTTTCAGAAATTACTCCTAACTTCGGGATTGTGCATCCCTTTGAGGGAATGCGCCAGGTGCTTTATGACGAAGAAGCGATCGCCGTTTATGTTGCCCTCGAAGCGTTACTGCGCTTTTTCAAAGCCATCTATCAGAAGGGGGAACCCGACCTCACAGAGACGATTAGCAAGCGCTATCGCATTCCTGTCCCAGAGACAACACCGAAAGAAACTATTTCGGTGACAGTATCTACCCTGCCGGAATTATCCTCAGAACTGCTTAATCTGGCGCAATCCGCAGCCGAAAATTTAGAGAACCTTTTCCCTTCCTCTGAGACAACGTTAGCCCTACGGGATGACTTAGTCCCCGACGGATGTTTCCTGAGCCTTGGTTTCTTGAACTGGGAGGAAGTAGAGATAATGCGCTCCCGTTCTCGCACTCATAGTCAGACTCAGGATTTTCCAGAATCCGGCGACGGTTTGCCCATCCTCCTCATTCAAGCCTCCCGTCCCAAAGCTCAGGAAATGATTGAGAAAATTCAGACTGATGGCGGGTTGAAGGGAATTGCCTTTAATCCAGGAGCAGATCCCTTTGGCGGAAATAGCTACGATTTAGGAATTCTGCAAACAGAGAACGGGCAAATGTATCTGTTTGGCGAGTTTTTGGAAGATGAACAGCACATAGCAGATCGAAAGCAGTGGGAACAGCGTTGCCAAAAAACCCAAGGCTACTGTGGTTTAGTCATCGCTAGGGGGTTGAAGGGGGCGTCTAGTGGTAATCCAACCCAGCGTGACATGATGGCATTGTTTGAAACGCGATCGCTTTCCACTCAAGAACTGGGACTAGGGATGCTGCAACTGTTGCCACAGTTGTCTTTTGAGTCGGAATAAGGATTGGCGAACTGGCGATCGCTAATTCTGAAAAATACTATTTTCTGCCTACACGAGAATATCTATGAGTAGGCAAGGAAACAGGATAAGTAGGGTTTGAAGGGCTGCTTATCCTAATTTTGTCATTCCTGAAACTGATGCTCATTTAACCAGTTTGCTAAATCCGCGATCGCCTCAAAATCCAACAGCGCCTCGCTCAACTCCTCCAACTGAGCAATTGATAATCCTCGAATCCGCTCTTGCAACGAAGGCTCGACTATCCCGAACCGACGAGTTAGCTGACGCACAATCAACGTCACCTCTCCTTGTTGTAGTCCTTGTTGTCGCCCTTGTTGCAGTCCTTGTTGGAGAATATCTTGATAAATTACCGACTCACGCATAATTTCCTCCCGAAACAGTTGACGAATTAAATTCTTATCAAACCTTAGACCTGCCAACACCTCTACACAAGCCGTCAGGTTCTCCCTCTGGCGGGGTTCTTCAATCATATCGATCTGGGTAGCGATCTGCTGGAGCAAGCGATTGGGAGCATTAGTCCTAGCGAGAGTGGCAAGTGGCAGTAGTGCCGGGTTAGCCAGCAATGGGGCAGGATCTTGCTCCCACAGGCGAATTATTCGATAGCGGTGTCTGGTGTTGGTTTCTTCAAAGTGATCGGTAAATACCGCTTCTGACGTGGTGGCGGTCAAAAAAATCACAACCTGCTCGATGGGACACCAGTACAGCCGCTTCAGCCTTACCCAGTAGTCGAGCATCCTGAAGGGTAGTGGTGGCTGGGAAGCGGGTAGGGTTTGAAATTCTATGTGCAGAATTTGGTTTGTTGTTTGTAGCAGAGTCAAGGAATCAGCGCGAATGGGTTCTACACTCAATTCGGTTTTGAGTATTTGAATATCCGTTGCCTCTTCTTCCGAAAGCCAGCGAATAAACTCGGCTGGGTATTCCTCCGCCAGATATTTACAGATGTTGTCGTAAGCCAAGGGAAAATGCCTTGTGAGACTACTACGATCGCAATTTACAGGGTATGGGGACAGACTGCGATCGCTGGATCTAATCTCTTCTGTTGTATGGGTATGGGGAGCGATCGCACTATTTTCTTACCCGCACAACCTTTGAACTCATTTGGTGTCAAATATTCTTTTAAAATATGTAAAGAAACTGAAAAGGAAAGGCTGAATGCGCGTTGCAATTGTCGGGGCGGGACTGGCTGGAATGGCGACGGCAGTCGATTTGGTCGATGCCGGACATGAAGTAGAAATTTTTGAATCTCGCCCATTTGTCGGCGGTAAAGTCGGCAGTTGGGTAGATGCAGACGGCAACCACCTAGAGATGGGATTGCACGTCTTTTTTGGCTGCTACTACCAGCTCTTTGACTTGATGAAGAAGGTGGGGGCGATTGAAAACCTGCGGCTCAAAGACCATACCCACACATTTGTTAACAAAGGGGGTCAGGTTGGTGAGTTGGACTTTCGCTTCATCACAGGTGCGCCTTTCAATGGATTAAAGGCGTTTTTCACCACCTCTCAACTCTCGCTCCAAGATAAATTACAAAACTCCCTAGCCCTCGGTACTAGCCCAATTGTGCGCGGGTTGATCGACTTTGATGGGGCAATGAAAACGATCCGCAAGTTGGATGCGATTAGCTTTGCCGACTGGTTCCGTAAGCATGGCGGTTCTGAAGGCAGCTTGAAGCGGATGTGGAATCCCATTGCCTATGCACTGGGTTTTATCGACACGGAAAATATTTCTGCTCGCTGCATGTTGACAATTTTTCAGTTTTTTGCAGTCAAGTCAGAGGCATCAGTATTACGAATGCTGGAAGGTTCCCCTGACGAGTATCTGCACAAGCCGATTATTAATTATTTAGAAGCACGGGGAGCGAAGATTTATACCCGCCGCCGCGTCCGAGAAATCCTCTTCAGTGAGACCCAGGGAGAGACGCGAGTCAACGGTATTGTGATTGCCAAGGGAGAAGAGGAAGAAACAATTACGGCGGATGCTTATGTCTGTGCCTGTGATATTCCTGGGATTCAGCGCCTTTTGCCTCAACAATGGCGCAAGTGGTCGGAGTTCGACAATATTTATCACCTTGATGCAGTGCCTGTGGCAACGGTGCAACTGCGCTTTGATGGCTGGGTGACAGAGTTACATAATGCTGAGAAGCGTCAGCAACTGCAAGAGGCAGCAGGGCTAGACAACTTGCTTTATACTCCTGATGCTGACTTTTCTTGTTTTGCTGACTTAGCGTTGACGAGTCCCGGAAATTATTACAAAGAAGGTCAAGGCTCGCTGTTGCAGTTGGTGCTGACTCCAGGCGATCCGTTTGTGAAGCAAAGTAATGAAGCGATCGCTACTCACGTCCTCAAGCAAGTTCACGAACTCTTCCCTTCCTCACGGGAGCTGAACATGACTTGGTACAGTGTGGTCAAACTCGCTCAGTCTCTCTACCGGGAAGCACCGGGAATGGATATCTATCGCCCTGAGCAAAAAACACCGATTCCGAACTTCTTTTTGGCGGGTAGTTACACTCAGCAGGACTACATCGACAGTATGGAAGGGGCGACGCTGTCCGGTCGTCAAGCGGCGAAGGCAATTCTGGAGAATGCGGAAAAGCTGGCAAGTGCAGGTCAGTTATCGGCTGTGTAAGGTTAATGAACGAACCGCAAAGACACAAAGAACGCGAAGGAAGAAAGAAAATTTAATGGCAAATTGGCTGGAACACAGCGTACAGGTTGAGGTGGATGCATCGATTGACCTGGTTTGGGGGCTTTGGTCGGATTTAGAACAAATGCCTCGGTGGATGAAATGGATCGATTCGGTGAAGGTGCTGGAGGATGATCCAGAACTTTCCCGGTGGAAGCTGACAACTGGGGGGTTGGAATTTAGCTGGCTATCGCGCGTCAATAAACTAATTCCCAAACAGATTATTCAGTGGGAATCTGTGGATGGCTTGCCTAACCGGGGAGCCGTGCGATTTTATGACCGCAAAGAAGGTACCAGTATTGTTAAGTTAACTGTGGCTTACGCGATTCCTGGGATTATCGGAAAACTGATGGATGATTTATTCCTCGGTCGCGCCGTAGAATCAACGATTCAAGCCGATTTGGAGCGGTTTCGGGAGTATGCCCTCAAGGTGAAATCTGAAGTTTAGGATTTTCGTGCTGGCATATTCAGCTGAGGTGGGGCAGTCTACGGATTCTGTACTGTATTCTGGATGCGATGCCTTTTGGGAAATCAAGCGCATGGAAGACTATCTGCAAGCGACTGATATTATTGACTGGCGACATCCTAGAGTTTTAGAGCTGGCGAAGAAGATTGCATCAGAACAGCAAACATTAGAAGCGATCGCCAAAGCCTGTTTTGAGTGGGTTCGAGATGAAATTCGTCACAGCGTTGACTATCGGATGAGTCCTGTCACCTGTCGAGCTTCGGATGTCCTCCAGTCCAAAACAGGTTATTGCTACGCAAAAAGCCACTTGCTAGCCGCATTACTCCGGGCAAATAGCATTCCAACAGGCTTCTGCTACCAGCGATTGAGCATTAATGACCAAGGCGCGCCCTACAGCTTGCATGGTTTCAATGCAGTTTACTTAGCCGCAGTAGGTTGGTATCGCCTTGATGCGAGGGGAAATCGAGAAGGTGTCAATGCTCAGTTCACACCACCAAAGGAGCAGTTAGCCTTTGAAGTGCAGTTTCCTGGAGAAGCAGACTTTCAAACCATATTCTCTGAACCCCTTTCAGTAGTTGTAGAGGCTTTACAAGCTGGGAGTACATGGGACGAAATGCTCCTTCATCTTCCAGACGTTCCCTTGGAGTTTGCCCAAAAGTATGGTCTTGTTTCAGGGGTTGATGCGCCCTATAGGACTACGCCAGCTTGACGTACAGGAAGAAATTTGGCGGCAAGTGAGCTGCTAACGAACTACCACAAGGGGTCAGCGTAGAGATTGATTGTCAGCTCTTCAGAGCCTGGCGGTACAGCACTGATGCAAGCGCAGACAGCATTTCCCTCTCCGATTTCTACCTCACAGGCATGACAGGAACCCATCAAGCAACCTGTAGGAATAAACACACCCGCGCGTTCTGCCACTTGTAATATCGGTTCTCCCACCTGGGCTTGCACCGTAACATCATCGGGTAAAAATCGAATTTGAATCATGATTAGTAAAATCTAGAGAGCTAGGGGGAGCCGGGGTGCAGGGGTGCGGGGGTGCGGGGGTGCAGAAGATAACTACACTTACCCTTCATACTTCACCCTTCATCCTTTCCCCCCTACTCAGGACTCAGCACTCAGCACTCAGGACTCTCTCTATACTTCACTACCTTGGTAAAACAGGTGTCAAATCCAGGTGTTTTTCTACCATATTTGCTAAGGAGTCGAGAAGGGCTTCTCGTTCTTCGCGGTAGTTGGCAACACCTGTGGGAAGAGAGGAGAGTCCTCGCTGCTGGCGGATGTGGTTCAACCAGGAACGCCGCCAGGGCCCATTATCGAAAAGACCGTGCAGGTAGGTGCCCCAAACTGATTGATTAGCATCAACGACTCCCAGTCCCGCATCATCAAATAGAGGATGATAGGTGGCTTTGACACTATCTCGTTCCGACTCAACCAACCGGGTACGTCCTTGATGAATTTCATACCCTGTAACGGGTAAGCCAGGTTGGGGATAGTTGGAATTGACGACGCGTTGACGGGCAACTTTGTTACCTGTGATCACTGTTTGCAGAGGTAATAAGTCTAGTCCTTTAAAGCGTCCTTCTTGACCTTCAACACCTTCTGGGTCAGCGAGTATTCTTCCCAGCATTTGAAAGCCGCCACAGATACCGAGAATTGTTCCCCCAGCAGCCGCGTAGTTTTGCAGTTCTGTTGCCATTCCGGTTTGGTGAAGTAGCAGTAGGTCAGAAATGGTGGTTTTGGAACCGGGGATAATTACGGCATCCGGATGACCTAAAGGTTGATTGGGGCTGACGTATTTGACCGTGACAGTGGATTCAGTTTCTAAGGGGTCAAAGTCTGTAAAGTTGGAAATCCGGGGTAGACGAATGACAGCAATTGTTATTTCGCTATCTACCTTCTTGGAAGAACTCCGCTCTAGTAAGTTGAGGGAGTCCTCGGCGGGGAACAATTGATCCATCCAGGGTAGGACACCTACTACAGGAATATTGGTGCGCTGTTCAAGCCAGGTGATGCCAGATTCTAAAAGCGATCGCTGCCCTCTAAACTTATTAATTACCACACCCTTGACTAAGGCACGTTCATCAGGATCTAACAGTTCTAAAGTGCCGACAACATGGGCAAAAGCTCCTCCCCGGTCGATGTCTACAATCAACAGGGTTGGCGCATTGAGATGCTTTGCCACCCGCATATTCGTCAAGTCTCGGTGCTTGAGATTAATTTCGGCAGGACTGCCTGCTCCTTCGCAAATGACGATGTCAAACTCCTCGCCAAGACGCCGTAAGGATTCTTCAATCGCCTGCCAACCCAGGTCAAAATACTGCTCGTAGTAGTCCGATGCCTTGACTCGACCGACGGCTTTGCCTTTGATAATCACCTGGGATGTCATATCGCCTTGTGGCTTGAGTAAAATCGGGTTCATCTCCACCCAAGGCATCACCCCGGCTGCCCAAGCTTGCACGGCTTGCGCGTGACCTATTTCTCCACCATTAGCGGTGACGTAGGCATTTAAAGCCATGTTTTGCCCTTTGAAGGGGGCAACCCGCCAACCCCGCCGCGAGAGAATCCGACACAATGCTGTAACTAAGAGAGATTTACCTGCGTGGGATGTTGTACCCACAACCATGATTGCTTTCATCGCTCAACCCTCCTGGAGACTACCATCACATTTGACAATCGGTACTCCGATTTAACGAGGGATGTCAAATCGGCAATCTTAACCAACGATTCAAGGCATTGTAGAGGCGCTCTTGCCATGTGGGGTCTGACCACAACTCGCCTCGTTGTTCCCAGTTGCTTACCAACTGCCGCCCCAAAGGAGTTAAGCGAAAACTATCTGTAATGCCCTGACCATCAACTTCTCGTCGCAATAGACCGACTTGAATCAGCCACAGCAAGGTGTTTTCAGCAGCAAGTTCTGAGACAGAATGCCGCGTGTACTGGTGCTGAATGCCATTATCTCCCGCGATCGCGGATAAGGGAACACTCTGAGAACCCATGGCGACAAACAACGACAACTGAAACGGCGAACAACGCATTGCTCGCTTTGCTCGTTCTACAGTGCGTGGGGAGTATTGGATTGTTGGAGCTGCTTGATTTTGAGTTGAGGTCATTGCCACGATTAACAAAATATTAGGGGCAAGGGATGAGCAAATGCTAAGAGAATCTTTAGTCTGCTTTCTTGTTCTCTATCTTAGGCACTTTCTTGGTTCGTATACCTAGAGTCCTGTTAGCTGTCTTCGTGATCGCCAAACCGCTGCGATCAAATATTGTAAAGTTTGTAAGGTTTAACGTTGTCCATAATCTCCAATTAAAAAGGAAACAAAATCTATGTCTTTATCCGTTGGTACAGTTGCCCCAGACTTTAATGTCAAAGACACTAATGGCAACACCGTCTCCTTGTCAGATTACAGTGGTAAAACCGTCGTTTTGTACTTTTATCCTAAAGATGACACCCCTGGCTGCACCAAGGAAGCTCACGGCTTCCGAGATAATTATGCCGACTTCCAAAACAAAGATGCTGTGATCCTCGGCGTCAGTATGGATGATGAAGCCTCTCACAAGCAGTTCACCGAAAAGTACAATCTTCCCTTTAATCTCCTAGCTGATGTTGATGGCACATTAGCAAAGGCTTACGACGTTCAGGGTGACAAATATGCCAAGCGTGTCACCTACATCATCGACCCCACAGGCAAAATCGCTCAAGTTTACAGCGAAGTCAAGACTGATACCCACGCCCAAGATGTCTTGGCAGCATTGGGTTAAAAAACCACGTTATATACTGCTAGATAGGCAAAAAAAAGTCGGACACGGGATGCCGTATCCGACTAGGTAGTTGCAGTGATTGACGATGAGAACGCCTTAACTGCAACTACTTACCCCCAACTCATTCAGCCGGAAACTTCAGCGGAGAATTACCTGTAGAGGGTGTTTGCAGGTCGCGGAGCCGCTGTTGTCGCAGGCGCAGGTACTCCGTCGCACTATTATCAATATTCTGCCGCTGTTCGAGGATGAACTCATTCGAGCTACGCTGACCGCCGAGTCGGAGGTTGTGAATCATGTCAAAGACGCTTACTGAACCCCCACCCAAAGTTCCTGATAAAGAGTTGGGTTCACTTGGCGAAGCCTGAAAGTCTCTTAAAGGTTGAGCCTCTGTGCTTTGTGCTAGGGTAGCTTGCGGGAATAAGCCTGAGGCGATACCGAAGACGGTGAAAGCACCAACGCCTATAGCCAGACGAGTCAAAGGCGTTACAGAAGATGTCAGAAACGGGTATTTCTTCATAGCAATTGAGGTGAGAGTTTTTGACTCAGAAACGATAGTTAAGCAAAGCGACGGCGCAGTAGTGGTTGGATTGCCAGTAATACTACAACGTCAAACCCCAGAAGAACCAAGAGGGCAGTGCCAAACGTAATGGAAGCCCAGGGAGCTTGCATCACAACGCTACTCAATGCCCAGTCGCTGTGAGTATAGAGGTACCGAATCGGCTCAATCGCATAGCTCAGGGGATTGAGAGAGGCTACAATTTGCAACCATCTTGGCATAAAAGCAAGGGGCGCAAGGGCAGTACTGGCAAACAACAACGGTAGGTTAGTGACGAAAATTACTGCAATTAGTTCGATGTGACCGGGCAATGCAAAGGCTAAACCTAAACTCAGGGCGGTCACACCTAAAACCAACAGAAAGATAATTAACCCGATACTTGCTAACCCTAGAACGTCGGGTAGCCCGATACCTAAAAAGGCACTGGCAGTAACAATCACAGTCACTTGCACTAAGCTCAGGGCAACAATGTAAATTGCGGAAGCGGCAACAATCGAGAATCGAGAGGCGAGTGGTGCAACCAATAAGCGGTTGAGGAAACCAAACTCCCGGTCAAACATCACGGGTAAGCCTGCATTTAGCGCCCCAGCAAAGGCAGTAAAAACAATGATTCCGGCTCCCAGAAATTGACCGTAGCTCGATGTGTTGCCAAATAGTCCTTGAGGGGCATTTTGGAATAAAGCACCGAACAGCAACAACCACATCAAGGGCTGGATGATGCCAGCAACGAGGGTAGAAGGGCGGCGTTGTAGTTGAATAAACAGGCGCTTGGTTAAGGCAACGGTTTCCTGGATGAATTCACCGACAGTTGCCTTGTCGCTAACTGGAATTTGAGTGGCGGTGTCTTGTTGCCAGCTCAAGTCAGATTTGGAAGGGGTAACAGTAGGACTCATTAGTAGTTTTTCGTTATGGGTTGTTAATTTTTGGAGAAATTTAGCGCATATTTTTTTTCCGCTCTGCCTTGGGGTCGCGACTTCCTGCACCAGCAATTTCAGCATCCATCAGGGTACGACCTGTCGCCGCTAGATATACGTCATCCAAGCTTGGTCTAGCTTGGGCAATCCCAAAGATTGGTAAACCTGCGTCCTTTAAAGATTGCTGAATCGTCATTAAGGCGTCACTTTGGGGTTTGACGACTAAGTTGAGGGAGTTGCCTTGTGATCCATTAACGATCGCTTCTTGGACAAAGGGCAGAGCTTGCAGCATTTCTTTGGCAATTTCAGCTTCTTCTTTGGGAGAAAATTCCCGGATGCGGAGGGTGATGCGATCGCCTCCTACTTTATCCTTTAACTCAGAAGGGGTTCCCTGATCAATGACCACTCCTCGGTCAATAATTGCTACCCGGTTGGCTAGGGCGTCAATTTCTTCTAAATAGTGACTGGTAATTAAAACCGTCGTCCCGGCTTCCCGCAGTTGACGCAAAAAATCCCAAACGACAAAGCGGCTTTCGATATCCAGCCCCACGGTTGGTTCGTCCAATACCAGGACATTCGGTTGATGCAGCAACCCGGCGGCTAAATCTAGACGTTTACGCAAACCGCCAGAGTAGCTGCCTGTCTTTGTATCTGCGTATTCCTCCAACCCCAGAATCTCTAACATTTTGTTGACTCTTGCTTTGGCGGCGTTCTTGGGGATGTGGTAAAGTGCCGCTTGCAACTCTAGTAGTTCCCGACCCGTGAGTACCTTATCCAGAGCGACTTCTTGGGCGACATAACCTAGGCGACGGCGTACGGCTCTGGGATTGGTGATCGCATCAATGCCTGAAACTTCAATTTTGCCAGCATTGGGGGCGCTGAGGGTACACAGACAGCGAATTGTTGTTGTTTTGCCTGCACCGTTTGGCCCCAGCAGACCAAAAATTTCCCCCGGTTGCACCTCAAAGGAGATGTCCTTGACAGCTTCAATATCCCCGTAGCGTTTTTGGAGGTTTTCAATTAAAACAGCGGCAACCATATAATTTCTCTGCCTAGGTAGGCTACACAAATCTAAACAATCTTTATTTCTATTTTAAGCCGTCAGCAGCAAGAGGGGGTTAAGTGCAGCGATCCCTCAATAGACCTCTTGCATAAGTCGAATAGACCCCCCTTAATCCCCCCTTAGTAAGGGGGGAGACTTGAAATCTTGCCCCCTCCCCTTACTAAGGGGAGGGTTGGGGAGGGGTCTGGTACATTTTTGCAAGAGGTCTAATGATCGGTGAAGGCGAGATCCCCGATTTAGAGAAGTTGGGGATCTGAGGCGATCGCATCTCATAACTCAAAAAGGATTGCTATATCAATTGTGGGGTAGTTAATTCTGTTACCCTAGAACACTTCCTGATCTAAAAGGAGCGATCGCGCTTCTGGAATTACCCCCGCGATCGCTCCTTTGTTTAGATCCCCTGTATTAACCCGTTAGCTACTGACTAAAATCGTACTCATCAAGGTTTGCAGATTTTCCGTCAAGCCAATTGTTAGCTGATGGGTGATGGGCAAGCTATCAACGACAATGCCCGTACAGAGCAGCATCATGTAGAGGATGGAATACTTAAACAGGGAGCGGGCAAGTTTTTGATCAAAGGGGGCTTGCAAAAGCTGCCAGGCTTTTTTAATGAAGATACTGCCTAATAAAAAGGCGATCGCTCCATAAATTACCCCCGATACTCCCAAGGGATAAACCAGTAAAAAGGACGCGGGTACAACAAGTAAGGTATAAAACCAAATTTGCCGAGTTGTGGACTCTTCTCCCTCGATCACAGGCAGCATGGGGATACCCACTGACGCGTAATCTTCGCGAATCATCAAGGCGAGAGACCAGAAATGGGGAGGCGTCCACAAAAAGACAATCGCAAACAGTAACCACGCCGCCCAACTCAACTCACCTGTCACGGCTGCCCAGCCTACGAGGGCGGGAATGGCTCCAGCTGCGCCACCAATAACAATGTTTTGGGTGGTGTGGCGTTTGAGCAAGTGAGTATAAATGCCCATGTAGAAAACGATGCCAGACAGTGCTAAGAGGGCACTGAGCAAATTTGCAAAGACTGTTAGTAGGGTGAAGGACAAAACAGCGAGGGCGATCGCAAAAATCATGGCATCGCGAGGCTGCACGCGACCAGAGGGGATCGGACGATGACGAGTCCGCATCATGTCGTAGTCGATGTCACGGTCGTAAATGCAGTTCAATGTCTGAGCCGAAGCTGCTGATAAAGTCCCCCCCACCAGAGTAACCAGTAGGAGTAACGGGTCTACTTGTCCATCTGCGGCTAGCCACATTCCGGCGGCGGTTGTAATCAGTAATAGCGGGATAATCCGAGGTTTAGTGAGCTGATAGTAGCTTTGAATAACTTGTAGGAAGTTCTCATTTCGGCGGGAAACACTCGTCCCAATCATTATTTACACCAATTCCTTTATTTCAAACAACACGCCCGTTGGTTTCACGCCGCTACGGTGTGCCGACTCTATAGGGCGTCGGTGGCAGACGCGATCGCCTTAGCAACAGCGCGATCGCGTAGCGCCAAAACTGTAAAAGCAACCAGCGTACCGAGTAAAGCCGCTCCCACTGCCTGATGAGCAACGGTGAGAATCTCGACTTGCAGATGTAGGCGAAAGGTCGCTACGCCGAGTAATACTTGAGCCACGAGTAAACCTCCGGCAGCATTAGCTAACTTTCGTAGTACTGGGTGCAGTGCTGGGGTACGCCATGCCATGACGACAACGGCCAAAGTTGCCAGGGTTGCCGGGACAACGCCGATGATGTGACTATTCATCACGGTACACAACTGAGAAGCACCAAAGCACTGATGTAGCGCCCAACGGGAGGCAACCAATCCCCCCAAGAGGCTTTGGAGGTAGACCAGAATTGCCGCGCTCAAACTGACCCAAGGTAAATTTTCAACGACACCAGTGCCTTTGTAAGGGGTTAGTGACAGACCAATGACGAGCAGGGTTGTAAAAAACAGTAAGGCAGTCCCTAAGTGAGCGGTAACAATGTCAAAGCGCAATAGTTCTGTTACGGTTAGTCCGCCGAGAATGCCTTGAAACACAATTAACCCTAAGGCGAAGGTGGCAGCCCAAGGCAGCCAGGAGGGTAAGGCGCGCCGATACCACCACGATAGACCAGCTAGAGCTAGAGCGCTCAAGCCAATCAAAGCGGCATCAAGACGGTGAAACCATTCTAGAAAGACTTGCAGATTCATCTGCTGCCTGGGTACGAGCTGACCGTAGCATAAAGGCCAATCCGGGCAAGCTAGTCCGGCATTCATCACCCGCGTTGCACTGCCCACTGCCATCAAAAGCAAGGTGGCGATCGCAATTTTCCAAACTAATCGACGAATTCGTTCCGGAGGTTCGGGCGGCTCTTGGGTCGGAAGATATCGGTTTCGATGAAGAACTGATTCAGCCATAAAAGCAATTGCAAAAGCAACAAAATTTAGTGAAGTCCTGAGTAGTGGCTCATTCATCAACCTAGCACTGACGATGATTGCTAACCCGGCACCCTACTACCACTCTAATCAGCTTGCGCCAGTAACTGCATAGCTTTAGAGATTTTTCAGATTGCAGCAGGGTTCGCCAACTCATGTCTTAAGTTTCCCGATCAGACTTTTACATTTCTTAAGGATCTCTGAAAACGTGATTGGGTATTGGCTTTTAGTCGGTTGACTCGGTAAGCAATCCCGAAAAAAAACATAAAAATCCTTGATTTTCACCTCTTTGAGGCTTTACCTGCTTTACCGTGGTAGTTAAGCAAAACCGCTCGTCAAGGATTAGGTCGTTCCTGGTTAGGGCAACTAGTAGACAAGAGAAAGTGCTACCTTGACTAGGCGCAAAACTTGCCTAAGCTTCAACTCAGATCGACCATTGAGATTTTGCATTTAGAAGTCTTCTAGTCTAAACCCGTGAACATTCCAAGCTCGATTACAACTCTTATTGCTGGTATTGCGCTGACCCTGATTAGCCTCTGGTACGGTCAGAACCACGGTCTATTGCCCATGGCTGCCTCTGAGGAAGCCGCTCAAGTAGACGCCCTGTTCAACATGATGATGACTGTGGCGACGGGTTTATTTCTAATCGTTCAGGGAGTGGTACTCTATTCGGCATTCCGATTTCGCCGCCAGAAAGGCGATAACACAGATGGGCCGCCAGTTCATGGCAATATTCCTCTAGAAATTGTCTGGACAGCAATTCCGGCAGTGATCTTGTTTATTGTTTCCATCTACAGTTTTGAGATTTATAACGCCATGGGTGGACTTGACCCGATGGCATCTCATGACGATCACGGACGGCAAGGAATTGAGCAAGTCGGTAAGCCGTCGGAGGGGTCTCCTGAGAAGAATCTGCTTGCCCTCGATCCCAATCAGGCGATCGCTTTGGGATTGGGAGCCTCTCCTGAAAAACGAGGGCAACCCGTGCCACTCACCATTGATGTTACGGCTCTTCAGTATGCCTGGTTGTTCAACTACACCGATAGTGGGATCACTACTGGAGAAATGCACTTGCCCGTTGGACAAGAAGTGCAGCTCAACATCTCAGCTCAAGACGTGATCCACGCCTTCTGGTTACCTGAGTTTCGGTTGAAACAAGATGCCGTCCCCGGTCGGTTAGCGCAAATGCGCTTTACGCCGACTAAAGAAGGACAGTATCCGATCATCTGCGCTGAGCTGTGTGGGCCATACCACGGGGCGATGAATGCCCAGCTCTACGTTCAGTCACCCGAAGAGTACCAAAACTGGGTGAGTGAGCAGCAAGTGGCTAGCACCAACGGCATGGAAAAAGCGATCGCTACTAATCCAGCCGACTTATCAGAAGGTGAGTTTCTGGCTCCCTATGTCAAAGATCTGGGGATCGATGCTCACACCCTTGAGCAACTGCACGCTACTCACCATCACCCAAACCAGTAGCTGTCCGCTATAAGAAGTGGGCGATCATTCAAGTACTGATGATTCCATGGTGAGAGTGCCAAGGTAAACAGTGAGTAATGAACAACCCACTCCTAAGACTGATCGCATCTGTCTAGAGAAAATTTCCTATGACAATACAAGCAGACATTCAAGAGGAAGCAAATAAGCCAGCTGCAGGGGATGAACCCGCTCAGCGACATTGGCGAGAATATTTTGGCTTCAGTACAGACCACAAAGTAATTGGTATTCAATACCTAGTTTCCTCGTTTGTGTTCTATTGCATCGGCGGACTAATGGCTGATGTAATTCGCACAGAACTGGCGACACCAGCATCGGATCTGGTCAGCCCGGAGCTTTACAACCAGCTCTTCACCGTTCATGCCACCATCATGATTTTCCTGTGGATTGTTCCGGCGGGTTCGGGCTTCGCCAACTACCTGATCCCCTTATTAATTGGGGCGAAGGACATGGCATTCCCCCGACTAAATGCCGTTGCCTTTTGGATGATCCCACCCGGTGGCTTGTTGCTGTTGAGCAGCTTTTTCGTAGGTGCGCCCCAAGCGGGTTGGACGTCCTATCCACCCCTGAGCCTATTAATGGGGAAAGCTGGTGAGGCATTCTGGATTTTTAGCCTGCTGATCCTGGGGACTTCCTCGATTTTGGGCGGACTGAATTTTCTGGTCACCATCCTGAAGATGCGGACGCCAGGGATGGGACTCAATCAAATGCCGCTGTTTTGCTGGTCGATGATGGCAACTTCATCCCTGCAACTGATTGCTACACCTGTGCTGGCAGCCGCTTTGATTCTTTTGTCCTTTGACCTAATTGCTGGAACTGCCTTTTTTAATCCCACAGGTGGGGGTGACCCAATTGTCTACCAGCACATGTTCTGGTTTTACTCTCACCCCGCTGTCTACATCATGATCCTGCCGTTCTTTGGGATCATTTCAGAGGTGTTACCAGTCCACGCCCGGAAGCCGATTTTTGGTTACCGAGCGATCGCCTATTCTAGTATGGCGATCGCCTTTATCGGTTTATTGGTTTGGGCACACCATATGTTCACCAGCGGTACCCCTGGCTGGCTGCGGATGTTCTTCATGGCGATGACCATGATTATTGCCGTACCGACTGGAATAAAAGTCTTTAGCTGGTGTGCAACCATCTGGGGCGGCAAAATTAGCCTGAATAGTTCCATGCTGTTTGGCATGGGCTTTATTTCAGCCTTCGTCATTGGTGGATTGAGTGGTGTAATGGTGGCAGCAGTGCCCTTTGACATCCACGTTCACGACACTTACTTCATCGTCGCTCACCTCCACTATGTTTTGTTCGGTGGCAGCGTCCTCGGTCTCTTTGCCGGGATTTATCACTGGTTCCCGAAGATGACAGGACGCATGTTGAACGAACCTTGGGGCAGAGTCCACTTTGCCCTGACCTACATCGGTCTGAACCTGACCTTCTTGCCAATGCATGAGTTGGGGTTGTTGGGGATGAATCGGCGGATTGCTCTGTACGATCCCAAATTCCAACCCCTGAACATCATCTGCACCATTGGAGCCTACACGCTTGCGGTTTCCACTCTTCCCTTCATCGTCAATGTCATTTGGAGTTGGAGCAGAGGGCCAAAAGCCGGAAACAATCCCTGGGATGCATTGACCCTAGAATGGATGACCACCTCGCCGCCCCCGATTGAAAACTTTGAAGGATTCCCGAAACTAGCGACAGGCCCCTACGATTATGGTATGGGCGATCGCAGCACCGAGGTGAATGTAGCCTTTGCTGAGGAGAGGCAACCTGTCTTAGCGGCTGGCCCCAACTCGGCTCTACGTGCTGATCCCGATCCCGCCGTTGCCGCGAATCCTGATGACCGCCAAGGGGAAAGTCAAAATCGCGATTAGTTGTAAGTTATTAGCCACTAGTTACTCAAACTATGGCTGATAACTCGAGACTACTAACCACTGACCACTGAACATAAAAATTCATGCAAGGTTCAACAATTGACGAATCTAAGACAGCTCTGAACTATCACCACAAGGTGGAAGATGCTGTTCATGAGGAACATCCTGATCTCCGCATGACTGGAGTATGGGTATTCCTGGCTGCCGAGAGCATGATTTTCCTCGGCATGTTTGGAGCCTATCTAATTTATCGAACTGTCTCACCGATTTGGCCGCCTGAAGGAACGCCAGAACGGGAACTGCTCCTGCCAGGAATCAACACGCTAATTCTGATTTCCAGCAGTTTTGTAATGCACCGAGGCGACGAGGCAATCAAGAAAAACGATGTCTCAGGTTTGCGGTTCTGGTATACCCTTACTGCCATCATGGGCGCGATTTTCCTAGGAGGACAGGTGTATGAGTATACCAACCTTGAGTTTGGTCTGACGACTAACCTATACGCCAGCTCGTTTTATGTCCTGACGGCTTTCCACGGTCTTCACGTCACCGTTGGGTTGTTACTGATTATCTCTGTCCTGCTCCGCTCCCGGAAGCCAGGACATTACAGCGATGAAGAACACTTTGGTGTCGAAGCCGCAGAGCTGTACTGGCACTTTGTAGACGTTGTGTGGATTATTTTATTTATCCTGGTCTATTTGCTGTAAGCGTTTGACTGTACGCTGAATTCAAAAAGCCCCCAAACTGGGGGCTTCTTTTATGGGTCAATAAATCTGATTAAATATGGCTATACCACCTTGAGTCGAATAAAGTTGAGTCAAGATGGTACAGGCATTGATATGGTTTTTGTTATTTTGACGTACCGCGTCTACTACTTTTGAGCGCTCTGGTTAGGACTTTAGTCCCACCAAATAGTAGTAATGAAGTGGAAGAAGCGAAAAATACTCCACACCACGGCTGTCTAGTTGGATAACTGCACCGTTTGTACATCTAAGGTCGCTCTCCTGCGATGTACAACAATGGACGCTAGCGGCACATTGCTATTCAGGTGCTGTTTTGTTTCCAATTACTAGAATACCAAGGGTTAATCTTTACTGTTGTCGCTCTCCAGATGGAAAGCCTCTCCAACCGAAGAGAGAATTTAAGTTTTTTATATCTGGATGCTCCGCTCTGCCAAACTCTGAACATCAAGGTTTTACTGTTCAAATTAGGCAGCTTGGCTGACGATTGCCCAGGCATAAGTGAGAATTCCCAAAAAAGCAACACCAACAACCGTTTCTCGTTGCTCATTCCAAAAACGACGCGCTCCCAGCCATACATAATTCAATGCCGCTCGTCGTTCGTCACCAAGTTCAGCCATCAGTTCAGAAACTCTGGTATCGACTTCTTCAAGAGAAACTTCGTCTCGCTTGTAAGCCGCTTCTAGCTGGTCTAATTTTTTCCAGTACTCTTTTGTAGCTTCTAGGAGATTAGGCATAATAAACCTTAAATATGTTACTTATTGTTAACTTATATAGACAAATGGTAGCTCAGCAACTCTTTCCAGGGGGTGAGGATTACCTAACCCCTCCACTACTCCAGAAGAGAGACACGGTAGCGTTGAGGCTTTGGGGTAATGGGGAGAGAAGGTAAAGGGAAGTATGTATATCCGTCGGGAGGCTAGGCTCCGCAAGCCCTGATTAGCTAGGCTACTACGCTGTCTTCTTTGCCGATCCCGATGGCATCAAACGGGAATTGGTTCACCTGCCCAATTTGCCCTAGGACATCAACGGATCAAGGAGGCGATCGCTACCTTCACGCTCTACGACCCTCGACATGGAGGAGTGGGAAAACCTATAGCATTTAACTCATTTGAGGTAGTACAGCCCTGGAATTGTGCTGTAGAAAACACTACCCTCTAAAATTGCCCAATCTAATTTTGATTAAAGATGCCGAATTAATTAACAATCCTTAATAAAATAGAAATACGCTAACTGTCAGGAGAACGATGGCTAATATCAAGTTTGTCAACGAAGAGAAGGAAGTGGTTGCTGCTAATGGGGCAAATTTAAGAGAAAAAGCCCTAGAAAATGGCATTGACATCTACACTTTCATGGGCAAGATGATGAACTGTGGAGGTTATGGTCAGTGTGGCACCTGTATTGTCGAAGTGGTGGAAGGGATGGAGGGTCTTTCGCCTCGCACTGACGTGGAAAATCAGAAGCTCAAGAAAAAGCCAGACAACTATCGCTTAGCTTGTCAAACCTTGGTCAATAGTTCTGTAAGCATCAAAACAAAACCATGAGGCTAATACTATCTCCTCAGGAATGTAGATGATATTCTAGAGGGTGGGTTGATCGTAATTTAGAGGCATCGATGTAATGCAAGTTAATGATTTAGGTTTTATTGCTGTTATTCTCTTCGTGCTAGTTCCTACGGTTTTCCTGCTGATTCTGTTCATTCAAACCAGTAGCCGCGAAGGCAATAAAAATCCTTAAGTTGCTAGCAATACACAAAATCCCCTGTCCTTATTTCATTAACTTGGACGGGGGATTTTTTTTGGGGACTGAGTTGTCTCAGCCGCCGTGTTGTTTCAAGGGGCTAAGTAGCTAACCTGCACAGGCAAAAGCGTAAGTCTTCTATAGCTGCACCCTACACGGGTGTCGGCTGCTCACAAAAATGAAGCTGCCCTGTTTAGAGCCTTAGGAAGAAGAGAGCCAAAGATAGGACAAACTCAGTATCTCTTAAGTTGGCATCCGACCCAATATCACTGGGCAGTTTGCGTAAACACGGACATAGTCGGATAAAGAAGACCCTAGTAACCGATCTAAATCAGGTAACCCTCTAGCAATGGAAGGGCGTCTCTCAGGAGAACCAAGGATTAAAAGATCGATATTGCGGTCGTCTGCCAAGCGGCAAATTTCTTCCCCTGCTTTCCCTGTGCGGAGGTGACAGGAATAATTGATCCCTAACTTTTTCGCTTCAGCGGCGGCGGAGGATAAAACGGGGTCTTGTTCAGCTTCGGTTACAGTAGATTCTTCACCGGGTTTATTCTTACCGAAGAGAACGCGAACTAGATGGAGTTGACCTCCTGGGATTTCCCGCAGCAGGAATAACGCTATATCCAGGCAGTATTTGGCATCAGCGGATTTGTCTAAGGCAACCATGATGCGGTTAACTTTCTTGACGTAAACATCGTCTTTAACCAGCAACATCGGGCGAGAAGACAACTGGAAAACGTACTGGCTAACTGAATTAGACAGAATGGATTCTATACGGTTTAGCCCCCTAGAACCCATAATGATTAAGTCAACAGCTTCTTCATCAGCCACTTGGCAAACGACATCTTTGGGATCGCCTTGTTTGAGCCGGACTGTAACTTGTTCGGGTTCTAGTCCTAATGTCTCAATGGCTTGAGCGAGAATCTTGCCTCCTTCTTGTAGCTTGTCGGCCATTGCCTCAGCAGTGACTTGAGGAGGTACGACGTGCAGGACAGTAACGGATGCTTGTCGAATGGAAGGAACTTCCATCAACATCTTGAGCATCTCTTCGTTTTTTCCTAGCCCTGCAACAGCAATCAAAATTTTTTTAATCATGGAAGCGCTTTAATATCGGTTTTCAGCTTGTAATTGTGTGGGGCTTTCCAAGAATAAGGATACTTTGTAATACTGCTAGAAAAATTTGACAATTTATTACTTAAGTATTGCAATCAAAAACATATTAATTTTTTTTGCGATTGCTTGCAAAGTTGAACAAGGCTTGTAGTTAGAAGCTTTGCAAAACAAGAGTTTTTATTAATTTAAATTTTGAACGATCTTCACGTCGAGGAGCGATCGCGACTTAGTTGGCTGTAGCACAAAGAGCATTAGCAGGGAGCCAGCTCAATCTCTGTCGCCTTCGCTGTTCAATTCGACATTTTTTCCTGGAGTTGACTAAGACCTAAAAAATTAGGACGAACTTGGGAACCCTAAAAGAGAATGCGATCGCCCACCAAATACCAGCCAAAAGCAGCGTAGAGCTTAAGACGCATCCCCTTAATACCGCCTTTTATCAGCTCAATTGATTCAAGGCAGCATGACCTTGTTCCTTTATAAACTGGCAGTTACCATGAAATATCGCGTTCTGCGCTTTTTATCCCTTTTCTTCCTCAGCCTAACGCTGATTACCGCGTGTACAGGGACAAAATCTATTGTTTTTAGACCGGAACCTCCACCGCTAAAAATTGCCTATAACCTGTGGCCAGGAACATTTCCGATGGCGATCGCTCAGGAAAAAGGATTTTTCACCCTTCAAGGAGTGAACGTCGAGCACGCTTACACAGTCAACTATCTAGAATCTGTGTCTAACTTTGTGGCTGGCAAATCTGACGGACTTTTCATCGTCTTAGGAAGTCTTATGGGGGTAATTGAAAAAATACCCGATGTGCAGATTACCTTAATCGCGGATGAATCAGCGGGTGCGGATGTGGTGCTGGCGCAGCCTGATATTCGCAACGGAACTGACTTGAAGGGCAAACGGATCGGTGTCAAGTTAGGTGACTATGGAGAATTGTTTGTTACTACCTGGCTAGAGCAGCATGGCTTGACTACCGATAACGTCACACTCGTCAATGTCGAGGGGGAAGCCGTCCCTGCACAGTTTCAAAGCGGTAACATCCAAGCGGGACAAACCTGGGAACCCTATGTGTCTGAAGCGATCAACCAATCCGGCGCAAGTGTGTTATTTACTAGCGAAGAAACACCGGGGTTGATGCCAACTGTGATGATATTTCGCAGCAAGGTGTTACGCGATCGCCCCAATGACGTGCAGGCATTTATCCGTGCTTGGTTCCAAGCGCAAGAGTACTGGCAAGCCAATCAAACTGAAAGCAACGCACTGATTACTAAAGCACTTGATCTTAAGCCAGAAAACCTGTTCACCGATGGAATCAAGTTCTACACCTGGCAAGACAACTTAAAGGCATTTACTCCCGGTTCCACCACCGAGTCGCTGCACCATACTGCCAAATTGTACGCCGACTTCTATATTCGGATAGGAGGGCTAAGTGCTACGCCAGACGTTCAAAAACTGATTAATCCTTCCTTTGTGCAGCAATTGCGCTCCTAACGCTGACCGACTGCCGATCACCCTTGCTCGTTACATACATCAGCAGGTTCTTGTTATGAAACCTCGATTGCTGCGTTTTTTGTTGCTGTTCTTGTTCGCCATTGTGCTAGCTACTGCCTGTAATAGCAGGACAACGGTTACTTCTTCCCCAGAACTACCACCCCTCCGGGTTTCCTACAATCTCTGGCCTGGGGTTTTTCCGCTGGTACTTGCCCAAGAAAAAGGGTTTTTTGTGGATCAAGGGGTGAACGTTAAAGCTGTCTATTCAAACAACTATCTCGAACCTGCATCTGACTTCACAGCTAACAAATATGATGGGGTTTTTTTGGCATTGGGTAGCGTGATGAACATTATCGAGAAAAACCCTAATGCCCAAATTGTCCTAGTAACCGATGACTCGGCGGGGGCTGATGCTGTCGTGGCGCAGCGCGGTATTCAAAGCGTTGCTGAGTTAAAAGGGAAACGAATTGGTATCAAGCGAAATGATTTTGGAGAATTGTTTGTGACTAGGATGCTGGAGGATAACGGTATTAGCGTCAATGATGTCACGCTCGTTAATTTAGAAGCAAAAGCAGTTCCAGAGCGCTTAAAAAGCGGTGACATTCAAGCGGGACATACTTGGGAACCTTACCTATTTAAAGCCGTTGAATTCGGAGCAAAGAAGATATTCAGCAGCAAGCAAACGCCGGGATTGATTTCAGATGTGATGATATTTCATGGCGATGTGTTACGCGATCGCCCCAATGACGTGAAAGCATTTATCCGCGCTTGGTTTCAAGCTCAAGATTACTGGCAGGCACATCCGGCTGAAAGCAATGCACTCATTGCCAAGAAGCTGAACATTACACCAGAAGAAGTTTCTCCCGATGGCATCCATTTAGCGAACTTGCCAGACAACTTAAAGGCATTTACTCCTGGCGAAACTACTCAGTCGTTGTACTATACCGCCAAATTGTATGTAGACTTCTACACTCGAAAAGGAGTGTTGAGTGCCGCACCAGACGTTCAAAAACTGATTAATCCCTCCTTTGTACAGCAATTGGAAGAGGTAAATTAACTGTGGGCATCCAACTCTCTAGCCTTCGCGGTAAGCTGATCTTCTCGTTCCTGGGTGTATCTCTTCTCCCCTTACTTCTACTTGCCTGGGTTAATCAGCGGATGATGCAAAAGACGCTGACAAATAATGCCAACCAAACCCTCTTGACTGCTGCCTCTCAAACTGCCCTTAGTCTCGACAATTTCATGCGATCCAACTTGGATGCTGTGCGAGTCGAGGCTCAATTGCCCGTGCTTGCCAGATATCTGGATTTACCCGTCAGCCAAAGACAAAGTGTTGCCGCAGAAGTTGAGGTCACCTTACTTTCCCTCAGCCGCAAAGATACCTTGAATATCTCATCTTACGCACTGCTCGATCGCCAGGGGAGAGATGTGCTTGATACCTACACACCAGATATTGGGGAAGATCAATCGAACCGGGATTACTTCCAGGAACCGCTTAAAAAGGGATTGCCCTACGTTTCGCCTTTGCGGTATTCGGTCAGCGATCGCGTACCAAGTCTGTACTTTAGCAGTCCAGTGCGAAATGCGTCTGGAGAGATTATTGGTGTCCTGCGCGTCCGTTATAACGCGGCGGCTATCCAGCGACTGGTTGTGCAAAACACTGAGTTGGTAGGAGGACGCGAGTCTTTTGCAATTTTGCTGGATGAAAACTACGTCCGTTTAGCTGAAGGCACCCTAACAGAATTAAATTTTAAATCGGTTACACCGCTCCCACCTGCCCAAGTGAAAGCGCTGCAAGCAGAGGGACGGCTGCCCAATGGGTCAGTGGCAGACCTCTCTACTAACTTACCTACCTTTGAACAAGGTTTAGCTAACTCCAAGAAAACTCCTTTCTTTACAGCTCCCTTAGGATCTGTCAATAACGATCTGTACTCAGCAGCGGTAACCCCGTTAGAGACGAAACCATGGTTTGTAGTTTTTGCCCAGCCGCAAGCCGTATTTCTAGAACCGATTAAATCTCAAATCCGCTATACGCTGTTGCTGGCTCTAATTATTGTTGGTATCGTGATCGTCGCGGCGGTGATGATAGGACAACGGCTCACTAAACCGCTTATTCATCTAGCGAATACGGTGAGTCAATTCACCCGTGGCAATCTTAGTGCTCGAAGTTCGATTCAGTCAAAAGACGAAATTGGACTCTTGGCGTCCAGTTTCAACAGCATGGCAATCCAAGTTGGTAAATTGCTCCAGGGATTGGAGGAACGCACTCAGGAACTGGAAGTGAGCCAGCATGTGACTGTGGCAGTGAGCGAACTTTCCCGTGCTATTCACGACCCCGAACGGTTGTTGCAAGAGGCGATCGCGTTGATGCAAAATCGCTTTGGTTTGCACTACGTGCAAATTTATCTGTTAGACCAAACAACCCGCCAACTGATCCGACGCGCTAACACGGGTAAGCAGGACACCAGACAAGACCAAACTCCCTATCTATCCCTAGATTGTAGTGAGAATCTGATCGTCCGTGCTGCCCAAACCCAAGAGATCGTCTCGGTCGATGATGGCTATTTTGAATCAGCAAACGATTTAAAACCGTCCCTAAACGGCTCTGAGGTAGCCGTTCCGCTAGTCAGTCGTGGCAAGCTGATTGGGGTAATCGATATCCAAAATGACCAGAGCGATCGCTTTAGTCAGATGGATTTGGAAACCTTCAATACCCTAGCAGGACAAATTGCAACCGCCCTAGAGAATGCTCATTTATTTGAGGAAATTCAAAAGGCAGAACTGCAATATCGAGAGAAAGCCTCGGAGCTAGAAGAAGCACTCCACGAACTCAAACGCACCCAAACCCAACTGATTCAAACGGAAAAAATGTCTTCTTTAGGTCAATTGGTTGCCGGGGTTGCCCACGAAATTAATAACCCTGTCAACTTCATTTATGGCAACTTGAGTTATGTCAGTGACTACGCGGAGGATTTGCTCTCGTTAATTGACCTTTATCAGCAATGTTGCCCTGATCACCCCCAAATTCTTGAGCGTACAGAAGAAATTGAGCTTGACTTTCTGATTGAGGATTTACCGAAAACGATATCCTCTATAAAACTTGGTGCTGAACGCATCCGGCAGATTGTGCTGACGTTGCGAAATTTCTCCCGGTTGGACGAAGCTGAGATGAAACCTGTTGATATTCATGAGGGTATCGAATCAACCCTACTGATTCTCCAAAATCGTCTCAAAGCAGCGCCAGAGCGTCCCGGTATTGAAATTGTTAAGGAATACGGGGATTTGCCTGAAGTTGAATGTTACGCCGGACAGCTCAATCAGGTGTTTATGAACCTGATTAGCAATGGGATTGATGCGCTACAGGAATACAGCCAAGAACGCGACCTAGAAACGATTAAGAATCATCCCCCTACCATCACCATCCGCACCCAAGTTTCAGAACAAAATGGGGTTCAAATCAGCATTATAGATAATGGAGCGGGAATTAGCGATCTCGTCAAAGCGCGACTCTTTGACCCTTTCTTTACCACCAAAAAAGTTGGCGAAGGCACAGGATTAGGATTATCGATCAGCTATCAAATTGTTGTCGATAAGCACAGGGGGCAAATGCAGTGTTTCTCCACCAGGGGAGAGGGAGCGGAATTCCGCGTAGAAATTCCGATCAAACAGCAAAAAGTAGCAGCGCTTTCCCGATGATGCCGATGCAACTTCACTCATCCCACCCACTGCACTACAAGTAAGTTTGTAGTGATTTCAGCCCTCAAAATAGTGCCCAAGCTCTGACTACAAAATAAGTTAAAAATACAGGGCAATACAAAGTTTGAATTTATTCTCCCCTACTTACCTTCAACCACTGTGATCTTGGCGTGGGTGTGGGGAAATGGCTTTGTGTAACGTGCCATCAGGAGCAGCAACAACTTCAGGATTGTTTATAGGGTGCGGTTGAATAACGCGGTAGACATCAACCATTTGTTGTTTGCCTTTTAGTGCCAAAGCTCCCCAGGATTCAAACTCATATTGGTCTTTTACATGCACGAAAGTTTCATGACCAATTAGGATGCGACAGTCGCTCTCCTGGCGATGCTTTTCACAGCTTTCCAGACGAGCGGCAATATTGACGCTATCGCCAATGACACCATATTCTAGGCGGTCTTTGCCTCCCAAACTGCCAGCCACAACTGACCCCGTAAAAATCCCAATCCGCATTTGAATCACGGGCAAACCCCGCTGCTGCCAACCTTTATTCTTTTGGTCTAAAATCCTGCTCATTTCCATTGCACAGGCGACGGCGGCTTGAGCATCTTGGCTGACTTCCATTTTATGGAGGCGGGACATCGGGACGCCAAATACTGCCATGATGCCATCCCCAGTAAATTTGTTGACAATCCCCTCCCGGTTTAAGATGGCGTGAGTAATGGCATCTAGCAGTTCGTTTAGCCACTCCAGCAGGGCTTCTGGAGTCATTTGTTCGGAAATAGTGCTGAAGTCTTTGACATCGGCAAAGAGCATCGTGGCGGTGAGACGGATGCCGGGAAGTTTGCCAGATTTGAGCAGGCGATCGCGTCCTCTCCAGAGGGCTTTGGCAATTTCTGGTGAGGTGTTCTGCCCCAGAAGTTTCATGACGATCTGCTGTTGCTGGCGGGCTTGGTGCGCTCGGTAAGTGACAATGGTACCAACGCTGAGGATAAAGCCCATAGCCGGGGCAGATAGGGGCACCCAGCCGGAGCCGAGGACGATTAAAAAGTTGCAGGCAAATAAGGCGACGAGGCCGCTAGTTACCCAAAAACTCAAGGAAATAGGATGATGACTGACCCAACCTAAGATCCCTCCCAAGATCACCCATCCCGCAATCCACACTATTTCCTGGGATTCTGACCAAAACCAAAATAAGGGGCGATCGCCTGTGGCGGCATCAAGAAATTGGCTCACCATTTGGGCATGAACCACAACCCCAGTCATGCGATAATTTTCCTTGAGCGTGGCGCTATAGGGAGTATATAGCGTGTCTTTGAGGCTGGGGGCAGTGCTGCCAATCAAGACGATTTTGTCTGTTACCCAGTCAGGATCAATGTTGCCATTGAGAACATCACTCACCGAGACTTGCGGCGCTACATTGCTGCCAGTACGGTAGTTGAGCAAGATTTGGATGCCATCGGCTTCAATGCTGCGATAGCCGCCAGAATTAGGTTGTAGGGGTTTGTACACCGCTTGACCCAATTGCAGATCATCGGGATTCTCGGCACTGGCTTGGGGCGTAATCCCTTGTTTTTCTAGATAGGCGATCGCGACTTGCAAGCCGAAGGAAAACAACGTCCCCGTACTCCCTTGACTGCTGTTTCCTTCGGCAAATAACAAATTCCGACGAATGATGTTATCGGGGTCAGCAGGAATATTGTTAAAACCTAGGCGTTCTGGCGGAACGCTGGGAGGTGGTGGAGTCCCGGCGAGGGTGTCGAGGTTTTGAATTGCAATTAGATTGGGTTGTTGCAACTGTGTGATCAGTTGCTCATGTCCCGGTGGAACGGGGATATCGCGGTACAAGTCTAAACCAATGACGCGGGGGTTTAGAGACTGTATCTTGCTTAAAACTTGGGCTAAAACTTGGTCAGACAGGGGCCATTTCTGCTGGTCTCGAATGTCCGCTTCGGTGACAGCAACAATCAAAATTCGGGGGTCGGCTGGGGCTTGGGGTCGCCAGCGTACCATCTGGTCAAAGGCAACTAATTCTAAGGGTTGTAGCCATCCAACTTGACGTATTCCCAAGACTAATCCTGTAATGGCAACGGTGGCGATCGCTACGACGCGCACACCACTAGAATCTAGCCAGGAACTGCTCGCCCAGTTCGTTAGTTTCGCGAGGGCTGCTACCTTGGACTTGATAAACTTCATGGCTGCCCCCAAGAAAGATGCTGAGATGCAAAGACGCTTTTAGTCAGACAAGATGAAGGCAACTCTATCTGTCTGGTTCGATAGGGAGAAATAAAAACCAACCACAAAGGCACAGAGGACGCGGAGAGAGGCAAGGGAAGGTTCATGGGCATCTTGTGCGTTTGTGGGCTGAAGAAGAGTGAGATTTGTCTGGTTAATCGTACTAGTGCGAAGCGTCACCACATTATTGCATTTGTGGCAAGGTGGGTGTCACCCTTTATTTGGATAACAGGCGATCGCTATACCGATTAGGACACTCCTGATTTCCTAAAGGTAAGTGAATGCTGAATCTTCAACTCACCAACTCAGCACTTGGCTATAACAGGCAGTCGTGACTTTTTGAGGGGTGCGTATAAGATATAAAAAACGACAATTCTTAAAAAATATTCATGATTGTTTCTAGCTCTGGCTTGGATCGGCTCAAGGAATCCATCAAAAAAAAGGTATTTTTTGGCAATGAGCCAACGCCTGAGTTAATCGCTATCTTAATTGTCTATTTTGTCCAAGGTATCCTAGGACTGGCGCGGCTGGCGATTAGCTTCTTTCTCAAAGATGAGCTTGCCCTCAGCCCTGCCCAAGTGGCAGCATTAATGGGAATTGCCGCTTTACCTTGGGTGATTAAGCCCGTGTTTGGCTTTCTGTCTGATGGTCTGCCCCTCTTTGGCTACCGCAGACGACCGTACTTGATTTTATCGGGATTGCTGGGCACGGCTGCGTGGTTGGCGTTAGCGACGGTTGTCAACACAGCCTGGGCAGCTACAGTGGCGATTCTTCTAAGTTCCCTCTCCGTTGCCATCAGTGACGTGATTGTCGATTCTTTGGTAGTAGAACGGGCGCGCCAAGAATCCCTGAGTGATTCCGGTTCCCTGCAATCACTAACCTGGGGAGCCTCTGCCTTAGGGGGCTTAATTACCGCCTATCTCAGCGGTTGGCTGCTAGAACACTTCAGCACTCAAACGGTCTTTGGAATTACTGCTACATTTCCCTTGCTAGTTTCCGCTGTCGCCTGGTTGATTGCAGAAGAGCCGATTGGCGATCGCTCCAATATTATTTCGGTGAAAAATCAAGTTAAGCAACTGCGAGGTGCTGTCACCCAAAAAGTCATTTGGTTGCCAACAGCCTTTATCTTTATCTGGCAAGCCACTCCAACGGCTGACTCAGCATTTTTCTTTTTCACCACTAATGAACTAGGGTTTCAACCAGAATTTTTGGGACGGGTGCGTTTGGTGACGAGCCTCGCCTCCCTGGTGGGAATTTGGTTATTTCAGCGCTTTTTAAAGCAAATTCCCTTTCGTCAGCTCATGGGTTGGACAACGCTGCTGTCTGCTGTTTTAGGAATGACTGCCTTACTCCTTGTTACCCATGCCAATCGCTCCTTAGGCATTGACGACCATTGGTTCAGCCTGGGAGATAGCCTGATTCTCAGCGTCATGGGACAAGTTGCCTTTATGCCCGTACTCGTGCTTTCTGCACGGCTCTGTCCAGAGGGCGTAGAAGCCACACTCTTTGCCCTGTTGATGTCCGTCTGGAACTTAGCCGGGTTGTTGTCCCACGAAACCGGAGCCTTACTCACCCACTGGCTAGGGGTAACAGAGACTAACTTCGAGAATCTGTGGTTGTTAGTGATGATTACCAACGCCTCTAGTTTGCTGCCCCTCCCCTTTCTCGGCTGGCTACCCGCCGCCGATCCGCAAGCCGAGATCCAGTCGGAAGGTAAGCCGAAAGCCTTACCCACTGCCGCCGTCTTTGAACATCATTCTCTCGGCGCGGAGCCAGAAACATCTCTTTTGCCCAATTTCGTTCCAGATTTTCTCAAACGAGAGTCAGTTCAAGAACACAGTGAATAAAAGTGGTGCTGTGTATTACCTTTAGGCAAATTCATTCTCAGTGCTGAGGCAATTGCTGCAGGGATTAAGGCTTAATTACTAGAGTTTTCAACTGACTTCCTCAAACAAGATGCAGAATTTGCCCACAAAAGAAGCCTTTTCGGTACCAACTTCTGACCTTTCCTACAGCCGCGAAGACTGGCGAAAGGGTTATGAGTCCCAACCGAATGAATATGACTATTGGATTGATGATGTTGAAGGGAAAATTCCTTCTCAACTGCACGGTACACTTTTTCGTAATGGGCCTGGCTTATTAGAGGTTAACGGGATGCGTCTTCATCATCCCTTTGATGGGGATGGGATGATTTGTGCGATCGCCTTTGATCAAGGACGCGCCCACTTCCGCAATCGCTTCGTCCGCACAGAAGGCTTCCTAACCGAACAAGCAGCGGGAAAAATCCTTTATCGGGGCGTCTTCGGTACCCAAAAGCCCGGAGGCTGGTTGGCAAATGCCTTCGACTTCCAACTCAAAAATATCGCCAACACCAACATCATTTATTGGGGCGGGAAACTCCTTGCCCTTTGGGAAGCCGCCGAACCCCATGGCTTAAATCCACACACCTTAGAAACTTTAGGAACAGAGTACCTGGACGGCGTCTTAGCAGAGGGCGATCCTTTTGCCGCCCATCCTTGGATTGACCCCAGTTGCCAAGCTGATGACGGCGAACCCTGTTTAGTCAACTTTGCCATCAAACCCGGTATTTCTAGCACCATCATCATCTACGAATTTAGTCCCACAGGTAAACTGCTGCGACAGCACTCCCATAGCGTTCCTGGTTTTGCCTTTATTCACGACTTCGCGATTACCAAAAATTACTGCTTATTTTTCCAAAACCCTGTGAGCTTTAACCCGATTCCCTTTGCTTTGGGCTTTCGCGGTGCTGGGGAGTGCGTGAAGTTTCAGCCGGATAAACCGACGCGGATTGTCGCGATTCCTCGTTTCTCCTCAGAACCTGTCAAGTTCTTTGAAACTCAAGCGGGGTTTGTTTTCCACCATGCCAACGCCTTTGAGCGAGGGGAGGAAATTTGCATCGACTCGATTTGTTACGAGTCTTTCCCAGAGGTCGAATCTGGTAGCGACTATAAGCAAGTTGATTTTGATGCTTTAGCACCAGGGCAACTCTGGCGATTTACCCTTGATTTGCCTAGCCAAACCGTACAGCGTCGAATTCTAGAAGAACGTTGCTGCGAGTTTCCCTTTGTTCCTCCCCAGCATGCGGGACGCCCTTACCAGTATGTGTTTATGGGTGCTGCCCATGCACCTAGAGGTAATGCTCCTCTACAAGCGATTTTGAAGCTGGATGTAAACAATGGGGAACGCCAACTCTGGAGTGCTGCTCCCCATGGCTTTATCAGCGAACCTATTTTTGTCCCTCGACCCAATTCGACAGAGGCAGATGATGGCTGGGTGCTGACGTTGGTGTATGATGCCAGCGATCACCGTTCTGATATTGTGATTTTAGACGGTCGGGATCTAAATCAAAGCCCTATAGCCCGTTTACACCTCAAGCACCATATTCCCTACGGTTTGCATGGAAGTTGGACATCGGAGTATTTTGAGGCAAGAATGTAGGCATAAGGCGCGATCGCTGTCTGCTGTCTTCTCAGCATTGAGCTGATTTTGGAGCCTCTGGCTAATGTATGTTGTGGTGAAGAGGAATGAAATTTAGCATTGTCATTACGACTTATAATCGCCTATCTCTCCTGCGACGGGCGATTGATACGGCATTAGCACAAACTATTCCTTGTGAAGTGATTGTCGCTGATGACTGTTCGACGGATGGTACTCAAGAATACGTCGAGAATCGCCGCCAATCCCTTTTAGCCATTGGTGACGAACGGCTGATTTATCACCGCAATGCTGAAAATAAAGGTCACTCCGCAACGGTGAATGCTGGAGTGGAAATCGCGACAGGGGACTGGATTAAGCCACTAGATGATGATGACTACTTAGCCCTCAACTGCATTGAGGAGATGTCAAACGCGATCGCCATGCGTCCTGAAGCCGTAATTTGTTCGGTACAAGCCGCACAAGTTGATGAAAATGAAGTCGAACTGTTTAAAACTCGACAAATTGGCCCTGGCAAAGCTTTTTATATTCCCCAAGAAGATATTCACTACGGCATGTTGCTAGAATTAGTTCCCTTCGGAACTCCCGTACAAGTCGCCTTCTGTCGAGACGCCTTCATGAAGACTGGCGGATGGGATTCTAGCTTAGATGCCAACTTTGATGATATTGATTCATGGATAAAAATTGCTCAGTTTGGTGAAGCAATTTTTATTAATGAATGTCTCGCTTACCGAACCATTTGGTCGGGTGCTTACAATCAAAAATTCTCCCTCGAAAAGCGCCTCGAAACAAACATATTAGTCAAGCAAAAAATCTACGCTCTCGTCAGCGAAAAATATCGCGTCAACCTTCCTGATCTGAAGGATATTGAAGCTTATCTGAAGCTTCACTGGAGCCTGGTTGCTTTAAAGCAGGGAAAGATTTTTAGCGCCGCAACAATGGGTTTATTATCGTTCTTTTTGCCCGCTGCCTGGATTTTGCTTTTAGGAAAGTCTAATTTATCACAGGAGGCGCAAAAGCATTTGCCAAAAAAGTATTTAAATACAGAGACACTAGCTCAAGAAAATAGTAAAACTATTGATAAATTTTATCACTTCAACCCTTATCAACCAGATACTTTACATACTTATCTAAAACTGCGCTGGGGCATAACAGCTCTACAGCACGGCCAGTTTTTCAATAGTAGCAAAGCCGCCTTGTCAGCAATCTTATCGCCAGTGGCATGGAAGCTTTTAATCCGGGCAATTTTTCCCTGGCTTTATCGTCAAGAAAATCTCTCGCAACAACAGATAGATGGTAATGCTGTAGTGATGGAGAAAATCTATAACTTAGTCAGTGAAAAACACCATCCAGTCTTACCAAATAAAGAACTACAAACATATCTCAAGCTACGTTGGCTCTTACTAGCTGTGCGACAAAAAAGCTTTCTGCGTGCGATCAAAATTGCGGTTCCCACAGCCTTATCGCCAGTCGCCTGGAAACTATTAGCCAGAGTCTCCCGCTTCCAGAAGCAAAATAAGCAAGAGGCTTTGATTCGTAGATTGGTGTTAATTGACGGCTAGAAGGTAAAACCCGTTGAGTATCAGTAGAAGTTGTGGAGTGAGCGACAGTCCCTCTTCTATCTTTTGCTACGACAACACAGAATACACCAAGGTTATACCAATTTCATAAAATAGCGCTACAAATCAACCCCCCTAACCCCCTTATTAAGGGGGGAAATCACATAGTATCTGTAGTAAACATTCAGGAAATTGGTATTATTTACGGTTCGGGAGAAAATCTTCCTATAAACTAGGTCGTCAGACAGAGTACCTTGCAGGGTAAATATGCTTAGATAAGATATATTATTAAGAATATTTACAGGTGACTTGCATTTTGCCAGAAACCTGTTTCCCCTGCCCTGCATGAGAGGAACACGAGCAGTGACATCACGGCTACAAATTGCTCAAACAACCGAAGACTCATTAATCGCGACATTCTTCCGAGAATCTGCTGGTCAGTGGCGCTCTGAACGACGGTACTATACGTTGCCAGAGGGAGACACAAAAGAAATGGTTAGCCTAATTACTATCCGATTTCTTGAACAAGGCTGCGAAGAATTGATACATTTGGCACACCTGCACCAGATGAGTGATGAAACGGCTTTAATCTGCGGTGCCCATGTGAGTTGGAAAAGCAACGATTCTGTGACTGGAAAAAAGAAATCTCAAGGCTCTACCCTTTTTGGTGCCTTAGGAGATATTCTGTATCGCGATCGCGGTTTTGCCACTCCTAAACCCGTCACCGCCACATTTTACTTCAGTGACCCCAAGACCTTGTGCTTGCATACCGAGTACAAAGGTTCTGCGTTTGAAGAAGAATTGAAACTAGTGGGCGAAAAGTACCGTACCCGCCAAACGATCATTTCCCGTGAGGGTGAACAGCAAATGATCGGTCAATATCTAGAAACGCGAATTTAGCAGCCGATTAGATTTAAGTCCGAAGATGTAGAACCTCTAGGAGACCTTACAGGTAAAGTATCTACTAATCCCCGTCATGTATGGAGTTCTTGGTTATGGCTACTAGAAAACTATCGCCTCTTGCTTTGCTGATTGCATTGGTTTTGTCTGTCACTGTTGGAGCTTGTAATGCTGAAAGGGAGGCTCCTTTAGGTGAAGAAGGAGTAGAAGAGCGGGAGGAACTCGGGGGCGGAGAAATCGAAGAAGGCGAAGAAGGCGAAGAAGTCGAAGAAGAAGGCGAGGATGATGACTAGTAGAGCCGTCAATTTTACAGATTTGGAATAGTCTGGAAAGCCCTAGTTCGTATTAGAGACCTTGGCGGCAATTACTGAGTTAATTGCCGCCATATACTATTAATAATGACTGCCGGATTTGCGGTGATGTACCGCCGTCACTGCGTCGGGTTGAAGTGTTTTACCATTTTTCACTACGGCATAAACTAGCCAGTGATCGCCGCATTCCATCCGGTTTTCTACAGAACACTCTAAATAAGCAAGGGCGTCAGTAAGAATTGGGCAGTCATTTCCTGCTGATTCCGTCGCCACACCTGCAAAGCGGTCTTCACCGGGAGCAAAGGGTTTGAGGAAATGTTTCATCAGCCCTAAGTGCTTCCCTTCGCCGAGGATATTCAAAACAAACTTGCCGTCTGTGTGCATTAAAGACTCAATCGCTCGATCCTTAGCAACCGCAATCGTCAAACCGGGAGGATTGAAGGTGGCTTGAGATACCCAGTCGGCAAGCATTGCACCACTGCGATCGCCTTGTTTTGCTGTGACGACACAGAGAGAACCGACGAGCCGCCCTACCGCTTGTTCAGTACGTGCTGCTTGGGAATCTGCTACAGGTTGCCGAGGGGAACGGGATTTTTTAGCTTTCTTCAAAGCTTGAGCAAAGTCGGTTCCCGCTTCTTCGCATAGTTGCAGAGTGGCATCGGTGGGTTTAAATTTGACTCGAATCGTCTCAAAGCCAAAGGAATATCCGGCATCGCGGAATTTGGCTTCCAGTAAATCAATAGCTTCTCCACTCCAACCGTAGGAACCAAACACTCCTGCCAGTTTGCCCTTGGAGGCGGTAGAAAGCACAATACCGAGGGCTGTTTGGATGGGGGTCGGCGCATGTCCGCCGAGGGTAGGCGAACCCATGATGAAGCCAGCGGATTTTTCTACAGCTTCTTGAATCTCCGTGGGGTCAGCGACTTCACAATTGATGCATTCAGCACCTACCCCTGCCTTGATGATGCCACGAGCGATCGCTTGGGCGAGGGTTGCCGTATTACCATAAGCCGACGCATAGAGGAGCGCCACCGTCGTATCCTGGCTTTTTTGTTCCTGACTCCAGCGCCGATAGGACTGGGTTAAATTAATCAAGCTGTAGCGTACCAAAGGGCCATGAGCCGTAGCATATAGCCGGGCGGGAAAGTCTGTGAGTTTTTCCAGGGCGGTTTCGACTTGCCGTGCATGGGGAGCCATTAGGCAGTCGTAGTAGTAACGGCGGTCTTCACTGAAGCTTGTCCAGCCTTCATCAAATACCTGGTCGCTACAGATATGCGCCCCGAATAACTTATCGCTAAAGAGAATTTCCGTTTGGGGGTCGTAGGTACAAAGGGCATCGGGCCACCGAGGGCTGGGAGTGGGGATAAATTGTAGATGATGACCTGCACCGAGATCGAGGGTTTCTTCCCCCCGCATCACCAGGGTTTTTAATCCTTGTTCTGGGATGGTGTCTTTATGAGTATTCTCAAACAGCGTGCGGAGGGATTTTGCGCCCGGATTGGAGCAGACAAAGGTGATGTGGGGAGCAAGTTGCAGCAGGGCGTTAAGGGTGACTAAGCGGTTGGGGTTGACGTGTCCCAAAATTACATAATCTAGCGTCGTCAGGTCTAGGCGCTGCTGTAGGGCGGCGAGAAAGATCTCTGTGAAAGATTCTCCCGGTGGGTCAATTAAGACGGTTTTATCCCCTTGAATCAGATAGGAGTTGGCGGTGGTGCCGCGTTGCAGGGCGTACTCGATTTCAAATTTGAGCCGATCCCAAGTACGCGATCGCATTACGGTTGTATCGGCACCTAGGGGGAGTACTTGGACATCACGGGGTTTAGTGTTGATCATGGTTTTTTAACGCAGAGGAACAAGAGAGGGACACAGAGTTAGAGGTTATTTGCGTTAAAAAGACTAATAATAATTCCCCACCTTCCGATGATGAACCGCCGTTAAAGAATCTGCCTTAGATACGCGACCATTATTAACCGTGCTGTAAACAATCCAGTGGTCGCTGCATTCCATACGGCTGACAACTTCGCACTCCATAAAAGCCAAGGCATCCGTCAAGATCGGAGAACCATTTTCCGTTGCCTGGGTTTTCACTCCAGCGAATCGGTCAGCACCAGGGGGAAAACGCTTGAGGAAGTGCTTCATCAAGCCTAGGTGATTGCCTTCTTCCAAGACATTGAGGACAAAGCGATCGCCTACTTGCATCATCGACTCAATGGCTCGGTCTTTCGCCACCGCAATTGTCAAGCCTAGGGGTTGGAAACTAGCTTGTGTCACCCAAGACGCCAGCATTGCCCCTTTGATGTCTCCTTTTTGAGCCGTAATAATGTACAAGCCCCCACTCAGGCGTCCCAAGGCTTTGTCTAAATCGTTATCTATAGCTTTGCGTTGCTTGATAGAGCGATCGCGGGTTAGCCACTGTCCTAAGTCAGTCCCCGCCTCATCACAAAGCTGATAGGTGCGTTCTGTCGGGGTTTCTTTGATCCGAATTGAGGGAAACACCTCCGTTAACCCCAAGTCACGAAATTGATTGAGTACCGGATCGATAGGTTCGTCATCACCACCGTAGGATTCAAAGATACCAATCGCTTGCTTGCTCTTGGCAGCCGCTAAGACGGTACTGAGGGCGGCTTTGGTAACTGTTGCGGCAGCACCGGAAGCGGGAGGCATTCCAATGACTAATCCAGCCGAACGGCTAACGATTTCTTGGACTTCCTGAGGATCGGCGGATTTGAGATCGAACATCTCCACCCCCACTCCGGTTTTGCCAATGCCTCTGGCGATCGCTTGGGAGAGGCGATCGCTAAAGCCATAATCAGAAATGTAAAAGACTGTGACAAAGGTCTCTGCCTTGGCTTTCGACTGACTCCAGCGACGATAGCATCCGGTTAGTTCCTCAACGTTGTAACGCAAAATTGGGCCGTGACCGTTAGCAATTTGCTGAATTTCATCTAAGGCATCCATCCGCTTAAAAGCCGACAGCACCGAACGTGCATTAGGAGCCATCAAGCAGTCGTAGTAAAAGCGGTAATCGGCTTCAATTGCCTCTAAATCTTCATCAAACGTGTTGTCGTTGCAATAGTGCAAGCCAAATGCATCGCAAGTGTAGAGAATTTGCGTGCCTGCATCATAGCTAAACATGGTGTCGGGCCAGTGTAAGTTGGGCGCAATCACAAACTCCAACTCATGCCCATCGCCCAAATCCAACTTATCCCCATTCTTGACAATCCGCCGCTCAAATGGCTGATGGACGAAATCTTCGAGAAATTGAATCGCTACCTTTGATCCCACCACCGTGGCTTGCGGCGCAAGCTGTAAGAAATCTCTGACTAACCCACTATGGTCTGGCTCAGTGTGGCTAATAATCAGATAGTCGATGGTTTTGGGGTCAATGAGTCCCGTTAGCGTGTCTAGATATAACTGGCGGAATTTCTCATGGGAGGTGTCAACTAAGGCAATTTTCTCCCCGCGAATCAAAAAAGAATTGTAGGTTGTCCCGTTTTGCAGCCCAAACTCAATGTCAAAGCGATCGCGATCCCAATCCAACGAGCGAATCGCTGTAGTATTTCGACCAATTTCCACTGTTTGTATGGTTAACTGCTTTTCGGCTCTGTTAGCGATCGCTACCATTGTTGACCTCCTAAAATTCCTGATTTTTTAAAGCTTTCTTTTTTCTGTCTTCTTATATGGTAGAAGCCCAAAAGTTTTTTTTCATAATATCTGAGTATAAATGCCTAAACAATTGCGATAGTAACTATAGGTCGTGTTTATTATTCGCGACTTCGGCTATGAGCTGTGACTGACAACAGCATAATATAGTGCAACTTGTGTCAAGTCCAAATTCAATTGCATGACCGCAACCCTGTTGAGGGTGCGTAACTCCTATGGCGACGAAATCTCTAGCAAAATTTCCTGATTTTCTCCTCTGTGCCTTTGTGGTTCGTTAAAAATAGACTCGCAACCCTATACGAACCCATGAATGGACACCACTAAAGTTATTGGGGGCTTATTAGAGAGTCTCCCCACGGGAGCAAAAAAAGATGATTGGATAGGCTTAACGATCGGCAACTCCCGACTACACTGGGCGTGGTTTACCAAAGAAACCCTACAAAAATCTTGGGATACTGTCCATCTCATACCCTCAGAAGTTGAACAGGTGATCCGAAAACTCACCTCTCCTAATTCTGAGCCGCCGCCTCTCTATCTCGCCTCTGTTGTCCCCACACAAATCCCCCTTTGGCAACGCTACCCCGCTACCCATCTGATTACCCTTAACCAGTTACCCCTGAAAGGACTTTATCCTACCTTGGGCATTGACCGCGCCCTAGCGGTATTGGGTGCGGGGGAGAAATTAGGTTTTCCCGTGCTGGTGATTGATGCCGGGACAGCATTAACCTTTACTGGGGCTGATAGTCAGCGAAGTTTAATCGGAGGCGCGATTCTGCCAGGATTTCGCTTGCAATTACAATCCCTTGCTCAAAAAACTGCCGCCTTACCCACTGTAGCTTTGCCTGAGGCATTACCTCCCCGTTGGGCATTGCAAACCGACACGGCAATTGAAAGTGGTGTAATCTATACGGTTTTGGCAGGAGTCCGAGACTTCATCGAACAGTGGCGCGATCGCTTTCCCAATAGTCAGATTGCCCTCACAGGCGGCGACTCGACCATACTCCTGACCTACCTCAAAACCCAATTTTCACAGACAGCAACAGAAATAACCGCTGACCCGAATTTAATTTTTTGGGGAATGCAACGGTTAGTACTGAGAGCTGAGTAGGGAGATGGTGCAGGGGTGCAGGGGAGCGGGGGTGCAGGGGAGCGCTCACAGGTGTAGGTTTTTTACAAAAGAGAGAAGGGCAAAAGTGGAG
>NZ_JCACLG010000001.1:0-116175 GCF_059505785.1 Kastovskya adunca | reverse complement strand
TTGGCTTCCATCTGGAAGCGAGCGCGGGATTTACCAAAGTTCATCGCTTGACCTGGGCCACCAGGAACGTTGCTGGAACGACGGAAGAGGAAAAACAGTCCAGCAATCAGCAGAATTGGGAAAATTAAGTTCCCTAGCAATCCCCAGATTGCACCATCATTGCGAATCGGATGGGAATCTAAACTGATGTCTGCTTCTCTAAGCTTGGCAACCAGTTCTGGGGAGTTAGCGGGCAAATCTACGCGCAGGCGCTGTATGCGATTATCGAGTTCTGGATCAACTGCCTCAACAATTGCCGTACGCCCAGCATCATAGAGGTCAACACTGGTGACTCTCCCTGTATCTAGATAGTCTAGAAAGCGACCATAGGTCATGCGAGTGCTAGCTGTATTTTTGCCTACGTCACCAGCGGCAGGGGAGAATGTCCCTTGCCACAGGAAAAATCCGATGACTAAGGCAGGCAATGTCCAAAGTAGTATGATTCTCCAAGAAATTTTCATCAGTTATCGGCCTCTAGATATTGATCTTATTAAGCTAATGTCAGCCTTGACAGCGCTTTATGAATTGCAGGACTTGGCAAACGAGTTGCTTAAAGCAGAGCCGTGTGATGCCAAGGACAATTCATGAGGTGTGTCATTGGGCTCGGATTTTGAGTTCCAGAACGGCTGATAAAACACATCAAGCGTTAACTTAAAAGTATTAACTTAATTAAATTTAACTTAATTATCAGACTTGGGGCAACTGACTTGATAGATGAGGCGATCGCTGATATCGCTTCCAGGGCGATCCTTAGCTGTTTCCGGCTAGGGAGGTGCGTCAGAGCAAAACTGTTGATTTTTTTACCAATTTCCAGTCCAATTTGGTAAGGAATGGTATATAATGCATCGTTATTTTAGGAAAAAAAAACGACTGACGCGTCTTGATCTCCAAATGGTCAACTAGGAAATTTAGACGCGCCAGTAAATCTGCTTTAGTAGGTAGCGATCGCAGTCTTAACTAAAAAACTGACTCTTTAGTAGGTCTCTACATGCCAACGACCTGCCTTCTTCATTGCCCGTTGGTATTCCGACCAATTTAGATCATCCTTTTCGGCTTGAGCAGACAGTGCTGCATCAATGCCATCTTCCATACCCTTCAAACCGCAGATATAGCTGTGGGTTTTTTCTTTTTGGATTAAGTTCCACATCTCTTCAGCGTTTTCAGCTACTCGGTGCTGAATGTACATCTTGCCGCCTTCAGAATTCTTCTGTTCTCGGCTGATGGCATAGGTGAGGCGGAAGTTGTTCGGGAACTCTTCCTGCAATTTCTCTAGGTCTTCTTTGTAGAGAATATTGGGAGTGGTGGCGACACCCAAGATTAGCCAAGCGAAACCGTTAAACTTGTAATCTTCATGTTGCTCTACAAACAACCGCCGCAGGTAAGCACGGAAGGGAGCAATTCCAGTTCCGGTTGCCATCATAATGATGTTGGCATTGGGGTTTTCGGGTAAGAGCATTTCCTTCCCGACAGGCCCAGTGATTTTAACTTCATCGCCTTGGTTGAGATTGCACAGGAAGGTAGAGCAAACACCAGAAACGGTTTCTCCTGTTTCTGGATGCTTGTACTGTAGCTGTCTCACACAGAGGGATACGGTTTTGTCATCTAGATGATCGCCATGACGAGTTGAGGCAATGGAGTACAGCCGCAATTTATGAGGTTTGCCATTTTCATCAGTTCCATCTGGGATGATACCGATACTTTGACCTTCTAAGTACCACAAATCTCCGCCAGAGATGTCGAAAGTTAGGTGACGGCAAGTACCAATTCCACCTTCAGCAACCAATTCTTCATTGCCTACACACCGACCAACAAAGGGCGTTTTCGGTCGATAGATATTAACAGGAATTTCAGTCTTTGCTTTTGCTTGAGTCATAGTAGGCTTTTCTTTTTTGTCTACCTTGGTTTCTTGAGCTTCCGGTTTTTTGACCTGGGTTTTTTGAGCTTCAGATGCCTTGGAGATTTTGCCGTTCACTTGATTCTCAACGCTTAGATGCTGGATACTGACAATTTTGCCACCCATACGCGTGATGCGCTGCATCTCTTGATTCATGCGGCTGTAGGGCACTGTGATGAACACACTGCCACTACGACGAATCGGGTAGTTAATCTTGTCAGTTTCTTCATTCTGACGAAGACCAACTACTTCGTAAATGAACATACGGCTACCAAAATCCGTATTCTTGGCAGAATTTGCAGCTGCGCTGGGACTATACATCGCTTCAATATCTCCAAACCAAACTTTGAATATGTTGCATTTTTTCAGCCCTTTTTGCCTGAATCCGTGCAGAATGCCGGACTGTGTTCCAGGTGAATTAGAGCCAAATCTGCAATATAAGCGTAACATTGTGAAGCTTACCCAGCGCTGTTTGACAGCTTTTCCGGTAAAAGCTGATCAGGTTATGCTGATCAGGCTACCCAGAGAAGAAGGAAAAAACTGTCACGATTGAATCAATTTGACTTTTTATTTCCTCAAACTGCACGCGCTACCTTAGCATGAGTACTGGAGCAAAATGAGTCCAATCCCCATAAGTCTTGTAGGGATAGTAGTGTTTTGGTAAGATTTATCGTTAGCAGCTAGTACTAAATACTTACGCCGTACCTTGCTTAAGACTTCCCCAAGGGTTTGTAATCATGAAGGTTACGCTTTCCTATTGGTGTTTATGAAGCAACTTTTTATAGAAAGACGGTGTGACCTCCAAGCTTATGGATTTAGCTGGCTTAAAACTTTAGGTAAGAATAGGTTTTGCGTAAGAGGGAAGCTATGACCACTCAGCTGGACCGCGTGGTTCTAATTGGTGTCGCCGGAGACTCGGGATGCGGAAAGTCAACTTTTCTGCAAAGACTTGCAGATCTGTTTGGTGAAGAATTGATGACAGTCATCTGTTTGGATGACTATCATAGCCTGGACCGTAAACAGCGTAAGGAGCAAGGAGTAACTGCATTAAATCCCAAAGCGAATAACTTTGATTTGATGTATGAGCAAATCAAAGCGCTGAAAAATGGTCAATCAATCGATAAGCCAATTTATAACCACGAAACAGGCGAACTCGATCCACCCGAGCGGGTTAATCCGAACAAAATTGTTGTCGTTGAAGGACTACATCCTTTGTATGACGAACGAGTGCGATCGCTTCTAGACTTCAGTGTCTATCTCGACATCAGCGATGAAGTCAAGGTTGCCTGGAAGATTCAGCGAGATATGGCAGAGCGCGGTCATCGCTACGAAGATGTTGTCGCTGCTATCAACTCCCGTCGCCCTGACTTTAAGGCATACATCGAGCCGCAGAGAGAATTTGCCGATATCGTACTTCAGGTATTGCCCACAAACCTGATTAAAGACGATAAAGAGCGAAAAGTTCTGCGGGTACGGATGCTTCAGAGCGAAGATAGAGCAGGTTTAGAACCGGTCTATCTGTTTGATGAAGGGTCAACTATTAACTGGACTCCTTGCGGACGGAAACTGACCTGCTCTTACCCCGGTATTCAGATGTTCTACGGGTCTGATGAATACTACGGTAAGTACGTCTCTGTTTTGGAGGTTGATGGTCAGTTCGACAACCTAGATGAAGTGATCTACATCGAAACCCATCTCAGCAACACGTCTACGAAGTACGAAGGTGAGATGACTCACCTATTGCTACAACACCGCGAGTATCCTGGCTCTAATAACGGTACAGGACTCTTCCAAGTGTTGACTGGGTTGAAGATGCGAGCCGTCTATGAGCGTTTAACAACTGAAAAAGCCCAGATGACGGCTAAGGTGTAATCCGCTCAGGTTTCGGGCTAAATAGCCGACTAATCGCGAGATGCTAATCTTAGCGCTCGCGATTGATTTTAAAATTCAAAGTTGAGAATGCTGTGAGGGATGATAATATCACATCCGTTTACTGACATTGTTGATCAATTTTTTGAGTCACCACGACAGTAATCAGCACGGACTTGATATGGGGTTCGATCGATGAGAGTGTGGATAGCTAGCTTTGTTTTGCTATTTGGTATTGCAGAGCTTTATCAGTGGTTCGAGGAAATTACCTTACCGTTACCCGTCTATATCTTAGGAGGCGTTTTTTTGGCGATCGCCTCTAACTACAAGAAATATGCAGGCTGGTCGTTCCAAAGGCAATCAATAAAAGCCGAACTTGAGCAAGTCTCAGTACCACCCGTAAAACTTCCTGTCGGGTCAGCTAACTGGTCAAGGCTCAAGCAATATACCAGCAACGCCGCTCCTCAATTGCTGCGTCCAATATCCTTTACTATTCGTCAAACTGAAGACGAAAACTGATCGTCAGTTCTTTACTGTCAAGCTAACTATCTACCCAGATTGCGCTTTAGCTGTTCTAGTTCATCCTCCATTTCCCAGCGTTTAAATTTATCCTCCAAGGGATCTGCTCCATTGGGGATACGGTTGGCGCTTTGATTCCATCCGGAAGTTTCCCAGACTGAGTCTGCTTTATAGCTAGAACGGGCTGCAGCAACCTCAGTTGCTTTTGCTATAACTTCTTGGCGACGCTTTTGGATTTGTCCCTGTAAGTCTTTGGCTTGAGCAATGCGCTGCTTGCAGCCTTCCATCTGTCCCCAGCGCTGATTTCCCTGGCGTAGCAATGCGGCTTCTCGCTCTTGTGCCGCTTGTGCCAAGTCCTGTCGTCCTGTTGCCTTCGCTTTATTGCTACGCTCGTGCCAACGTTGAATGTCTTGAGCAATTGCTAGAATTTCGTCTTGCAATTGCTTTTGCTGTAGCTGCAAGTCGGCGATTAGGCGTAGGGTGTCTTCTTCTTGTTCTTGTAGCTGTTCCTCTAGAGCTTCTAACTCTAGATGTGGGTTGTTGCGAAGGAATTCATCTAAGCGGTTTTCCAAAAACCGATTGAAATCGTCAAATAGTCCCACCGAAAACTCCCATTCGTCAAGTAATGTCTCTATTGTGATGGGTCATTTGCCGTTAGTCATGAGTCATTGGTGAGGTTGGTTGCTCCTGGGGCACAACAACTCAACTATCAACAATGGACAACTAACAAATTTAGAACTTTTGCCCAACAAAGACCGAGCGAACTTCACCGTTGCGACGAACCACCGCTTCTTGGTTGGCAACTGATACAAGCGTCCAACCGCTGTCACCAATAGATTCACCGATGCTAATGCGCTGAGTAATGCCCTCAATTTCAAACAAAGCTACCGAGCGAGAGCCTTGTTCTAGCAAACCCACTAGAGTATGTCGAGGAGAGGATACAGGAGAGGGCGGTGCGGCGGGAGCTGGCGAGGCTACAGGAGCTGGTGCGGCGGGAGCTGGCGGTGCGGCGGGAGCAACTGCCACGGGTGCAGGAAGAGATTGAGCCGCTCTGGGAGGGGCAGTCGCAGCGGGAGCCGCCGCTCTCGGAGGGGTGGTCGCAGCGGGAGCCGCCGCTCTCGGAGAGGGCAATGCCGGGGCTGGAGCGGCAGCAGGCGGGGCGACAGCAGGCGGAGCAGCCGGTGCTTGTGGTGAGGGGTAGACAGGGATATAGACCCGCTCTAGAACCGTTGGAACCTGACCGGATACCGCAGGATTACCAGGAATAGATGCTGCGGGCAGGTTTGTACCTGGTACTTGAGTATTATTACCGCCTGTAGTTTGTTGCTGGCTGGCGGCGTTCTTGCGGTCAATCGCTTTTAGCGATCGCAGCATGTAGTTCACAAATTCAGTATCAGCGGCTGAGATAGAACTATTTGGGTTAGTGGTTGCTGCCGGATTAAATGACTGTAGCCATTTAAAGCGTTCCTGGGTTGCCAGCAGGAGTAAAGAGGTGATGATTAAAGAGGCACAGGCAATACCCAGAAGCAGTTTGTCAAGAGACAGACCCAAGCCCCGACGCTCAGTCGTGGTAGTCGTTGTATGAGTTACAACTGTCTCTCCCGTCGGCTGATCTAGCTCTGCTTTGCCATCGGTGGTTGGAGCGACCAAATCGTTTGACGTTATCAAGGCGGGTGGCAGAGTAATTTGCGGCACCACAATGGACTTCAAAGCGACATACTGTGGCTGTGCCGGCTCGGTGGGTAACTTGCTGCCCCCTTCTAAGATGCGGTCGATATCTGAAAATAAATCGTCCATCAGCTTGTCAGCCTCATTTTCTGCCGACCAAGGCTGAATGGACAGAGTCGTTGTCAACGGCTCTTTGGTTCTCTGGTTAGTGCTAACGTCCTGAGACATGGATGGCTCACTCTCGTGGCTACAGAATTAACAATACGCTTAAAGGTATTTCCTTGCGCCTAGATTAGCAGTGAAATTACCGATTGTTGCACAAAATCCTCAATTCTTAGTTATCTAGAAGTGTGCCTGAATCGCTAACTGCTGGCAAAATTAGTTTTTATTGACAATTATCATGCCCCTGACCTTGGCAATTTTATCTGATTAGGGGACTGGCGAAGCGGGAAAATAGTCGGTGAGTCCTGAGTCGGTGAGTCCTGAGTCCTGAGTCGGTGAGTAGGAGAGAAGGATGAAGTATGAAGGGTGAAGTATGAAGGGTGAAGTATGAAGGGTGAAGTATGAAGGGTGAAGTATGTAGGCGATTGGAGTAATGGCTCATCGTTGTCAATTTTTATCTCATCTGCTCCCCTGCTCCCCTGCTCCCCTGCTCCTCTGCTCCTCTGCTCCTCTGCTCCCCTGCTCCCCTGCTCCCCTGCTCCTCTGCACCCCGGCACCCCTGCTCCCCTGCTCCCCTGCTCCTCTGCACCCCTGCTCCCCTGCTCCCCTGCTCCCCTGCTCCCCTGCTCCCCTGCACCCGGTGCTTCTAGGCTGTTGGCACAGGACTGGTACGCGATCGCACTTCCAGATAGATTAGCAGGGCATTGATATCGGCTGGATTTACACCACCAATTCGCGAGGCTTGACCGATTGTTAAGGGTTTGACCTTCATCAGCTTTTCGCGAGATTCCTTCGATAGGGTATCAATGGCTAAATAGTCCAACTCTGGCGGTAGTTGACGATGAGCTTGGCGGGAAATCTGGTCAATTTGATTTTGTTGGCGCTGGAGATAGCCAGAATACTTGATGTCAATCTCGGCACCTTCTTTTTCGGCTAAATCCAGATTTTCTGAACTACTCAAGCCAAAGCGATCTAGGTCAACGTAGTGGAATCCTGGACGCCGTAGCAACTCCGCCAAGGTGACTGAGCCTTTAATTTTTTGCTGCGTGTTAGTGGCGATCGCTTTACCAATTTCATCATGCTCCTTTACCCGTGTGGAGTAGAGGCGTTCTTTCTCCGCTGCCATATTTTCCTGCTTCCGGGTAAATAGCTGCCAGCGGCGATCGTCAATCAATCCGATTTCTCGTCCCAACGGTGTCAGACGTCGATCAGCATTATCCGAGCGCAGTAACAAGCGATACTCAGAACGAGAGGTGAGCATCCGGTAAGGCTCCCGCAAATCCTTCGTACACAAATCATCAATCAAAGTACCGATGTAGCTTTGCTCGCGGGAAAAAACAATCATTTCTTGATTGTCAACAAACCGAGCGGCGTTAATCCCAGCCACAAGACCTTGAGCGGCGGCTTCTTCGTACCCGGTGGTGCCGTTAATTTGTCCGGCACAAAATAGCCCTTCCACTTTCTTCGTCATCAGTGTGGGAAAACACTGAGTGGCGGGCAAGTAATCATACTCAACGGCATAAGCCGGACGTAGCATCGTACAGTTTTCCAAACCGGGGAGTGATCGCAACATCGCTATCTGCAACTGCTCCGGCAATCCTGTAGAAAATCCCTGAATATAGAGTTCAGGAATGTCTCGTCCTTCCGGTTCAATAAAGATTTGGTGGCTTTCCTTATCCGCAAAGCGCACGATTTTGTCTTCAATGCTGGGACAATAACGCGGTCCTTTGGCATCCACCCAACCGCCATAGACAGGCGATAAATGCAAATTCTCCCGAATTAGTCGATGCGTCTGGGGAGTCGTGCGAGTCAGGTAGCAGTTCATCTGCTCCCGTTCTACCCAGACTTCCGGGTCAAAGCTAAACCACCGCACCTCTTTGTCCCCTGGTTGCGCTTCTAAGTTGCTATAGTCCACCGAGCGCTTATCCACTCGTGCGGGAGTGCCTGTCTTCAAACGCCCCGTCTCAAACCCTAGCTGATTGAGTGTTTCGGTCAAACCAACAGCGGCAAACTCTCCCGCTCGTCCGGCTGGCATTGATTTATTACCTACCCAGATGCAGCCCCCTAGAAATGTTCCCGTTGTTAAGATCACCGCTTTGCAGCCAAAGGCAACACCAAAATAAGTCTTAACGCCAACCACTTGATCGTTCGCGCCCAAGACTAAATCCGTTGCCATGGCTTCGCGAATTGTTAGATGCTCCTGATTCTCAACAATTCCCTTCATCAAAGCCGCATATTCTCGCTTATCTGTCTGCGCCCGCAATGCCCACACAGCAGGCCCTCGTGAGGAGTTCAGCACTCGCTTTTGCAGGTAGGTGCGGTCAGCCATTTTGCCAATTTCCCCACCCAGTGCGTCTACCTCATGAGTGAGTTGGGATTTTGCTGGAGCGCCTACAGCTGGGTTACAAGGCTGCCAAGCAATCTTGTCGAGGTTCAACGTTAGCAGTAAGGTACGACAGCCTAAGCGGGCAGTAGCCAGTGCTGCCTCGCATCCGGCGTGTCCAGCACCGACAACGATGACATCAAATGAATCTTGGATTTCTACGGACGTTGGCGAAGGCATGGCAGTGCTTGAATTTAAGCAGCAAAAAGTCTGATCTAATTTTAGCGGCTACAATTGACCGCACTTTCTGCTAGAAGCTAACTCTCTAAAAACTTGGGAGTTTTAATTAAGATGCGATGAATTAGCTCCTACGGGAACCGGGTTGCCAATTGCGGAGAAAAGCCGTTTTGTAGAAAATCTAGTGAATGATTTTCAATAGCCGAATTAGGGAATTGAGGTGAGCTGGCTTGAATCCGCATCTGGGTTCGGAACCAGCAGGCATCCGGCTTCTAGCAGTAACAATTACTTAGCAAGGGAACAAAAGAGCGATCGCTTTTTTATCTCCCATCGGCAGAAAAAATCGCACCTAAACTACCAAACCTCCTCCCAGACAAGGGATAATTCCCTCAAACTCTGTTGTAGCGATAAGTTTTGTGAAGTATTTCTTTCTTGCTGATGGCTGGACTGTGGGTCGAGTATGGGAGTTTGGCGGACTGTGGAACGAACACAGTTGGCGACGCAAACCGGAAATAAAGCGTATAAATCTTTGTTTACTAGAGCAAGGGGAGAAGTTGTGGCTCTATCAGGTTGAAGAGGCCGTGTTAATGGTGGAAGTCTTTCCGACCGCTCCTCCAAGTGCGGAAGGCGCAAAAACAATTGGTCAAGTCGTCCTCAAACGACTAATTACCGCTGACCAAGCCATTGACAGATTAGCGGCAAGCGAACCGACAGTTTAGGCTTTCTGATCTGGAAGATTAACGTTTTCCTCCAGATGAGGGAGTAAACATTTCTATCTTATGGTGCTAGAAGTCTTGAATTTGCTTGCAATCGCCTCTAACAATAGTTACACTTCTTTAAACAATCTTCAGTTTCACAAGGACATACTCGTCCAATCCAACTGTTCATGCTGTCTTCACCAAAAACTGGTGACAAGGTAGAGGTGGACAGTGATGAATTCTATATATCGATTAAGAAAAGAAGCGTCGAAGTAGACACTTTAATTATCTTTAGAGGAGGAGCGTAGTCAATGGGACTACCCTGGTATCGAGTACATACAGTCGTCCTGAATGATCCAGGTCGTCTGATTTCCGTGCATTTGATGCACACTGCCCTCGTGGCAGGCTGGGCTGGTTCTATGGCCCTTTATGAACTGGCAATTTTCGATCCCAGTGACCCGGTCTTGAACCCAATATGGCGTCAAGGCATGTACGTTATGCCCTTTATGGCACGTTTAGGGGTGACGGACTCTTGGGGTGGCTGGAGCATTACGGGTGCAAACGTCACGGACGTTGGTCTGTGGTCTTTTGAAGGCGTCGCCGCCAGTCATATCGTCCTTTCTGGTCTTTTGTTCCTAGCTGCTGTATGGCACTGGGTGTATTGGGACTTGGAGCTGTTTAGAGACCCCCGCACTGGTCAACCGGCTCTTGACTTACCCAAGATGTTTGGTATTCACCTGTTCTTATCTGGTCTTCTCTGCTTTGGATTTGGAGCTTTCCACCTCACTGGTCTATTTGGGCCAGGAATGTGGGTGTCTGACCCCTACGGTCTGACGGGCAGCATCCAACCTGTAGCACCGGCATGGGGACCAGAAGGATTTAACCCCTTTAACCCCGGCGGTATTGTGGCTCACCACATTGCGGCGGGAATTGTTGGCGTGATTGCGGGTCTTTTCCACTTAACGGTTCGTCCACCGGAGCGGCTATATAAAGCTCTGCGGATGGGGAATATTGAAACAGTACTGTCCAGCAGTATTGCCGCTGTATTCTTTGCTGCTTTTGTTGTCGCAGGAACGATGTGGTATGGCAGTGCTGCCACTCCCATCGAACTGTTTGGACCAACCCGTTACCAATGGGACGACGGTTACTTCAAGCAAGAAATTGACCACCGTGTTCAAGCTAGCTTGGCTCAGGGCAATACTTTGCAAGGAGCTTGGTCTGAGATTCCAGAAAAGCTCGCTTTTTATGACTATGTCGGCAACAGCCCCGCTAAAGGTGGTTTGTTCCGGGTAGGCCCGATGGACAAAGGCGATGGTATCGCCCAAGTTTGGTTGGGTCACCCAGTGTTCAAGGATGGTGAAGGTCGAGAACTGAACGTGCGTCGCCTTCCTAACTTCTTTGAAACCTTCCCAGTCGTCTTGACTGATGCCAATGGTATTGTTCGGGCGGATATTCCGTTCCGACGGGCAGAATCAAAATATAGCTTTGAGCAGACTGGTATTACGGCTAGCTTCTACGGTGGTGCTTTGGATGGTCAAACCTTTGACGATCCCGCCGTTGTGAAGCAGTATGCCCGTAAGGCTCAACTAGGCGAGCCGTTCATCTTTGACCGTGCAACCCTGGATTCTGACGGAGTCTTCCGTACTAGCCCTCGGGGTTGGTTCACCTTTGCTCATGCTGTGTTTGCGTTGTTGTTCTTCTTTGGACACATCTGGCACGGCTCTCGTACTTTGTTCCGCGATGTGTTTGCTGGTGTTGAGGCAGACCTGGAAGAACAAGTCGAGTGGGGTCTCTTCCAAAAAGTGGGTGACAAAACCAGTCGCAAAAAAGAAGCGGTTTAGAGCCGCAACTCTGTAGGGAAAGAAAGGCAAAAGTGAAGATTTTCTGACTTTTGCCTTTCTTTCTTCTTTTGAATTTTGCTACGCAAGGTAGACTGTTAAATAGAAAGATAGTCAGGAATTATTGACATGGAAAGCATTGCTTATATCTTGATCTTGGCTTGTGCCATCGGCACCCTGTTCTTTGCGATCGCCTTTAGAGAGCCACCTCGGATCGGTAAATAATTGACGGTAAACCCCGGCGCGGATCAGCGAAGTGTCGTGGTGAAATCGTCAGCGCGATCGCTTTACACCGTTGCCAGAACTTTATTACTTGGTTGGCTATACTGAGCCGCAACAGTCTATCCATTTCTCACTTCTAAGTATTTGGATAGACAAGCCACGGCTCAGATTTTTGTATTTAAATGCAGATCCCTCTATTTAGAGGAAAATTGGATTTGTACCCCGTCCAAGTCCACCCAGCAGGATCGGAGGACGTTTACTATGCGATGTCCCTATTGCCAGCACACCGACAGCCGCGTGCTTGAGTCTCGCTCCACCGAAGCCGGACAAAGTATTCGGCGACGACGGGAGTGCTTGATGTGCAAACATCGCTTTACTACCTACGAGCGCATTGAATTTGTGCCAATAACTGTGATCAAACGGGATGGCACTCGAGAGTCCTTTGATCGTTCCAAGTTACTGCGAGGAATAATCCGAGCCTGCGAAAAAACAGGCTTGCCTCAAGAACGCCTGGAAATATTGGTTGATGAAATAGAAGCGGAACTGCAACAACAATTTGGTAGAGAAGTCACCAGTAATGAAATTGGTGAACTAGTACTCCAGCAACTGCGAGAGCTGAGTGAAGTTGCCTACGTGCGATTTGCTTCCGTTTACCGACAGTTTCAAGGAATCCGCGATTTTGTCGAAGCCTTGAATCATCTCCAAAATCATCCAGATAATAGCGATCACTCTGAAAATTCTCCCCTATCCTTAACGGAAGTGGCAGAGCCAGAAACCGCCACATCTTTCATGACACATTCTTCAACCTGACGTAAAGACTGGCTTTTTTATCAACGCAGAACGGATTCGTAACAGCTTTTTGCTGGTAAGCCAAGGATTACTAAACATTGAAAAGCTGTGGGTAGCGATCGCACCAAAATTTGAGCATCCAGAAAATTTAAAATGAAGTGACTGAACAGAGTTATAATTGAGAGTCTGGATAAAAAGAGTTTATCAGGAAGTCTCACACCAAGAATCTCGCCACAAGCGTGCTGTTTTTGGGCGCGGGTCTAGAAGAGAGGGAACAGTAGAGATGTTAAACTCAAGTCAACAGAGTGGCACTCCACCGAAAGTTAATTTTAAACATTGAGTGGAAACGCTCGACTCTGCCCAGTATGACCCGAAAGGTCAGCTCTAAATTGCTGCCGCCAGCAGTGAAGTAAACTCAAGTTTCTCATCACCCACGATTTGGGTGAGTGAGATTGTCAAATTGGGCTTATATGAGCAATGTAGGTGTAGCAACACGCAATCATTAAACGTGCGTGTACATCCACAGGAGGCAAAGTAACTACGGAGATAAACCTAGGAAACGATACTCAACATGGTCAGTCAGAAAACAACTACTACAGATATTGGCTTTACACACGAAGATTTTGCCGCACTACTCGACCAATACGACTATCACTTCAGCCCTGGTGATATTGTCGCCGGTACAGTTTTTAGCCTAGAGCCGAGAGGTGCTCTGATTGACATTGGTGCTAAAACTGCCGCCTATATTCCGATTCAGGAAATGTCTATCAACCGAGTTGACAATCCTGACGAAGTCTTACAGTCGAACGAGACGCGGGAATTTTTCATTCTGACTGACGAGAATGAAGATGGACAGCTTACCCTATCCATTCGCCGCATCGAGTATATGCGGGCTTGGGAGCGCGTTCGCCAACTGCAAACTGAAGATGCTACAGTCCGCTCTTTAGTTTTTGCAACCAACCGAGGCGGTGCTTTGGTACGCATTGAAGGATTGCGAGGTTTTATTCCTGGTTCTCACATCAGCACCCGCAAACCTAAGGAAGATTTAGTCGGCGAAGAACTGCCGTTAAAATTCCTGGAAGTTGATGAAGACCGGAACCGTCTCGTCCTCAGCCATCGTAGAGCGTTGGTTGAGCGCAAGATGAACCGCTTAGAAGTTGGCGAAGTGGTAATTGGCTCTGTACGCGGTATCAAGCCTTACGGTGCCTTTATCGACATCGGCGGCGTCAGCGGACTGCTACACATCTCGGAAATTTCTCACGACCACATTGATACGCCCCACAGCGTCTTCAATGTTAATGATGAAGTGAAAGTGATGATTATTGACTTGGATGCAGAACGAGGTCGTATTTCCTTGTCTACCAAGCAGTTAGAACCAGAACCCGGTGACATGATCAACAACCGGGACTTGGTCTACGAGAAGGCAGAAGAGATGGCAGAGAAGTATCGCGAGAAGATGCGTGCTGCTCAGCAAGAAAGTAACGAACCAGAGGAAATCGTCGAAGTCGAAGAAGAGATGGTTTCTGCAATCGAAGAATAAGCACGGGTAAAGAATTATCTGGGTCTTAAACTACCTAGAGGTTTTAAGAAGAGGGAACTTCCCTCTTTTTTATTGCTGTTTTATCAAGCAAGAAGGTAGCTGTGGTTACAATTCGTTGTGGGGAGCTGACGTTCCCAAATATTCAGGCAATTATTTTTGATAAAGACGGGACGCTGGAGGATTCCCAAACCTTTTTGAGGGAGCTAGGGCAAAAGCGATCGCGCTTGATTGACGCCCAGATTCCGGGAATTGGGGAGCCACTGCTAATGGCATTTGGCATTCAAGGCGACAGCCTCGATCCTACGGGGTTAATGGCAGTTGGCAGTCGTAGGGAAAATGAAATTGCGGCGGCGGCTTACGTTGCAGAAACAGGACGAGGTTGGTTAGAGTCAGTAGCGATCGCCCATAACGCCTTTGAAGACGCCGATCGCTATCTCAAACGTGCTGGTACATCTCCTCTGTTTACTGGCAGTTTAGAAGTACTCAAAACCCTCTCAGATGCTGGGTTAAAACTGGGAATTCTCTCCGCCGCTACCACGGAAGAGGTCAAAGCCTTTGTCGAGCGTCATCAACTCAGGGACTACATTCAGCTAGAAATGGGCGTCAACGAAGGGCCAAGCAAGCCAGATCCAGCTCTGTTTCTCCAAGCCTGCCAATTACTGGATGTGGAACCAGGGGCAACATTAATGGTTGGAGATGCTGCCGGGGATATTGAAATGGGACATCGTGCGGGAGCAGCAGGTTGTATTGGCATTTGCTGGGAAAATCCTGCCGCTGCTCATTTAGAAGCCGCCGATGTAGCGATCGCTCAACTTGATGAAATTCAAATCCTTGCTGCTTAGTAGCACTAAAGTCAGCGTAGTTCCTTCCGGTTGTAAGACACCTTAACGTCTGGGTTGAGGGCGCACAGACTCCTCTACATGGCTAAGAATTTTGGCAATACGGTTTTCCCAAGAAAACTGACTGACCCAATCCCGGCTATCGGAATAGCCTTCGGCTTTCCTGGGGTGGGTTTTCAAGACATGCTGAAGGCATTGACCAAAGGCAATAGGGTTATCAGGCTCGCACCAGCCAGCGATCGCCTCCGTCTGCTTGAACTCTATTAACGGTGGAATCTCTGTTGCCACGATCGGGGTTCCAGACGCCATATAGTCAAACAGCTTTAGAGGTGAGGTAAATGTAGCCGCTAATCCCGCGCAATGGGGGTGAGCCAAAATGTCAGCGGCTTGTAGCAAACTTCCTAACTGATTTTGCGGCAGATACCCCAGAAACGTGACGTTCGTCAGGTGCTTATCCTTGACTTGCTGCTGATAAGACTCAACTTGGGAGGCAGGTCCCCCTGCCAAGACAAACTGAATTTTTTCCATGTCCTTAGCCACATCAATCAGCAGATCGATCCCTTTGAACGGTTGCAGGGCACCGGAATAAACGACCAGATGTTGGCGATCGTCAACCAGGAGTTTTTTCCGCCAGGCTTCAGCGGCTTCCGGCTGCCTTACCAGGAATAAATGATTAAAGCCGTTATGGAGCTTAATGACTTTTTCCGGTGGCATCCCATTTTGAATCATGCTGTCTCGAACCGGATCAGCAACCGTCACAGCAAGTTGAAACAGCGGGTTGTGAACAATGTCTGGCTCGAATTGCTTGTGTTCGTGATGGTGATGTTCGTAGATTGCTGGCACACCTCGTTTTACCGCTGCTTTGACGAAATTCCAATCTCGCGTGTGAACAATCTGGGTATGGGGACGGATATGAACCGGAAAATAGTACTTTGAGACAACACTGCTAGAGTGAGTCCACTTGCCACCGACTCGATCGATCGGCCACGGCATCGGTAGAGCAGCAACTTGAAGATTGTGCTGAAGATTGTAAAAATTGGCGAGATCTTCTGCTGGTTGTTGGGGATGAAACGGATTGAGCAACTGCAGCGGATTGGGAAAACCTCCACCCTGGCTTAGGTAGAGGAGAACCGTTGAGTAACCGAGATTAGCCGCAGCATTGGCACAATGGGCAACTTGAACCAGATGAGCGTGGGATTGGGGCAAGACATTGCGGGTAAAAAAGATATAGTGCTTGGTCATGGAATCTTTAGCCACTCTGTTTCAAGACTGGAATACTGTCGCAATTGTGTTCACAGCTCAGCTAATTCTTGTTCTCAAGATAATCGATAGTTTTGAGAATGTTGATTGCCGAGGAGTAAGATTCTTCAATCAATTCGCTTTGCTCTTCGGGAGAGTCTACAAGCTCGTCTACAAGTAACTGTAGGAAACCAATCATTGAGTTGAGATGAGTGCGGATTTCGTAGGAGGCTCTGGTAAATTTTTCAGTAAACCTAGGCACCTCTTCCGGTTGTTCAGCAAACTGCATCTCATACAGACGCGCATAGTAGCCACCCTTGCTCAACAATTCTTGGTGGGTACCCACTTCCACCACGCGTCCCTTATCGAGTACAGCAATTTGATCCGCTTTTTGCACCGTTGAGAGGCGGTGAGCAATTACCAGCGTCGTGCGATCGCGACAGAGTTCCTCAATTGCCTGTTGCACCAGCCGCTCAGACACTGTATCTAGAGCGCTCGTTGCTTCATCCAAGACTAATATATCGGGGTTACGCAGCAAAGCCCGCGCGATCGCCAATCGTTGCCGTTGTCCTCCAGAGAGCATCACGCCGCGATCGCCAACCTCTGTTTCAAACTTGTGAGGCAGTTGTTCAATAAATTCGTAAGCATTGGCTCGTTTTGCCGCTGCCATCACCTCTTCATCCGTGACATCTTCCTGCCCATAGGCAATGTTGTAACGAACAGAATTGTTAAACAAAAACGTGTCCTGGCTAACAATTCCCATTGACTTTCTCAGCGTTCGGAGGTCATATTCCCGCAAATCCTTGCCATCAAGGACGATACAACCTTGCCTCGGATCATAAAATCTTGGTAGTAAGTCCGCTAGCGTTGATTTCCCCGCACCGGAGGCACCAACCAAAGCTAAAGTTGTTCCTTTCGGTAGCCATAAATTGACCTGGTCTAACACCAAATCCTTGTTTCCAGGATAGGCAAATGATATGTCTTTAAAGGCAATTCCTTCTTTCAGCTTCGTGTAAAGGAAATCGCCTTTCACCATGAATGGCTTGTTATCCTGTCGCATAAAATCAGCCACAATTTCAGCACTGGGAGCGGCATTGGCAAATTCACTACGAGCGCCATTTAACTGACCAACGAAGGGAAGTAATCGAAAGAAAATAACTAGATAAGTTAATAAAATTGCCGAAAGAGAGTCTAATTGACCGCTAAAAAAAATCCGCCCTAAGGCAACAATTGCTAATATCGTAATAATCCCCAATACTTCATTAATGGGGCTAATAGCAGCAAAATTTGCTTGAGATTCTAACTCAGCTTTTTCTCGCTCTCTAATTAGTAACTCTACGCGTTTATATTCATAGTCTTCATTACCAATACTTTTAATTAACCGAATTCCGCTTAATAACTCGAGCAGGGCACTAGAGTAAGCGCGTGATTTATCACTAAGTATTCGTCCAAACTGTTTAGCTCTCTTAATAAAATACTGATTGGAGAGGGTTACCAATAATAGTAAGCCCGTTGCTGCCAAGGTTAATTCCCAGGAAATCAAGAGTAAAATGCCGACATATACTAAGATATTTATTGCAGTTGCAAACATGCGGATTGCAATCCGAATAGCGTTAGAAGTTCGACCAACTTCTTGATTTATGTGATTAATTAAGTCGCCAACTTTATGTTTATAAAAGTAGTCAATATCCACCTTTAAAAGTAACTGTAATCCTTCCAGGCGCATCCCATTAACGAGGGAACGGGATAAATAGGTAGAAACTAATGAGCCAATGTAAGTTGTGACATTCTTTAAAATGATCGCCAGTAAAACAGCTGCTGTCATTAGGATCAGACGGTAAGTTTCTGGCGCACCATCAAAAAGGGACAGCAATTTCTGAAGAATTGGTGGTGCGCCTTGTAAGTTAGTGACATCTTGACCTAAAAAGCTCAAAACTACGGGCACAATCAAAGCTGTACTGATGCCATTAAAGAGGGCACCAGAAAAACCCAAAACAACTGTCGAAATTACTAAAAATGGATAGCGTAGCGCATAGCTCAGGAGTAGCTTATTCGGAGACATGCCGTATTCCTTGCGATGAAATCAAATAATTGTCCTAAAAACTTACTAACTGACCTTCAAGTCTGCAATAACGCTGGAGAGAATATCCGCCATTGAATCAATGCTGTAGTATTGCATGCAACGTGTTCGTGCTTTCATCCCCTGAGCATTTGCTGCCTCTAAATGCTGAAATATCCATTCAATTTTTGCGGCAATTTGTTCTGGAGAACTTGGCTCAACAAGATATCCAGTATCTCCGAGAATTTCTGGAATATCACCCACAAAGGTAGAAATAATTGGCTTCGCCATTGCCATACCGTCAGTTAGTTTTAGAGGGAACTGCGCCTGTGTGGCTGGATGATCTCGTTGAGGAACAACGATAATGTGAGCTGCTGCAACAACTTCAGGCATCATAGAAACTGGAAATTTTGGCAGTTTAACGATCCATTTTTCCCACTGCTGAATTAATTGATTGTCGTAGTCATCGTAGGGGCTTCCTCCTACAATAACCAGTCTTAAATCTGGTTGATTAAGATGGTCTAATGCCATCAGCACATCTTCTAGCCCTTTATAGGGACGTGGGGCACCAGGAAACATCAAAATTCGATAGCCTGATAAACCGTACTTAGCTCGACTTTCCTCAGGGTCGTAGCGATCCGGATCGAATAATGATATATCTTTGCCGTTGGGTAATGAGACTCCTCCAAAACGTTTTTGCAAAAAACTATTGTGGGTAGTAACTGTGTCGGCATAAGAAACTAACCCTTCAATCCACTTCAAATACAGAGAATGATCCGGATTTCTTAAAGCTCCATCTGGCTTCAAGATGTCTCTAGCCAATTGCTTCAAAGTCGGTCGATATTGCCATTGCTCCCCGCCGTGCCAACTTAATTCCCAATCATCTATGTCTAAAATAACGGGGCAGCGACTTTTAAATTTCTTAATTAATGCAATTCCAAAGCTGCTTGGCTTCAGTTTGTACGCATAAATAATATCTCCACTAATATTTTTTAGAATAGTGTTGATAGAAGTAAAAAATTTAGGATATTTGTAGCCATTTATAGAAATTGTTGGGATCTCAGAATCTGGAATTTCCTCTGAACTCTCATGAGGGACAAAGCCAATAATCTCTACGTCATAATTAAGCTTTTTTAGAGCTTGATACAGTAAAAAGGGACGGTCTGCACCTACTCCCCATCGGCCAGAACCACTACTAGATAAGTCACTAACAACTAAGGAAATTTTTGGTTTTTGATTAGATTGAGCCAAATTTACACCATCCAGGTTCAGTTCAGGAACTTTAAGCAGTCAAGTTAAATTAAGGTTGACGTATTTTGTCCCATGTGCGAATCAGGATATTTTTTAACTTGTTGTGGACTAACAGACTAATTGATTGCCGACTACAGTGACTAGCTAACAAACTTTAGCCTTTCCATTTGCCGTTCGTCAAAAACCTGATTAATCAAGTAGCGTTCTTCTTCTGTAAGTTTGTAGCCAGAAAGAAAGGCATTCACTAGCTGAAGATGCTCTTGACGGCTTAATCGACCAGTACTGAGAATTCGCTCGACCATCTGTTTAAGGGCGAGGTGAGATTGAGTGGAAATAGTTTCTGCCCCAGACTGTTGCTCATTCAAGAAGGTTTTTGCTCCCTGGTTACCTGAGAAGTTCTTTACTGATGTTGCTTGTGCGTACTCGACGCCGTCTCGTCAAAGCTGCCAAGGTACATCAGTGCTAAGAATAGAGTAACCCTGCTGATTTTATTTTGGTACGGGTTTAAATCATTTGTCGATGACCTAATTAAGGAGGAATTAACAAATGCAGGTGAGTCTGCTGCCAGCACTTTCTGATAACTACATTTTTGTGCTGCATGACCCGGATCAGAATATTGCCGCTGTTGTCGATCCAGCGGAAGCTGCGCCAGTATTGCGGCGTTTGGAAGCGTTGGGGGCAAAATTGGTGGCAATCTTTAATACCCACCACCATATGGATCATATCGGCGGCAACAAGGAGTTGATGCAATCTTATCCTGGCGTGGGTGTTTATGGTGGTGCGGCAGATCGAGGCAGGATTGATGGACAACAGGTCTTTTTAGAAGAAGGCTCGCGCGTTGAGTTTGCTGGGAGAACCGGAGAAGTTTTCTTTGTTCCTGGACATACCAGCGGTCATATTGCCTACTACTTTCCTCCCGCCACAGAGGGCGAGTCGGGGGAGTTGTTTTGTGGGGACACGTTATTTGCTGGGGGTTGTGGCAGGTTGTTTGAAGGTACGCCCTCGCAGATGGTGGACTCTTTGAGTAAGCTGCGGGAGTTACCCGATGACACGCGGGTATGGTGTGGACATGAGTACACCCAGAAAAATTTACAATTTGCCTTAACCGTGGATGGGGATAATCCGGATTTGCAACGGCGGTTTACGGAAGTCAAAGAAGCACGTCGTCGCTTGGAAGCCACTATTCCTTCGCATTTGGGCATTGAGAAGCGAGTGAATCCCTTTTTACGCTGGGATGTTCCAGAACTACAGGCGGCGGTGAAAAGTAAAGACCCGGTGCAGACTTTTGGACGGCTGCGGGGGATGAAAGACCAATTTTAAGCGATAGTTTGAGGTGAGCGATCGCCTACATCACCAAAAGATGACCAACCCTCCCATCCCCAACCCCCGATCGCGCCCTCCTATTCCCCGGACAACCCTCACCTGGCTGTTGCGGACAATCCTGCAAGTGCCGCGTAAGTGGCTGGTTGTGAGTGGGTTATTTGCGTTCTTGAGCTTGTTTGAAGTGACTTGGACGCAGGAAACAGGCTTTTCCTTTAGCTTTCGGGTGACGAATACAACGTTGTTGTTTCTCGCTCTAGTTTGGCTCCCAGCGCTTTTGCAAGTCTTTGCTTTAGTAGGAGGAATGATTAGAACGCCTGCTGGAGAATTCACCAGCCCTGGAATTGAGCAACTGCTGCATCTGTTGGACTCGGAAACGAAAGATGAGGCGCTAGGAGCCTTGAAGGTTGTTCTAGAAAGAGCTGAGGAACGCACGCCGACACCAGATGAACTGCATCAAGTCCGCCAAAAACTCAATGAAGAGTACATTCTGCCCCTCTCAACGGAGCAAGTGCGACGCGAACTCAGTCATATGGCGAACCGTTACCAGGAACTACGAGAGTCTCCCTCAGGAGCGCGGCGTAACTTTTTGATAGAGGCGATCGCAGGCATTATGCGGACGCTGACTCCCAAAGCCCAGCTTTCTGTAGAAGAAGTAAAAACCCATCTCCGGTCTAATCATCAAGGTCAGCGCTTAGTCGGGCTTTCGTTCCTGGAATCTGCTGCTGCTGATGTGGGTCATTTTGAGGAGGTACTGAAGTTGGTCGCTCAACCTCAATCTGCCTTTGAGCAATATCATGCACTTCAGGCTTTAGAAAAAATGCTACCCGATCTCAACTCAAAGGAAAAACAACGAATTCGAGAGGTGCTGCATTCCCAGCGACAGTATAGCCAAGGAAAACAGCAATGGATTAAGCCGCATTCTGATCGCTGGTATTTGAGCGATCGCCTCTTAGCCGCAACTGAAGTATGAAGTATGAAGTATGAAGTATGAAGTATGAAGTATGAAGTATGAAGTATGAAGTATGAAGTATGAAGTATGAAGTATGAAGTATGAGGGGTAAGAGGTTACAGGACTTAAAAAACCTGACGCGACTCTAGATGGGCTTCTATGTCTGGACGCGATCGCCAAACATTTCTTAACTCATTCCGAATATACAGCGGCAATTGGTCGCCAATGTGGGGAGAATCGGGTTGCGTGGCATTACCGTAGGTCATCAGTACTTTGGCTTTGATGGGATTAGAAAACTCAATCGCGGCGATATAGGTGTCGCCCGCCACTTGCTGAAAGCCTCCGCCTGCTTTTGGGAGCAAGTCAATCACTCGAAAGCTCCCCACTCGTCCAGGAGCACCGCTAGCAGGTAGATCCACATTCCCGTAGCGCAGCCGTGCAACTTCGCCCCAAGGCACATCCAAAGATCCGTAAAGTAACTTAACACTGGCAGCGACGGTTTCTAGTACCCTCACGGCTTCTGTGGGATTGGCTAAACCTTGCGGGGTTGTTAGGGGGAAGTTCTCATTCCAAGGGGTGGCAAAAAGACCAGAAGAAGGCATCATCGTTGCCCATAGTGTAAAGAGAACAGCTCCTTTGCTCTCTGGTGCCCCTTGCCGATCCCAGGCGGCTAAAACTTCGGCGGCTTCCCGTCCTGACTCGTTCCCCCGTTCCCGTGCGGCGGCAATTAGTTCATCTAAGATCCGGTCTGCCAGTTCCATTCGGGAAGAGAACTTATCGGCAACTACGTCCTCAAAGCTCAACTTTTCCTTTTCTTGGAGCATCCGGACGGAACGCTGCGATCGCAGGTTCATGAAACGGGGAGCTAGGTAGGCGGGAAAATCTTCAGGATTGAGGGCTGGAGGGAAGGTGGCTGTCCAAGGGGGGTCGTTGGCATTCTGTAACCAGCCGCTGGCAGGGTCAAGAATGCGCGGTAAGTCTTGGTAGGGATGGGTTTGCCTCCCTAGGGTGGCGGAGGTGTCTCCGGGGACAATCCCTTGCCAGTAACGCCAATCGCCTTGGGAGTGGAGGGGAACTAGAGCGTTAAATAGATACAGAATATGCCCATCTTTGTCGCCGTAGAGAATATTAAACATCGGCAATTGCAAGGATTTTAGTGCGGCTTCAAACTCGCTCAAGTTGCTTGAGCCTGCCATTTCCCAAAACTGTTCTAAGATATCGGGTTGCTCTAATCCGACAACCGACAGCGCGATCGCATTATTCTCTCTTTGCTCCACCACTGAACCGTGAATAGAACGTCTGACAACGAACGGTTCTTCCCGCAGCGTGCCGTTTGCTTGCTTTACTTTAATAACCTGGTTTTCTATTTCAAACGGTCGAACGGTGCCATCAAACCTGTAACCATCTTCGGCTAGGTTGAGTTGGTAAGCATCCCAGCCATCATGGGTATTAACCGTCAGCGCCCAGCCCAGGTGGTCGTTAAAAGCGATCGCTAACATTGGCATTCCTACCAAAGCCGCACCATAAGCATCAATACCGGGTGCTGTTAGTTGGGCTTCGTACCAAAGATACAAGTCAAACCAGGGTAAATGCGGGTTAGCCAGTAACATCGCGTTACCACTCTTGGAATGAGTTGGCGCGATCGCCCAAGCATTAGAACCGACGTTGGCTCCACTACGCCTCAGACTCGCCACACTTTCTGGATTCACCACAAAGTTGAAGTGAATGACTCGCTGCACATGCGCCAGCACATCCGCCCCATTAACGGGTAATACCTGCTCAACTTCATCGGCAATTTTGTCTGGGTGTTCTTGGGCATAAGCATTGATACCTGCGGCAAACGCATCCAAATAACGCCGCATTTCCGGCTTTTGTGCCTGATACCACTCCTTAGCCCGTGAGGGGATGCCCATTGTCCTGACATATTGGTCAGACGGTAAATACTTTTCACCCCAGTATTCCGCCGCTTCTCCTCTGGCTTGCCCATAAAGGCGCAAAATCAAATTCCCGTGACTCTGCATCTGCGCCCAGCCAAAGGCACGGAACAGCCCCTCCGCATCTCTCCCATAGACGTGTGGTACTCCCCAACTGTCCCAGAGAATTTCTGTTTGCCCTAAACCGGAAGCGGGATTACGAACTGCTACTAGAAGCGTGAGAAGGAAGCACAGCAGCAATCCAAACAACCAGAGCGATCGCGGCTGAGAACGGGCAAAGCGCATAGTTCATACAACGACTTAACCCTCAATTTCTAACAAAAAAAATGGGAACTCTTGGTTGTGAGTTCCCATTTAATTAATAATTTCTCTTAACGAACTAGGTGTTAATGCACGACCCATCAGGCTTACATCAAGCCGAGGAAGTGTACGAAGCTTTGACCTGTTGACAACTCAACGATTAGTGCAGCCAGGAAGCCAAGCATTGCCAGACGACCGTTCCACAGTTCAGCGCTGGGGTTGGAACCAAATTCAAACTTGGTGCCAAACTCGCCGTACTTGCGTTGAAACTGATCGTCGTAAGGGGTTTGTGTATTCTGTGGGTTAGTCATGGGTTAATCTCCAGTGAAAAAAGTATTTCAAGTTTCTTGTTAATTAATGTAAACAATACTTGCTAGATGCGCCGTCATCCTTTAGACATGGAAAGAAAAATTCTCAGCCGACTAAAACTCTACCCAGGGAGAGGAGATAAATTCTCAGCACAGATATGCTCTCAATAGCTTGTTAGTGCTGCATCCTAGGTATTTTTTCGACGTAGATAGCGGCTGGTAAAGCTCTGTCGCCGTTGCACTGGGCAATTTCTGCTCACAAATCATTAGAAGAGTTTGATAGTTGGTGAGGTAGTCCGGTTTAAAAAGATGTCAGGAGGATTTTTCTTGTCATAGGGGAGGGATGGCAGCACTTTACAATAAAGACAGTTTCGCTAACAGATGCAAAGGGGATTAGCTCAATGCCAGTAATTACCGTTATTGACTACGACATGGGGAACCTGCACTCTGTCTGCAAAGGGTTAGAGAAAGCGGGGGCGACGACGAAAATTACTGATTCCTCGGCGGAAATTGAACAGGCAGATGCGGTAGTGTTGCCGGGAGTTGGTGCGTTTGATCCGGCAGTGCAACGTTTGCGATCGCGTGATTTAGTCGCCCCTATCAAGTACGCGATAGAAAGCGGCAAACCATGTTTGGGCATCTGTGTAGGATTGCAAGTTCTCTTCGAGGGTAGCGAAGAAGGTAAAGAACCGGGCTTGGGTATTGTTCCGGGTATGGTGCGACGGTTTCGCCACGAACCGGGAATCACTATTCCTCACATGGGTTGGAACCAACTGGATTTAACTCAACCCCACCTTCCCTTGTGGCAAAATTTACCTGAGCAGCCTTGGGCGTACTTCGTCCACTCTTACTATGTTGACCCTGCCAATCCAGAAATTCGGGCAGCGACGATTACCCATGGTAGTCAAAGGATAACAGCCGCGATCGCTCGCGACAATTTGATGGCAGTTCAGTTCCACCCGGAAAAGTCTTCCATAGCCGGGTTACAGATTCTCTCTAACTTCGTTGCTCAGGTGCGGGAGAAGGTTCCGGCGTAACATTCAGCTCGAAAATGAGAATTTACGGTAATCGTCAATTAAAAACTTTACCAGGACAAGCAACGCGACCAACCGCAGCGCGGGTGCGGGAGGCAATCTTTAACATCTGGCAGGGAAGTATTGAGGGTTGCCGATGGTTGGACTTGTGTGCGGGAACGGGTTCAATGGGGGCAGAAGCGCTCTGTCGGGGCGCTAGCTATGTCGTGGGTATAGAGCAATGGGCAAAAGCCTGTGTAGTTATCCAGCAAAACTGGCAGCAGGTGGTTCAGCCTGAGCAAGACTTTAAGATTGTGCGGGGAGATGTGGTGCAGCAGTTGAAGAAACTCAAAGGCGATCGCTTCGACCGGATTTACTTCGATCCGCCCTACGCCAGCGGTTTGTATCAACCTGTATTAGACGCGATCGCCCTTCATCAACTATTAGCGGAAAACGGCGAACTCGCTGTTGAGCATAACCCCAATAGTTGGGCAATCAAGCCGATTCCAGGTTTGGAAATTTGCCGCCAAAAGGTCTACGGCAATACAGCCGTCACCTTTTATCAGTATGAGGAGCGAGATACGAAAAGTTACAAGACTGGGCACGAGTAGGTCTAATCGCCCCGCCTTCTCACCCCTGCACTCTCGCCCCTAGGTTTGACTACAGACCTAGCTGGTCACCACGCTTGTATTGCAGGTAAGCCGCGACGAACAACCCAGCGAGGGTAACAAAGATTAAGCCAAGCACAATGCCCGAAAGCAGTGGTTCGACCACGTCAGTTCTCCTTAAATTGAAGTTTTTGCCTGTTTCTCATCCTACTAGCTACAGCGACGAAACGCTTCCGACTCAGCAAAATGGTGCAGCTAGCAATCATCAATCTGCAAAAAATGGCTGAAACAACCCTTGCCTGCATTGTCTATAAATTTTAAGCTGTGTTTATTAATCGATACACTTAGAGATAGACCGACATACTTGAGTGATTTCAACGCGATCGCTTATGTCAGCGTTAAATGTCTAAAGTGAAAACTGTTTTGTCAATATCAATTTAATGAGAAAGCTTTGGATAACCAGCTGGCAACACCAGAAAGCCTGATACGGCGGATTATTGTGATGGCGATAGCGCTGCTCCTTGTCGTCCTCGCAAGTACTATCGGTATCCATCTAGTTCGCGTATCAGAGCCTTATATTCACGATGTTTTATCCCTGAGGGGCGATTCAATTCGAGGCAAGGCAATTTTCCAGATCAATTGCGCTGGCTGTCATGGCATACAAGCTGATGGTCGAGTTGGGCCTAGCCTGCAAAATGTCTCGAAACACAAGTCAGAAGTCGGACTGATTCAGCAAGTGATCAGCGGTCAAACCCCACCCATGCCAAAATTCCAGCCCAGTCCTCAGGAAATGGCTGACCTGCTGAGTTACTTAGAGAAACTTTAGGGGCGGAGTCCTGAGTCCTGAGTTCTGAGTCCTGAGTTCTGAGTCCTGAGTTCTGAGTTCTGAGTCCTGAGTTCTGAGTCGGTGAGTTGGGGATGGGGATGAAGTATGAAGTATGAGGGAACAAGGGCGGCTCGGCTTCGCTAATCGCCTTCGACCTTCATGCCATCCCTAACTAAACTGCTGGGCATAGAAGCGGGCGTAGCGTCCGCTTTTTTCTAACAGTTCCTCATGGGTGCCGGATTCGACAATTTGTCCTTGTTCGACAACCAGGATACGGTCAGCGCGGCGTACGGTGGCGAGGCGGTGGGCGATGATAAACACAGTGCGATCGCGCATGATTCGTTCTAGGGCTTCCTGAACTAAGGCTTCGGATTCTGAGTCCAAGGCTGAGGTGGCTTCATCCAGAATCAAGATTCTGGGGTTGAACAAAACTGCACGGGCGATCGCAATTCGCTGTCGCTGTCCCCCAGATAAGTTGATTCCCCGTTCTCCTACCCAGGTGTGATAGCCCTGAGAAAATTGGGAGATAAATTGGTGGGCGTTGGCAATTTCTGCTGCTTCCTGGATATCTTTGACATCAAACTCCGCTTTTCCGAAGGCGATATTTTGAGCGATTGTGCCGGAAAACAGCGTCGTTTCTTGGGGTACGATGCCGATTTGACGCCGTAAGCTATGGAGGGTGACATCGCGAGTGTTGACCCCATCAATGAGGATTTCCCCTGCCTGGGTGTCATAAAAGCGAGGCAGTAGATTCGCAATAGTCGTTTTTCCTGCCCCGGAAGTCCCCACAAGGGCGATCGCTTCTCCAGGAAGTGCCAGCAAGTTCAGGTTTTGCAGCACAGGTTTGTCGGCATGATAGGCAAAGCTAACGTTACGGTACTCAACTTTTCCGGTCACATCCGGCAGAGCGATCGCATTAGGCTTTTCTACTACTGTCGATTTAATGGCAAATAGTTCAAAAATCCGGTCTACAGAGGCTTCTCCCTGCTTAAACTCGTTGTAATTGTTGGTGAGAATGGAGATCGGATCGATCAACATTGCCACCCCGGCACCGTAGCTGACAAACTCACTCCCTGTGAGATTGCCTTGAGAAATTTGCCAGCCACCGAGTAAAAACACCAGCAGGATGCACAAGGCTTCCAAAAACCCCACCACCGGAAACTGAATCGCCTTCAGCCGTTCTGCCGCATACTTTGCTCTGCGGTTATTTTCTGCCTCTTGGCTAAATCTCGCTAAGGCATAATCTTCCGCTGCAAAGGCTTGGATTAAACGAATACCGCTGAAAACTTCAATCAGCAATGCTGACAAATCTGACACCTGATTTTGGCTGCGGCGAGAGTATTTCCGCATTCGTTCCCCAAACCAACCAATCAACACCCCCATGAGCGGCGCAATCAGCAAAATTGCTAGAGTTAGCTGCCAGTTGAGGTAGATGACATAACTCAAGACAGCGACGAGTTGCAAAATACAGGGGATAAACTGCTGAAAGATTTTGTTCACCACTTCCCCAACTCGGTCAACATCCTCAGTGAGGCGATAAGACAAATCCCCGGTTTGAACGGATTCAAAGTAGCCCAAACTCAACTGCTGCAAGTGAGCGTAAATGCTTTTGCGTAAATCGAGAGCAATAAATAAGGCAGCTTTTGCCATCAGGGTATCTTGCCCGAACTGGGCTATCTTCTGAACCAGGAAAATTAGTGCAGCGATGCCTACAAGTTGCGCGATCGCCCTGACATTTCCTTCACCCACAAAGCCAGCAATACGACCCGCTAACCACGCGAGGATCGGCCAGCAGGCGACAAAGAGTAATGTACAACTCAATGCCAGAGCGATGGTTTTCCACCAAGGTCGGATGTAAGGCAATAGTTGCCAGTAAGTTGAGCGGGTTTTCAAGCGATCGCGTCCAGAACTAGATTTTTCTTTTTTGACGCTATCAGCTTTTGGGCTGTTTCTGGCATCAGAGGATTTTGCTGAATCTGCCATCAGTCTGTAGCATCACCGATACCAAAGCGCAATATTAACGGGACTTACGCCAATAATTCGTCTATAGCGGCATGGCACTGCTGACTCTGCGCCTGGTGCGGTTAATTACTCTATCCTGCTCCCAAAACAGCAGGAACGCGATCGCGCTTGATTATGTCTTATTGTCTTTGAATCACAAAAGACAATTTTTCTGCCCATGTTCTCATTTTTGCCCGTACTCTTTCTCGCTCAAGCTACCCCAATCCCCACACCGACACCGGAACCCCAACCCATCCTACAACCGCAAGAAGTTCGACCTTTACCAGGGCAGTTGGATAAGGTTCCAGTCTTCAACAGCAATAGTCCAGAACTAGTACAGACAGAAGGTATTTTACTCTCCACATTTCCACCCAAGGGGAAGGCGACACCAACAGCCCACTTAAACTTTCCCTTCCAGGGACGCTTTGATGTGTTTGCCCACCATATAGCTAAAGCCGCCACCCCGGAAGATTTGCGATCGCTGTATTTAGGAATTGTCCTGCACAATCCGGGCACTAAACCCGTGACGGTAGACATTCTCCAGGCAGCAAGTTACCTTAGTCAGCCGGATGCCCCCTTTATTGAGTTGCCCTCACAGGTAGAAAATCGTTTCGGGCGAGTGTATGCGGGGCCAGGTTCGCGGGTGATGAACGATATTTTGCGATCGCGTCGTCAGTCAGGCTTCCCCCCCCAGTTGGTGATTCCACCGGGACAAAGCCGCATGTTGCTGAACTTACCCATCCCCGTGCGGACATTAGAACCGCCGATTAACGGTCGCTCCACATTAATGCGCCTGCGGAGCAATGGTACGGTTTATGCGGCGTCCTTAGCACGGTTTGCACCTGTAGATAGCAACGGGGAAGAACGGGCACCAACCTTAGCTGAATGGCGGGAATTACTGGATAAAGGAGACTTGGCAGGGGCGCGCGATCGCACTCCCACTCCTCCCGATCAAACCAGCAGTGGAATTATCTACGGTCGGGTGGCGGGGGTTGCCCAAGGTTCCCAGTGGCAAGCCCAGCTTGTAGATCAGCCCAATACTGCCTACCTCAGCATTCCCCAGCCCGGACAAGCCTTTTCCTACGGTATCAGCACCCTTCCCGGTGGGCGACTGGGAACAAATCAGGCGCAAAGTGCGCCGATGTTGGTGCGTTATCCCGACACCGCCTATTTTGCCCACGGTAACTATGGAGTGCAGTACAGCCTGACGTTACCCCTAGTCAACCGCACATCAAACGCCCAAACCGTTACCCTTGCCCTCCAAACCCCAATTAAGGAAGACCAAATCCAAGGGGGGTTACGCTTTTTTGAACCGCTACCCAGACAAGTTTTCTTCCGGGGTTCCGTGCAAGTTCGCTACAAGGATGACGCTGGGTTGCCCCAGACGCGCACTGTCCACTTGGTACAGCGACGCGGTCAGATGGGAGAAGCCTTAATCCAGCTAAGAATGCCACCCTCCGATCGACGACTGGTACAGGTGGACTTGCTTTATCCTCCCGATGCCACACCACCCCAGGTTTTAACCGTTAAAACTTTGGAGCAATAACTCACAGGAGATACTACCTAACCAGAACACTACAGGAACGCGATCGCCCCTATCCGTTGCGCTTGCGGGACGCTTTGAGTTTTCAACATTAGCTATTTTTCTCTAGTTAACGCTATAGCGATTCTCGAAAGTGCAAGACACCTGTAGGATAAAAAGTCAGCAAAACACTTAATTTTTCTACATAGTTACAGCCTTGAGCGGACGGATAATCCGCCTTGCTTACTGTGTCTGCTTCGCCTTGTCGTTCCTACAACAGTAGTAATACTTCATGCTGTCATTGTTGCCAATTTTTTCTCTTGCTCAAATCGCACCGATTCCCATTCCTGTACCTCCACCTAATCAAGCTCCTTCTGCAACGCCAGAAGTGGTGATAGTTCCCTACCCGATACGAGCTTTACCAGGAGAATTGGACGACGTATTTGTATTTAACAGCAACAGCCCTGAAGTAATTGAGACAGAAGGCATCTTACTTTCGACACTCCCCTCGGACGGAAAAGCAGTTCCTGGCGCTCACCTAGACTTTGCCCTCTCAGGACGTTTTGATATATTTGCCCATCATATTGCTAGAGCGAACACCCCAGAGGGACGCCCGGTATATCTGGGAATAGTGGTATATAACCCCGGCAAACGCCCGGTAACTGTGAATGTTCAGCAGGTCGTTAGTTATCTCACCCATCCCGATGCACCGTTTGTTGACTTACCCAGCTTGGTAGAAAATCCTGATGGCAAAGTGTATTCTGGGCCAGGTTCGCGAGTGATGAATGATATCCTGCGCGGCGTACGTCAAACAGGGTTCCCCTCGCAAGTCGTCATTCCGCCGGGAGAGAGTAAGATGTTGCTCAACGTACCCATACCGATTAGTAGTGCTCGCTCGACGTTAATGCGTTTGCGGAGTAATGGAAAGGTGCATGTCGCGAGTTTGGCGATGTTTCCCCAGCTCGACTCATTCAATAAGGAAGATAACCCCACAACCCCTTCCTATCGCGCTCCGCTGCTAGCAGAGTGGCAGCAGTTGTTGAAGAATGGAAAGTTAGCCGAACCCCGCGATCGCGCTCCTACTCCCCCAGATGAAACCGACGGTCACATTATTTATGGTCGGGTTGCAGGGGTCGCTCAAGGTTCTCAGTGGCAAAGCGAAATTGTCGATCGCCCAGGGAAAAAGAAACTCACCATTCCCGAACAGGGACAAGCCTTTTCCTACGCCCTCAGCACAGTTACTGAAGTTACCTTGGGAACGGGTCAGGTTCAGAGTGCCGCCTTACGGGTGCGCTACCCTGATACTGCTTATCGAGCGCACGGCAACTACGGGGTTCACTACAGCTTGAGCTTGCCACTCCATAACGCCACTCGCGAGACGCAAAGGGTAACGGTGTCACTCCAGACTCCTTTGAAGCGAGAAGATCGGCAAAACCAACTCTATTTTCTCCAAAACCCCGCTCAAGAGCCGATATTTTTCCGAGGAACTGTTCAAGTTACCTATAAAAACGATCGCGGACAGGAAAGTAAGCGTTACGTACATTTGGTGCAGCGGCGAGGTCAAAGGGGAGATCCGTTAGTGACGCTGAATCTCGAACCCGATGAGCAACGATTAGTGAAGATAGACTTTCTCTACCCCCCCGATGCAACACCGCCGCAGGTTTTGACGGTGACGACGTTGAGTTAGGTTCGCTCTCAATCAGTCGATGAATTTGTAATTCCAGAACGCTGCGGCTTGACCATGGGGCTGGTTTTTTTCATCGACTACATTCCAAATCACCGCATTTTCAATCTGGAAACGTTTACCTGTGCTGGAGATGCGAATCGCGGAAAAATTACTCACAAAACCTTTAGCGGCTGTTTCCGCCAAGAGGCGATCGCGTTCTTCTTGCCTAAGGGGTTCAGCCGCTAGGCGCGAAGGCATCTGAGTAAACTGCTCCCAAGGAAGCTCCCAGAGTGCCGAAGCCTGCCGATTAGCGTAGTTAAAAATTGGGTCGGGTTCTGTACCGTGGGAAATCAAGACAAACGGCGCTTCAAACATCTGTTGCGCCAGTTCTACCGCCGTTCCCTGAGTCTCAAGCAGAGAACGCCCCGTCCAATGTTGGAAGCTGTACCAGAGGCGCTGGCTTTGCTGAATCACGGCTTCCTGCTGCCAAGGTGCTTGGAGATTCATTAGTCGCATTTTTACTCAACGGCTAGCACTCATTCTCCCTCACGCCGCCCAGTCTTTGCACAGTAACTCAGCCTGTTGCAGCACCGTTAGTGTCGCTCTCTCCTGTTTATCTGGTGGGTAGCCATACTTCCGTAACAGTCACTTTACTAAGGTTCGCAGCTTTGCTCTGACGCTCTCTTTTACCGTCCAGTCGATTGTTACATTGCGGCGGACTGCCTGCACCAGTTCGCGTGCTGCCGCGAACAAATCCACTACCTGTTCTGAGGCGACGGCTTTGGAGACTTTCCTGGATTCTTGGGAGTTCAACCATGTCTTGCGCTCGACAGCCCCCGCTTAGTTTTATCTCCAAAAGCCCATGTTTCGCCTAAAGGATTGTCCAAAATATTTACTGGCTATTTATGCTTGTGTTCTTTTTTGCTTCAAGCTTTTTTATTACTTCGTCTAAATAATGTTGAGTCTCATTTTCTAAAACATAGCCGCTAACTTTTCCTTTCTTCTGATTAGCTTCATTTAGCAATAGACTGTAAACAGATTTAAGCCAACTCAGTTCTTCAATTAAATTAATATTATTACTATCATATTCATAGCGTTCTTTTAATGCCCAATAAACTACTCTTCGTTCTTCAACTTCCATACCTATGAATTTTTCTATAAATTCATCTTCCTTTATATAATTTAATATCGGAGTCTTATAGTATTTCTGATTTTCCGAATCCCAATTCGACGAATTATTTATGCAAATCATTCGGTAAAATTTCCATACATCATTTTGCATAATGGAGAGTAAATATTGAGCAGCAGAAGGTAATTTTTTAATAATTACTAACTGTATAACTTCGGTAACATAAGAAATAAATTCTATAAATTCTGCAAATTCTTTTCTTTGAAAGCCTAAGCCGCGATAGCCATTATTTAGACGCTCAAAATAATCTTCTTGATTTTTAAGATCTACATCTAATTTATCCTTATCCTTCAAATCATCAATATAAAGCTTTGAATCATTTAGGATTTCTTCCTTGCTCTTATTATATAAACCAACCTCAGAAAACATTAAGAAAAGTCCTAAAACATGCTTGATTTCTCCAAGGTTAACAAATTTTCTATTTGCATATTCTAATTCGACTTTATTTAATAAATCATTAAACTCATCGTCTTTAAGGGTAGAAAAATGCCACAACCTAACCCAGTTAGGAGTATTTTCATCTTGAAAATATTTACTGGTTAACAGTGATTGGTCTAGCTCTTGCTTATCTAAGATTCCTTTATCAAGAAATGTTTGCCACCATAAATTGCTTGGGAAAAAATTATCTAGATTGAGATTAAGACTTCGATACCTATCAAGGACTTCTTGAAGTGAATTTTCCTCTTGGCTATTTTCTTGTGTGGTTACAGTGGATAGTTGATTATACTCATTCTTTAACATGTGTTTTACATTGCGTTCAGCTTGCTTTTGAATCCCAAACCTGTATACTTCTTCTAATGTGCTAATATCTTTTGGAAGCATTTTTCCGCGTTTAATTTCAATAGAAAAAATCATCAAAAATTTCAAGATATCTTGAAGAAGCTCCGGTTTATTTCTTGCCTCATCTGGTAACGATTCAAAAATTCTCTCAAAATCTAAAACAATCTGTTTTAAATTTCTTAAATTTTCATATTTTGCTTTACTATATAAATTTTCTATTAATTCAAGATTATCCATCAAAAACTTTGTAACACTTGAATTATTTACCACAGTAATAAAATTTTTTAATGCACCTTCCAAATCGAGAGATACACCAAAGGTTTTGCCTATTAGCTTCTCTTTAATAGCTTTGTAGTTATCAACTTTAAGCAATTCCTCTTCGTTTGCGATAATAATTACTTTTAACCCTTTATGTTCTACAAAGTAGTTGATATATCCCAGAATATTACCAATATCTATTTTACAACGCTCTAAGTCATCAAATATTAAAATACTTTTATCAGCATCTTTAAGATACTCAGGAAGGTCAAAATCTGGAATCTGGACACTCCATGTTCCATCGTCTTTTGCATCATTAGTTAAATCAATTTTCAGTGTACCTTTTAGAAAACTCTTTAAAATTTTTCCTGTTATTGCCATTCCCTTTGATGACAGTATAGGGTGTAATTGCTGAAAGAACGCTTCTTCTATCTCAGAAAAGCTAGTCTTTCCATAAAGGCTGACATACAAACATCGTTGATTCTTGACTTTAAGCTTTTCGCGGTACTTCTTGATAAACCAGGTTTTTCCAGCTCCCCATTGCCCTTTGAGTAAAACGGCGAATTCAGGGGCATGAGATAACCCACAGTAATAATCTAAGTATTCTTCGATGTGGCTATTGAGTGGCTTGTTGTCTTGAGTCATCTTTAGCTTTCAATTTTTTTCATACTACATGATGAAGGATGCCGACCTTATTTTTGCCGATCTGAGTCGTAACAACCTGAGTCGTGCTGATGTGGAGAAAGCTCAGTTTGGAGCCAATGTAGGACTTACTGAAGAAACGTACCCTTCGCCACCATCCGATAAAGCTGTCCTTCAATTAACTCCACCCGCTCATCCGGTGCCAGAATCCCAGCCTCCACCATGCGGCGGTAGTCCTGCACGCTTAAGCATCGAATCTCTACTGCAACTGTCATAGTCGGTACCCCAACCCCTTGAGATTGTCCCGAATCTCTGCTTCTAGTTTGGCACTTAGGGCAAACTGCTCCTCTAACTTCGCCGTCAGCAGCAGCGTCTAAAAGTCTTCGGATTCCCGGTAGAGTTCCTGAAGCGCTTGTTGTTGAGAGCGACGGGAAAGCCGACGATATTTTTTGCTTTCTAACTTGGGTTCGTTTTGGGTTTGCCCTTTCCCTTTTGTTTTTACTTTCATAGTCGATTCGGGATCGGCTTGGTCGTTCAGCGCTTCTTGCCACGCGATCGCCTCGTCCAACAAATCTAGATAATACTCATAGCGCTCCCAATCTCCCCGCACCGCGCAGTTCGGCTCATCTCGATGGGAGCAATCACTAAACTGACAGCTATCGACTGCTAATCTTGCCCTAGCTTCCGGAAAACATTGGACGACTTCCTCTGGGGAAACATCAAGGTTTGGCTGATTAAAGCCAGGAGTATCTGCCAGCAGTCCCCCATGGGGTAAATCAAACAGTTCAACGTGGCGGGTAGTATGACGCCCTCGGTTGAGTTTACCGGACACTTCGCCGACTCGGATATTGAGATTGGGAATCAGTTGGTTAATTAAACTTGACTTACCAACACCAGAAGGTCCCGCGAGAACGGTAATTTTTTGAGTAAGCTGATTGCTTAGTTTATCTAAACCCGTGAGGGTGTAGAGACTGATAAATACAGGGTCGTAACCCCAGTCATTCAGGCGATTTCTCCAGGCATTTTGCTGCTCTGGCTCTACCAAATCGCTCTTATTCAAACACAAACAAACCTCTAATCCGGTAGACTCTGCCTTCGTGAGAAAGCGGGTAAGTTGATAGGGGTCTAGAGGCGGTTCTGCTAAGGCAAAAACAAGCAGGATTTGATCGGCATTGGCGATAGGGGGACGGTCTAGCTGGGTTTTTCGGGGCAGGACATCAGCGATCGCGCCTCGCCCATCTGCCCAATCTGGTTCTTCCACCACAACGCGATCGCCCACCATTACCCGCTGACCAATTTTTTTCAGACGCGCGCGGCGAGTACAAAGGAGGCGCGGGGGTTGGTCGTCAGTCGTCGGTCGTCCAGTGGAACTCGGCTCAAAATCGCCCCCTTCCTCTTTTACCCCACTCAAGGAGTCCAACTGTACCTGGTAAAAGTTTGCTTGCACGGCGATCACCGTACCCATCAGTGGTGCATCCACGTCAGAGCGCTGCTCAGACCTTGGTGCCGCCTTCATGCCGATGCTACAGGACGCCGTACTTGCAGGGCAAAAAACTCCCTGCGGTCTTCAATTTGCTCGATCGCGTAGCCTTCCATTACTAGACTATCGGGTACCTGCTCAATCGGTTCACCGGGGTCTAGCCACACTTCCAGCAAGGCTCCAGGCGTCATTTGCTCTAGGCGTAATTTTGTCCGCACAAAGTTGATCGGGCAAGGCGTCCCGCGCAAGTCGAGCTGAGCATCAGGCGTCTGGTTGGGCGTTGCTGCGGCGGGCATACTCATCCGCGAAACAGCCCTCCTAAGAACCCTTCCAAACCACCTTTTCCAGTGCGATCGCCTTTAATTTTTGCCAATTTCTCCAACAGTTCTCGTTCTTCTGTTGTCACTCGCGTGGGAATATCAATCAACACCGTAATCAAATGGTCGCCACGGCTGACCGGATTTCCTAACCGAGGAACACCATGATTTTCCAAAGTCAGCACGGTACTTGGTTGTGTTCCTGGCGGAATCAGTAACTCGACTGGGCCATCCACCGTACTCACTTCTAAACGGCATCCTAAAATCGCTTGCAAGTAGCTAATCTTAATTTCCGACAGGATATTAATGCCATCCCGCTGAAATTCTGAGCTTTCCTCAACAAACAAGTAAACATACAAATCTCCCGGCGGGCCGCTGCGTAAACCAGCATCTCCTTCTTTGGAAACTCGCAGGCGGGTACCATTGTCCACACCAGGAGGAACAGTGATTTTCAGCTTTTTAGTTTCTTGCTTGCGACCAGCACCACCACAGGCTTCACACTTATCTTCAATCACCTGTCCTTCCCCATTACAGGTGGGACAGCTAGAGACTTGCGTGAAGCTGCCAAAGGGTGTGCGGGTGGCACGACGAACCTGACCTGTACCGCTACAAGTTGGGCAGGCACGCGGTCGGGTGCCTGGCTTGGCTCCCATACCACTACAAACATTACAGGTTTCTAAGTGGGGAATGCGAATTTCCTTTTCATCCCCGAATACGGCTTCTTTAAATTCCAGCTTCAGGTCAAGCCGTAGGTCATCCCCCCGAACGGGGCCATTCCGTCTGCGAGTTTGTTGACCTGCGCCCCCTGCAAAGCCGCTGAAGAAGCTTTCAAAGATATCGGCAAAGCCCATATCTTCCATGCCACCAAAACCAGCCCCGGCACCGTTAATCCCGGCTTCTCCAAAGCGATCGTAACGATCCCTGGTTTCTGGCTCGGAAAGAACTTCGTAGGCACGGTTAATTTCTTTGAACTGCTCTTCCGCCCCTACTTCCTTGTTGACATCCGGGTGATACTTCCGGGCGAGGCGACGGTAGGCGCGCTTCAGTTCCTCTTTGTCGGCATCACGTGAGACACCGAGAATTTCATAGTAGTCGCGGGCCATAGAGCGCTGGTTTGTTTTAACGATTGAGAGTAATGGTGCTAGGGACTAGGGTAACAGAAACGATTAGGCATTGGAGAAATCACGGAGATTTCCAAGCAGTTAAGCGGGTTGAAGAGCCAAAAATTGCTTTTGTGACTATACTTCTTCCCTCCAATGCCTAAGAGTGCTAGTCTACGGGTTCGTAATCCGCCGCTACTGTGCTGTCTTCATCAAAGTCAAAGTTGAAGTCTTCTTGTTCTTCCTCTGCGGCAGGTTCAGCCTCTTGGTTAAACTCAGCAACGGAAGCATTTTCATCCTCTGGGGCAAATTCTTCTGCTTCAGCACCCTTTGCCGCATTGGCGTAGATAAACCCGCCAATCGCAAACAACGTTTGCTGGAACTCGTCAATTTTTTGTTTGATTTCCTCGACCGCAATCGAGTCATCAGTCATTGCCGCTTGGATTTCCTCCATTTTCTCTGCTGCTTGTACCTGCATTGCTTTGGCTTGCAGATTCTCACGAATCAACTCTCCATTATCTTTTAGAGTCGATTCATAGCTATAGAACAGGCTTTCAGCTTGGTTTTTGAGTTCTACCAGTTCTATACGACGGCGGTCTGATTCAGCATATTTTTCTGCCTCTTGCCGCATCCGTTCCACTTCATTGCTACTGAGTCCACCTGTGTTGGTGATGCGAATGCTTTGCTCTCTGTTTGTGCCTTTATCAGCGGCGGAGACTTTCAAAATACCATTGACATCAATTTCAAAGGCAACTTCGATCTGCGGGACTCCCCTGGGAGCTGGGGGAATACCAGCTAGCAGGAATTTACCCAGGCTCTTGTTGTCTTTTGCCATTGCCCGCTCGCCCTGCAAGACGTGAATTTCTACGGAAGTCTGTCCATCCGTGGCAGTGGAAAATACCTGAGACTTGCTGGTGGGAATAGTCGTGTTACGCTCAATAATTTTTGTAAAGACTTCTCCCAAGGTTTCAATTCCTAAAGATAAGGGAGTGACATCCAGTAGGAGTAAGTCTTCAACTTCGCCACCCAAGACACCGCCTTGAATTGCGGCACCTAAAGCAACGGCTTCGTCTGGGTTAACTGAGCGATCGGGCAATCGCCCTCCAAAGAATTTTTTGATCGCTTCTTGAACGGCCGGAATCCGGGTTGAACCACCAACCAGCAAAATCCGGTCAATATCATCGGCTTTCAAGTCACAATCTTTGAGAGACTGAATCACGGGTTCAATTGTCCCAGAAATCAGCTCGCCAGCAAGTTCTTCAAACTGGGCGCGGGACAGTTCCATCTCTAGGTGCTTCGGCCCTGTTTCATCAGCAGTGATAAAGGGCAAGTTGATGGAGGTACTCCCCATGCTGGAGAGTTCGATTTTGGCTTTCTCCGCTGCTTCTCGCAAGCGCTGGAGTGCCATCTTGTCAGATCCCAAGTCTATGCCATCAGTTTCCGTGAACTTGTCAATCATCCAGCGCACAATAACGTTGTCGAAGTCATCGCCGCCCAAGTGGTTGTTCCCTGAGGTTGCCTTGACTTCAAAAACGCCGTCGCCAAGTTGCAAAACTGAAACGTCAAAGGTACCGCCGCCTAAGTCAAAGACTAAGATGCACTGTTCTTCATCTTGTTTATCTAAGCCATAGGCAAGGGCAGCCGCCGTTGGCTCGTTGATGATGCGTAGCACTTCCAATCCGGCAATGGTTCCGGCATCTTTGGTAGCTTGTCGTTGGGCATCAGTGAAGTAGGCAGGAACCGTGATCACGGCTTGCGTCACGGCTTCTCCGAGAAAGTTTTCTGCATCCTGCTTCAGCTTTTGCAGGATCATGGCAGAAACTTCCTGCGGCGTGAAGTTGCGCCCGCGAATTTGCACATCAACGGTGTCGTCCCGACCTTTGACACAGTTATAGGGGACGCGCGATCGCTCCGTATCTGTGTCCTCCCACCGACGACCAATAAAGCGCTTGATGCTGTACACAGTATTTTCGGCGTTGGTCACTGCCTGCCGCTTTGCCAGCTGACCAACTAAACGATCGCCTGCTTTGCCAAATCCTACGATGCTTGGTGTTGTTCGCCCACCTTCTGAGTTAGGAATGACAAGGGGTTTCCCGCCTTCTAAAACAGCCAAGCAACTGTTGGTTGTGCCCAGGTCGATGCCAATGACTTTTCCCATAGGGCCTCAGCGTAAAGGTTTGTAAAATTTTTAAACTTTTCTGGGAATGGAGACTAGGGATAATTCCCAACTCCTTAAGTAAGAATAGGCGACACCAATAAACTGTCGCTGCCGCCCGTCTATTAAGTTTCTGCTGAGTCGGAATTACTTTCCTCTGAGGTTATCACGGGCTCCTCAGCTGCCGCAACTTTGACCATGGCGTGACGAAGAACGCGATCGCCAATGAAATATCCCCGCATTAGCTGTTCAATTACGGTTCCTTCCGGTTGTTCGCTGGTCGGTTCCCGCATTACCGCTTCATGGAGATTGGGATCAAAAACTTGTCCCTCAGGACGCATGGGAGAAACCCCGATCCGCTTGAGACAGTCTACCAGTTGCTTGTATACGCTCTGGTAGCTTTTATGGATCGTCATCTCGCCTTCGTCTTGCGGTTTAATATGCGATCGCGCCCGCTCAAAATTATCCACAACCGGAAGCAATTCAATAATCGTGGTTCGCTTAATCTGAGCTTCCAAGTCTTCTTTTTCCTTGGCAGTGCGCTTCCGGAAATTATCAAAATCTGCAGCAATTCTGACCGACTGCGTTTTGAAGGCTTCACACTGCCCTGAAAGCTCGTCCATCTTTGCTTTTAGGGCTTCATTTTCCTGTCTTAACGCCTCTTGTTGGCTACGGTCTCCGTCAGATATTAATTCTTCTAGAGGGATTGATGCGGCTGGCATCGTCTCTACTCCGTCTCCCCCCTCAGCCACAGTCGCTTCAGACACAGCTTCTGTAGCTGGCGCTTCCGCACTCTCAAACTGCGACTCTGAATCCGGTTCTATACTCAAGTCCACCTCCATCGCTGCTGTTTCTTCGTCTCCCACTGCGCGATCTTCCCTTGGGGTTTCATCGGCTTGTGAAGCGTTTTCCGGCAGATTTTCTTCTTTGATCATGATCTACTTAATCTTAATCAAGAGACTGCTAGCAATTGCGCTCTCATTTATTTTGTACTCTTAGGCAACCCAATTTCCACTCCGGTATCCTCTAAAGAAGATCTTGAACAATCACTACACCATTAGAGCCGAGATTGTTACTTCCGGTGAATTTGGGTATGCCTGGGCAGAATGCTGATAGTCTGCACCTAGAGCGAACTCCAAAGTGCATTGCACCTACCCTGATGCTGGCATTCTGACATATCTTTACCTCTATGCCGTTCAGCTTTGCATCCCTTAATTAAATTTAACACTTTTGCCGACACCTGCTTCGCTTGTGTCATCCCCAAGACATATTCACGACAGTCGTTGTCCAACACCTCTCTTTTCACCCACAGCCGACAACGGACGAATACTCAAAAAAGCAGGCGATTTTTATAGCCAATTGGCACTTACCCATTTCTTTTTGGGTGCAAACACAAGTTAGTAAAGGCTATTATTGAATGTCAATTCCAACGTTGCTTTAGACCTCACCGAGAGTGTTACTCCCTTAGGACTTGCCCCGAAACCTCGCCAGCAATTTTTTAGCGGATATTTTTAATCGCAGCGTGTTGGCAGATGACCTATCGGATCGGCTCTTGCCTTTCCCCTTTAGGCGATCCAGCGTACTCTAACAAGGTAGAGCCAATTCTTAACCCCGTTCGAGCATCTTTCTTAAAATGTCAGCTAACCCGGAAGCTATCTCTTCTTAGCTTCCGAAATGTAAATTCAGCCACAGCTTTTGGGAATACTTTGTCTAAGAGATATTTTTAGCAAATATGACTCACTCCTCATCACAACGACGCGCCCTTGTTGTCCGCAACGATTTTTCTCCCTTTGGCAACAAGCTGATTCAGTCAGGTTTTGTTGACAACGAACAGATGCAGCAGGCACTGGTGGAAACTCGCAAGTCAGGTAGACCCCTGACAGAAGTGCTTGAATCCATCACCGGACGCCAACTTTCACCTGAGCTGTTGCGTCAGTTCAAAAAGCAGCAGTTATTTGAACTCAAGGTTTTATACGGCGTTGAATCGTTAGATCCGGAAATTAGCGAGATTTCTAATAATCAGGTCAGTCAACTGATTGACACGTTGCTGCCGATTGACATCTGTCGCCGCTATAAATTGGTGCCCTTGTCACAAAACGACACGCAGCCCCCCTCTGTCTTGGTGGCAATGGTTGATCCTGACAATTTAGATGCTCAGGATGACTTAAACCGGATTTTGCGACCCCAGGGAATTACCTTGCAACGAATGGTTATTACCCTGGAAGACTGGAACCAGGTTATTTCTAGGTATCTGGATGAACAACTTCAGAAAGAGGAAGCCGCAAAATTCCAGAAATCTGTAGCCATTGAAGGGGATTTAGAGAATTTAGATGGTCTGGACAGTTTGCAGGATGCGCCCGACGACGCTGATGCCGACCTAGACTCATCTTTAAATGATGCCGCTGGTGCTCCCGTCATCAATCTGGTCAATAAAATTCTCGCCAAAGCCCTCAAAGAAGGGGTTTCAGACATCCACGTTGAACCCCAAGAAGAGTACTTGCGCGTCCGTTTCCGGAAAGATGGGGTGTTACGCCAAGCCTTTGAACCATTACCAAAGAAAATTACCCCGGCGGTTTCAGCTCGCTTCAAAATTATGGCAGAGCTGGATATTGCCGAACGACGCCTGCCCCAAGACGGTAAAATTCGGCGGATGTTTGAGGGTCGGAAAGTTGACTTCCGGGTTAGCACCTTACCTAGCCGCTATGGCGAGAAAGTGGTGCTGCGGATTCTAGATAACTCGGCGACACAGCTCGGATTGGATAAGTTAATTTCCGATCCAGACACCCTGGAAATCGTCAGGGAAATGGCAAGCCGTCCCTTTGGACTCATCCTCGTCACGGGACCAACGGGTTCTGGTAAATCAACTAGCTTGTATTCGGTGCTGGCAGAGCGTAACGATCCAGGGGTGAATATCAGTACAGCAGAAGACCCCATTGAGTATTCGCTAGCAGGAATTACACAGGTGCAGGTTTTGCGGGAAAAAGGCATGGACTTTGCCTCAATTCTGCGTTCTTTCCTGCGGCAAGACCCAGATGTAATTCTTGTCGGTGAGACGCGAGACAAAGAAACCGCCAAGACAGCGATTGAAGCCGCGTTAACCGGTCACTTGGTGTTGACTACGCTGCACACGAACGACGCGGCAGGTGCGATTCCGCGTTTGGATGAAATGGGCGTTGAACCCTTCATGATTTCTGGTGCCCTGCTAGGAGTGTTGGCACAACGCTTGATGCGACGAGTTTGTGCTGAATGTCGCCTTCCTTACCAACCTAGTGCGGCTGAGCTGGCTCGTTTTGGTCTCTCAGTTGCCAGTGAAGGGGAAATTACCTTGTATAAAGCTAATACCCTGCGATCCGACGAAATTAGTACAGCCCGCTCCCAAGGAACACTGTGCCAAAACTGCAATGGTCTTGGTTACAGGGGACGGGTTGGTGTCTATGAGGTGATGCAAATCACTGAGCGGCTACAAGGGTTGATCAGTCAAGGCGCTAGTGCCGAACGCATCAAGGAAGTGGCTGTAGAGGATGGCATGATTACTCTCTTAGCCTATAGCTTAAATTTAGTGCGGCAAGGTCAAACCACCCTCGAAGAAGTGGAACGAGTGACCTTTACGGATTCTGGTTTAGAGGCAGAACTCAAAGCCAAGCGCAAGAGTTCTCTAACCTGTAGCTGTTGTAGTGCTGAGTTACAACCGGAATGGCTAGATTGTCCGTACTGTATGACGCCTCGTTTTTAAGAGTTAGTTTTGGCAGATGAGTCTCTCACAACTGGTTACTGATCGCACTAGTTACTTACCAATCAATTAAAGGAGATGGCTGTTATGGAATTGATGATTGAAGACTTGATGGAGCAACTCATTGAAATGGGTGGTTCTGACATGCACATTCAAGCGGGGGCACCGATTTACTTCCGGATCAGTGGTCACTTGGCTCCTATTGGCGATGACCCGTTGACGCCTCAAGAGTGTCAGCGGCTGATCTTCAGTATGCTCAACAACACTCAGCGTAAGGAGTTGGAGCAAAACTGGGAGCTAGATTGTTCTTATGGAGTCAAGGGCTTGGCTCGCTTTCGGGTCAATGTCTACAAAGAACGGGGCTACTATGCCGCTTGCTTGCGGGCATTGTCTTCAAAAATTCCCAACTTTGACCAGTTAGGACTGCCAGACATTGTTCGGGAAATGAGCGAAAGACCACGGGGATTGGTACTGGTGACGGGGCAAACGGGTTCCGGTAAGACCACCACGATGGCGGCAATGATTGACCTAATTAACCGGACGCGAGCCGAACATGTTCTGACGGTCGAAGACCCGATTGAATATGTGTTTCCTAACGTTAAGAGTTTGATTCACCAACGCCAAAAGGGTGAGGATACAAAAAGCTTTGCCAATGCCCTGAAGGCAGCACTCCGGGAAGACCCTGATGTGATCTTGGTTGGAGAAATGCGAGATTTGGAAACAATTGCTCTAGCCATCTCTGCAGCAGAAACGGGTCACTTGGTTTTTGGCACCCTGCACACGAACTCAGCCGCACAGACGGTTGACCGGATCTTAGATGTCTTCCCGCCCATTCAACAACCACAAATTAGAGCGCAGCTTTCTAGTTCTTTAATTGCTGTCTTCAGTCAATGCTTGGTGTCGAAGAAAAACCCCAAACCGGGTGAATACGGTCGGGTGATGGCACAGGAAATTATGATTGTGACGCCAGCGATCGCTAACTTGATTCGAGAAGGAAAAACCTCTCAAGTTTACTCGGCGATCCAAACCGGGATGAAAATGGGTATGCAGACAATGGAGCAGACGTTGGCCGCCTACGTTAAGGCAGGTCAAATCTCGTTTGAAGCCGCCGTTTCCAAAACCTCCAAACCAGACGAATTACAGCGTATCCTTGGAGGTATGGGCGGAGCAGCCATGACAGCCAGGGCTGGTGCCGCAAAGCCTTAAGGAGTTCAAAATAGCTCAGGGTAGTAGTTTTTTGAGCTACTATCCTGAGCTATAAATTACCAGAACTTTCTTAACTCCACACTGACCAGATAATATTCAAACTCAAAATTCTACATAGGTGAGCAATGCCTACCTTCATCGCTGAAGTTCGGGATGCCAGAGGCAATGTTAAGAAAGAGAAAATTGCTGCCTCGTCTCCTGAACAAGTCCGTTCCATTCTCCAGAATCAGTATCCAACTGTTGGCACGATCAAGAAAACCTTTAGCATTGATCTCGATTTCTCATGGATTGAATCGAGGATAAGTAATGTCACGATCAAAGACAAAGCAATCTTCTCGCGGCAATTTGCCGCCATGGTCAATGCCGGGGTTGCCATGGTCAGATCCCTAGGTGTTTTATCTGAGCAGTGTCCCAATCCCAAACTTAAAAAGGCACTAGTTGCAATCAGTAGCGAAGTGCAGCAAGGAACTAGTCTTTCAGAGGCGATGCGGAAGCATCCTGACTGCTTTGATACCCTCTACATCAGTATGGTGCAGGCAGGGGAAGTTGGTGGTGTTCTTGATGAAGTGCTAAACCGCTTGGCTAAGGTCTTAGAAGATATGGCACGGTTGAAAAACCAAGTCAAATCGGCAATGGCTTACCCAACTGTGGTGGGACTTTTAGCCGTCGTTGTCTTTCTAGCCATGACGATCTTTCTCATTCCCATTTTTGCAGGAATTTTCGAGAGTTTGGGTGGGGAGTTGCCTGCCTTGACTGCGTTTATGGTTTTTCTCAGTGGTGTACTGAGAAGCTGGCGAATTATCATTCCGATTATCGTGATCATTGTTACCTCTATTGCCGTTAGGCAGTACTACAAGACACCAATCGGTCGCGTACAAATTGACGGTTGGCTACTAAAAGCCCCTATCTTTGGCGATCTGAACGAAAAGTCGGCTGTGGCTCGCTTTTGTCGGATTTTTGGGACTTTAACTCGTTCTGGAGTGCCAATCCTCAATTCCTTAGATATTGTCCGTGATACCGCAGGTAATCAGGTAATTGCTAACGCGATAGAAGCCGCAAAGTTAGAAATTCAACAAGGTGGAATGATTAGCCTTGCCCTGCAAAAAGAGAAAGTGTTTCCGGTCATGGCAATTCAGATGATTAGTATTGGAGAGGAGACTGGTGAGTTAGATTCAATGCTGATGAAAGTTGCTGATTTCTACGAAGATGAAGTTGAGCAAGCGGTCAAAGCCCTAACTAGTCTTATTGAACCGCTGATGATGGTTGGTTTAGCGGGGATGGTGGGTGTAATCTTGCTTTCAATGTATCTACCGCTATTCAAGATCTTTGACCAACTGGGTTAAAAATCAGTCTTAGCCGTCGCTTCAAGCGCGGTTATTTTTGGCTTTAGGGCAAAACAAAATCTACCTGTCCCTGTAATCAGTTAAGAGATAACGTGTTTCTAGAACTCCTCTAGTGCCAATTTAATCAGGGTATGGCGAATCCATCTTGTGGTAATGCTTTTTGCCCTGAGGTACTCATGCCAAGTTTGCTTAGTGAACGCTACACTTATAGCCCCTCTAGCCGACGATAAATAAAGATTTTTCCTAACATTCCCTCCTGAGTAAGAGGGACTAGGGGGAAATTAATAATCTGTAGCGTTAGTTAAGCAAAACGGTATAACCTGTGCGGATTTGAGCAAAAATTTGCTTGATTGTCCTAATTTCCCGGAAAAGATGCCTGTTAAGCAATCTAAATATGAAGCGCTACTTGCGGAGTATAGCAATCGCGATTTTGCGATCGCTTTATTGAAAGAACACCGACCCTATCTGGAAATGATTCCCAGTATGCGTCGCCCTGATGAGAGCGTAATTACCATTCCCCTACCTGTGGTAAGAATTCGCTCCCCCAAGTCCTATGAGGGGCACAACAGCAATACAGCAGCCGTTTCAGGAGCTGTTTGCCTCCCCTGTGATATCGCTATTTTGATGTGCGATCCGGAATGGAAAATTAAAATGGGGGTGGAGATTTTTGTCTTCATCCATCGTCCCCAAGAAGATTTTTCTGATTTACTGAGTCGTTGGCGTCAAACTCAGGTTTTGCTCGATAAAGACTACGAATGGTTGATGCCGCTGCGCTATCAACATATTCTCAGTGAAGGCGTTGACCGCATTTATCCCCTATTTGTGGTTTTTCCTGAAACACCGGAACGAATTCAACGGGGATTATTAGGTGCCAGTCTGCCCTTTGTAATCCAGACGGTAGAAACCCCAATAGAAGAGATACCCTCTTCAGAAGAGGGATTAGAGGCGATGGGGTAAAGGGTTTTGAGGGGGAGAAAACTCACCGGATTAACCTCTAACTATCTTTACCTAGTCTCTAATCCCCGTCCTATTTTCCTACTTCACAAACTGGGGCATCACTTCTGCTGCCGTAAATAAGCCGTAGATGCCTCGTTGATGAAGAGATTTCCCAGCTTTGAGATAGCCAAAGGCAGGGCCGCACACGTTTGCTGCCATGCTAGTTTCATCCCCCAGGGTAAAGGTGTGGGTGGAAATTTTGCCCTCAAAGGTACGACCTGTAACTTTAACGTTCGTGCTGAGGGGTTTTTTGGGATTGCGGGTATCGACAACACCGCCGACGGTGACGCGATCGCGTGAAACAATTCCCGCTAGTTCTAGCATAATGTCGTCAGCGTGTTCCATATTCTGCAAACTGATAATGCCCTCAGTTTCATCCAGTAAGGCTTCCACTTCGGCATCGCTCATCGCGCTAGCTTTAGCGACATCATACCCTGGCATATGGGCAATATCTTCCCGAATCGTTGCCCGATAAGCTTCCCAATTAGCAATTCCCACGCCAAAGGTAATGGTGACATTGTGGATTTCCGCGTAGCTTTGTGCCGCTAGTGCGGCGGCGGCTGTCAATAGCCCTGGCGTTGCTCCGCAGCCAGTCATGTAAGTAATCCCAGCGGCTTGGAATTCAGCTTGCAACTCTAGCATCTGCTCAACAGCACTGGTGCGCTTGAGAGCATCGACTAAAACCCCGCGCCAACCTGAGCGAATAAATTGCCGTGCTACAGATGCCATAAAGGTATTGGGCAAATTCGGCAGGGCAAGAAAATAGCCATCAACCTCAGCCTGGGTAATTAAGTCTTCTATACTCTGGTTGCTGAGGACACCATTGGGTTCGAGATAGCCGAGGGAACCTTGAGAGCGGTAAGTCGTGATGCAGGTATCTGGGTTTAAACCTGCCATGTTATAGACATAGCCTTTTTGATCCGCCGCCGCTACCCAGATTGTTTCACGCTTGGGAGCAAGGATTCTGGCAGCCGCTTGCCCCAATCCGCCAAAACCTAGCACGCCGACCCGCAATGGCGTCATTGCAGAAGGATAAGCAGTGGTTGTCTGATGGGGACTGGTGCCAAGATGTTCGCTCATAGTGCCTGACTTTAAATAAAACAGACTTTAATTATCTGGGTTCGTTGGCTCGATAGATCAGCCCAAAGATACACGTAAGCGTAAATTTAACTATATATATTTTTATTAAGTATTAGTTTTCTATAAAAACCATAGCTTGACTGTAGTTAAAAGTTAAGCGAAACTTACATAGAGAATAAGCAGACTCCTTACAAAATACAACTTTTTGTTAATTTAGTGCTCGTATTGATACGATTGCTGGCAGTTAATTAAGCAACAGCCAACCAATCAGACGGCAGTTTATCGGTGCGATCGCACTCCCCTACTGCCATTGCCTCACTGCATAAATCCCTTAGTTGAACATTACGCAGCCGTCAGCCATGAGCATGGAAGCCCTGGAGTTTATCATTTATCCAAATGGTAGAGTACAAGAAAAAGTCACTGGCATCATCGGCAGTTCTTGTGCCGAGGTGACAGCGGCAATCGAAGCTCAGTTAGGGCAAGTCGTCTCTCAGGAAAATACCTCAGAGTATTTTGCTCAACCGCAAAATCAGTCAGTAACAGCGACTAATCAAGCAAGCTTTACTGAATGGTAAGTTTTTTTGTCAAATCCTCAGTTATTTTCTTTAAAAAAAAACGATGTCACACTTCAGCAACATTAAAACTCAAATCCGTAACCTAGAATCTTTGCAATCCGCTTTGACCGATTTAGGAATTGATTGGAAATCGGGTTCTACCCCTGTGCGAGGCTACAAAGGACAAACCCGCAACGCCGAAGTTGCCATTGAACAAGATAATGGCTACGACATCGGTTTTAGCTGGAATGGCAAAGAATACGAATTAGTATCTGATTTGGAATATTGGCAGCAAGCATGGTCTGTTGATGGTTTCCTTAACCGCGTGACTCAGCGCTATGCTTACCACACGGTAATGAATGAAACCGCCAAGCAAGGATTTCAAGTTGCCGAACAGCAACAGACTGAAGATGGTGCGATTCGTCTTGTTGTCCAACGCTGGAGTGCGTAATTGTCATGTCTGATTCATCCCCAATGCCGGATCGTTCAGGTTTAGAGCCGGAACTGGGAGGTATTTTTCGGGATGCCCCAGAACGTTCTGGTCTAGAGCCAGAGCTAGGCGGTATGCTGCGGCAAAAAGGGGTTTATGTGGATGAAATCACCTGCATCGGCTGCAAGCACTGCGCTCATACCGCTCGTAATACCTTTTATATCGAAGAGGATTATGGGAGAGCGCGTGCAGTTCGACAAGACGGCGATCCAGAAGAGATTATTCAAGAAGCGATCGATACTTGTCCAGTTGATTGTATCCAGTGGGTGGATTATACCAAGCTCAGACAATTAGAAGAGGAACGCAAATACCAAGCCATTCCCGTTCCGGGTTATCCCATCGATTCTGCCGTTGTTGCCTCCTTAATTCGCCGGAAGAAGTTAAACAAACGGAAAAAGGGAAAATATTAGCGATCGCGCTTAATCCAAAAGTGGTTCTAAACCACTTTTTTGTAAATAAAATCCTCAATGGCTTACTGCTGTTGAGGGTTTTATTTTAGGGGGTGGTTTTCGTTAAGGATTTTTTCAACTCTCGCTTCATCTACCCTAGCCGTGAGGCGTTTGGATTCATGAATATCTCTGGTTGTTTTTGACATGCTGACCGTTGAGCCGACAGTAAAGGCTAAACCCATACCCATGTAGCCTTTGACCCAGTTATCTACGGGAAGATGCACAATGCCAATGGTCATACCCGCGATGGAAATAACAAAAGACGCCCAAGCTTGAACGACCCAACCTGTACTGTGAACTTGATTGCTCAGTGGTGATTGCATAGCCCCGCTACCTTTTCCAATGATTTGTTCGCATCATATTGGCAGCAATTATCGCTAGTAGGGTCAAGGAGGACAGTTTTATAACTGGGAAATGGCGATCGCTCTGGCAGCAGAATTTGAACAAGCGCGATCGCCAATTGAGGCATTTTTTTAATTCATCCGTTCCAAGAACGTCTCGACCTTACCATCTGGAGCTAAAACCAAACGAATCCTGGGATTTCGTTCGCCTTCAACCGCAGAAACAAACTTTTCTCCAATCAGAGGAATATCCGTGCGGTCTATATAATCTTCTGCTGCTTTACCGCGAGGAATGATGCGTTGAATAGAGCCATCACGATTGAGCAGCAGACTGTACTCCAGAGATTGGGTTAAACCCGTTGGCGGTTCCCAGCGTTGCTGGAAGTAACTTCTCACTTCCGCGACCTGGGGAACGGTGTCAAATAGGCTAGGTTTCTCTTCTGCATCATTGGCAGTAGTAGACTCGGGTTCAGCTAAAGCAGCAGTAGTGCGAGAAATACCAGACGGCGTCACCGAAGGAGTTGCTCGTTGTGCCAGTTCTGTAGGTGGCGTAGGTTGCAGTGGTGGCAAGTTGGGTAAGGATGGTGGTGTTGTCGCTGGGCGGGAGAGGATGGGGCTAGGCGACGAGCGCGACTCTGTACTTCCTGCCGCAGCACGGGGAGCGGCGAGGCTATCAATGGGCGCAGGTTTTAGCAGTGGGCTAGAATTGGGCGCGGGTTGTGGCAGCGCGGCTATCCTACCAGGAGAGGGAGCGGTTTGCTGTCGAGGTAAGGCAGGGATAGTGAGTGCTGGAGTGCCAGAACGAGCCTGACGCGAACTGAGCGCGGCAGAATCGTTAGGGAGTATTGTTAGGGGGCGACTCGGCGGTTGAGTCACAGGCGGAGGAATCGCACCAGGAGCAGGAGAAGGAACCGTCACCGCCGGGGGGGGAGGCAAGATGGGGCGGGTAGCCAGAGGCGATGGCAGCGTCGGTGAGGGAATTGGTGTGATGGGTAGGGGAGACGCTGGCAGAGGCTGCAACTGCTCGAGTGCTGGCGTCTCGCCTAAAGTGGGATCTTGAGTGCTAGCGGTTTCCTGCTGGTAAGGCTGGTCAATAATCTTCACAATAGCCGTGGTGACGCCTACTGCCAATACTGCCCCCGCCGCAATTCTTGCCCAAGCAGGTGGCATTCTCTGACCCGCAGCACCATCAAGGCTCGGCAAGGCAAGCATTTCTGTGGCATATTCATCCAACGCCGTCGCTAAGTCAAATAATTGCACTGCACTTAATCCAACGACGGCTCCTGTTTCCGCTGTTGCCAGAGAACCTAGAAACAGGTCATGAGCTACTAAACCTCTTGGTTGGAGATGAATTTTGGTCGGCAGTGCTAAAACATCTCGATTGGAGGAACCAGGGCTAGGTAAGGCGAGAGTCTGTAAGGATTCTGGCTCTTGTGGTGATTCGTTGGCAAAAATATCCTGTGTCGCTGCCGAAGGCTTCCACAACGGCAGTGCTTCCTGGTGGGGAGAGGGGAGGAGAAAGTTGTGGACGTAGGTATTAACGGTATCGCACAAGGCTTCTAGGGCTATGCGATCGCCCCGAACAGTGACTCGTTGGGTTTCCGACTGTCGCGGGTCGTCAAAGTGCAACTCAAAGCGTAACTGCTTCAAAATTGGTTGCCTTGTCCAACGAGACAAAGGCGAACTTTTTGCCACAATTTCCAGAGTGCAGGTAGGGGGAGTGTAGCGTCGCAGGACTGAGTTAGACAAAGGCATGAGATTAACTAAAGTTTTGCGTTAAGGGCTGGGGGGCTTAACTCCTCACTGTTAAAGCGCCAAGTGCTTTAGTCTCGCGAGCGATCCAGGAGTGCTAACCAGAGACGCCGATGACCATTGGGAGCGCTGTAAAACAACAAATCAATGAGTAGTTTGAGCGCCAAGTGACTTAAGGCATCCGGTGAGACCTTTTCTGCCTCATCCATCCGCTCTTGGTAAGTATTATTGAAGGCATCCAGATAATCTCCCAATAAAGCAGTGGTGTGGGGTTCACGATTTTGCTCTGCCATCTGTTCTAAGAGGGCAACAGCACGGCGGATGAGTTCATGATGCTCTCTTGCCAGATAGCAAATAATTAGCACCAGCGATCGCGCTTCTTCCACATCGAGTTTTTTCCGTCCTCCCGAACTTTTACGCAGGGGATTAGACTGACGTAGCCGCCATAAACTGACTCGATCTGCCACCAACGATTCTAAATTTAGCTCCGCTGCTGCTTGCAGCATTGCCTCCGAACCAATGCCTGCCAAGACCTCTAGTGCTAGGAGCACCAGATCTAGCTGAGCTTTGATATTGTCCAACTGCCTTGGGTCTGGCGATTGACCTAGAGGCAAATCCTTCCACTGGGGAGACGGTGTCGGTGTATTCGCTGTAGAGCGCATAACTTTAGGGTATAAAACCAAATCAATTGCGGCGCTTGTGTTGCCAGTCTTGAAACAGGACTGTGAAATTTTTCAGTCAGGTTCCCGTTTGTCAGCAGTCAGTTATCCGTTGTTTGTTGAAATTCCTCATCTATAGTCAAAAGTTTTCAATTGACAGTATTTATAACTCAGAATTCAAAACTCAGAACTTTACTTAATGTAAGCAATTGTGACACCTGTGCCGCCTTCTTTTTGCTCGGCTAGCTCGAAGCGGTCAATCAGGGGATGCCGGGAGAGGAATTCATGGACACCCTCGCGGAGCTTTCCGGTACCTTTACCGTGAATAATCCACAGGACGCCTGATGCTGTTGCTTGGGAAATGGCTTGTTCTAGATCAAACTCAGCGTCAGCAACGCGCTTACCTCGGATATCAATGGTGTTGTTAGAGGTGCGTATAGCTGGGGCGGGAGGGGGAGATGGCGCGGCAGTTGCCGGGGCAGGTTTGGGTTGTTTTACAGGGATATCGGCTTTTTGACCGTCCAAGGATTCGATATCCGCTAGCGTTACAGGCATTTTCATGATGCCGAAGCGCACCGTGAGCTTGCCGTCTTCATCGGGGTCGCTCAAGACTTCTGCGGTTTGACCTAAGCGAGGAATTCGCACGCGATCGCCTACTTTCGGTCTAAAGCCGGGTTTTGGTTTGGGAGTTTTCGCCGTCCGCCGTTGATGCTCGGCAATCTCATTAATCGCGTCAGTCGCTCGTTGGGCATTTTGTGCCAAGAGTGGCCCTTGCTGAAGCTGGCGAATCACCTTAGCGATTTCTGCTCTCGCGGCGGCGATCGCTTCTTGTACTGCCCGTTCCTGAGACAGCTTCAACTCTTGCTCCCGCGCCTGCAAATTAGAGGCTTTTTCTGATACCTCCCGATGCAAACGCTCGGTTTGTTGCAGCAGTTGACTGGCTTCTTGGGCTTTGGTTTCTTGCCGCTTCCGCTCTCGCTCCAATCCAGCGATCGCTTGGTTGACATCTTCGGAAGCTCCTCCTAAACGCTGTTGAGCCTGCTCCACAACCTCTGAGTTCAAACCCAGTCGTCGGGCAATGGTTAAGGCATTCGAGCGTCCGGGAATTCCCCAAAGCAAGCGGTAAGTCGGTGAGAGGCTAACATCATCAAACTCCACCGAGGCATTCTCAAAGCGCTCGTCTTCGTATTTCAGGGCTTTAAGTTCGCCGTAGTGAGTACTAGCAACCGTTAGTTGCGCCGTGTCTGCCAAGTGTCCTAAGAGCGCGATCGCCAACGCACTTCCTTCTGCTGGATCAGTTCCTGCTCCCACCTCATCAAGTAGGACAAGTGCTGAGTGCTGAGTGCTGAGTCCTGAGTTTTTTGGAGAGTGTACTGCTACGTCTTCGCTAAATTCTTGAGAAATAGCGTCGGAGGTATCTGCGGCCTTCTGGGGACTAATAACATTAAGAATACGACTAATGCGGCGTATATGACCAGAAAACGTCGATAAGCTCTGCTCTAGCGACTGTTCATCCCCAATATCCGCCAAAACCTCCTCAAACCAGGGCAACTCCACTGGCTCTCGTGCGGGGATAAATAACCCCACCTTCGCCATCAGGGCGGCTAGTCCCAGGGTCTTCAGGGTGACTGTCTTCCCCCCAGTATTCGGCCCGGTAATCGCTACAACGCGAGTTTGGGGCTGGATCTGCACGTCAATAGGGACGACAGGAGTGCCTTGTTCGTGCTGCTGCTGCCATACCAAAAGAGGGTGACGCAGTTGACGCAGGGTAATAGTTTCCCCAGCATCGCGGTCAATAAATCGGGGAGGATTGGCTTCTAACCATAGGCTATAACGTGCCCTAGCTGTCGCTAAATCTAGCGTTGTGGCAATGGCAAGTAATTCCTCCAAATCCGGCTTGACTGCTGCCACTTGCTCGGTAAGGGCACGGAGGATGGCTTCTTCTTCTACTTGTTCTTGTCGCCGTTGTTGACGTAGTTGATTGCCTAAGCCGACGATCGCATTCGGCTCAATATAAAGGGTCGCTCCCGTGCTGGAGGAGTCGTGGACAATACCACGAATCGCATCTTTTTGCGGTGCCTTAACGGGAATCACGAAGCGATCGCCTCGTTGCGTAATCACTTGCTGCTGCACGGCATTTGCTTGGCGCTGCAAAATTCCCTGAAGAATTTGGTGGATGCGATCACGGGTGGACTTTACCTGCATCCGAATTTCCCCTAACTTCGCACTCGCCCGGTCTGCTACTTCACCCCGCTCATCAATGCAGCGGTGAATTTCCTGCTCTAGTTCGGGATAAGTGCGGACATCAGCGACTAGCTCGGTAAGTACCGGGACATCTTCTTGATCGTCAATCATCCGCCGCAGTCGCCGGACACCAAAAAGCGTTGTCGCTATGCTTAAGAGTTCGTCTCCTGAAAGTAGTCCCTGAAGTTCTGCACGCTCCAAAGACTCCCCAATATCCTGAATACCCTCAAAAGGCAACCCAGATATCAGCTTAAGTTCCAGTTCGTATACTTCTTTAGTCTGTGCCAAGAGTTGCAGAGTTGCCTCTTGGGTTTTAGATGGATAGAGATTACGAGCCGCAACGGCTCCCAACTTCGTAGCGGCAAATGTCGCCAAATGAGTCCGCAGGCGCGACCATTCCAGTAGTTCTAAAGTCTCAGATTGAATCAAGTTCAAACATCAAAGCTTACCCTGATCTTATTATCAGGTAGTTTCCTTAATGAAGGGAGTAGGAATAACCGAAGGCTGCCAGTCATGTAGACAAACCCCAGTCCTGACCTCCTGTGATGTCGCCTAGCGATCGCCTTATCCCTAATGTTATGTATTCCTCAACTCAGTTGAGGTAGCGCCTGCGGACTCAATATGGCGTTAGAGGTAGTCGATGCTTTAAAAGAACTGCAAACGACCCAACCGTCTTCTTCCCAGGGTTCTAGAGGCATAACTGAAAACTCAGCTATTGCCTCAATTTGAGACGTCACCTCAACCTCTAGCTCCGCAAACATTGAGTTGAGAGCTTGGCGATCGCGATCAGTTAGAGGTAGGGGAGCGGCGTAATTGCTAGCCGATTTCATCAGAGTTTCTCCAAGAAACCTCGTCCCTCTTCAGGGCGGGGTAGTTGAATGTAGTGATTAGAAAACAGTTACGTATTGTTACAAATTATTACTGACTCGGACATTATACCTCTGTCGATTTGGATAGATACATGAGCTTTTAGTTAGATCTATAGGGAGATAAAGGGAAGTAGGAAGAGTCAGGGGTACAGCAAAGTGCTGAGTCGGTGAGCTGAAGATGCAACCAGTATGCTGGCTTTGGGGAATTAAGACTGTTCTCACCTATACTGCAACGGCTATATATACCCTTGGCGATGGGTGGGCGGGATGAAATTAATTATGAGAAGTGGTGACTGACCCAGTAAGAACTCAAACTCTGCTCTAATTTCCCGACTTTTCAGAAATCAGTAGTTGGACGGTTGTGGTTTAACAACAAATCACAACGGGACGATCTCGCGATCGCATCTACCCATGCTGTTTGACCTCGCCAACTTACCCTATTGGATTTTCCTGGGGATGGGAGTCCTACTGTTTTTGTTAGTGATTGTTTCCGGTGGGGGAGACGACGATTTAGACCTAGATGTTGATGCTGATGTTGATGTGGATGCCGACATTGGCGACAACTTTTTTGAGGTAGATACAGACACCGATGCCGACTTCAGTATTGGGCAGATTCTGGGGTGGTTGGGGATCGGGAAAGCCCCCCTAATTTTGTTGCTAGCGACTGACTTTAGCCTCATAGGAGTGATTGGCTGGATGTTGAATGTCGCCTTCAGTAGCTTCACAGGTAACTTTCCCAGGGGTTTGCTAGCGGTCGCAATTTCTGTCTTATCTGTCTTTATTAGCTTATTTATCGGTAGCCTGATTGCCCGACCACTAGGGAAAATTTTTGCATCTTTTGGAGAAGATGCCAGTGGCGATCGCCTAATTGGCTGCCACGGTACTGTTGGTTCCGTCTCAATTCCCCTAGAAAATCAAGGCAAAATCGGTCAAGTTGATGTCCTTGATCCTGCCCGTAATCTTGTCACAATTCATGCCACATTACCCGATTGGGCAAGCGTGATTCCTGGACGGGGAACTCAAGTCTTGGTGATCGATCGACAACCTCACAGTTATCTCGTCATTGCCAAAGAAAGTTCCGATGAAGCGAAGTGGTTATCCAATCCTTCTCGAACTAAAGATTTCAGTTAGTTACTTTCTCAACTCTTTGAACAATACATTCCCTAGTCTTTAATCCCCAAGCGTGGGTTAGCCGTTGCTTGACCTAACTCAACGCCGGATTAAGGAAAAATTGGCAAAAGACCTGAGCCGTGTTTATGTAATTTATATCCTGGTCATACCATGTCACAAACCACTAATTCTTCAACGATTCAATCTGTACCCACACAGGTATCTCTCGCTCAGATTAGCCCCGGTATTCTCTTTTTCCCTGGTGTAATTGGGGCACTAGTTGTCTTGTTGATATTAAGTATCTTGGCGTACACAAGAGTTTATACAATTACGCCAAATAACGAAGCCTTTGTCAGAACAGGCGGCATTTTTGTTAAAGAGAAAAAAGTCATTCTCTACGGGGGCTGCATTGTCCTGCCGGGATTTCATGAACTGACTCGCGTTCCTTTACGAGAACTCTCGATTGACGTAGAACGCACCGGAAAACTAGCGGTTCGCACTCAAGATTACCTCCGCGCCAATATGCGGGTAACCTTTTATGTCTGCATTAGTCCCGATGAACAAGATGTGTTGACCGCAGCAGCAAGACTTTCTCGTCAAGGGAAAATTTCTAGCGAAGACATTAAAGAAGCTCTGGAAAAACGGGCAGATGATGCCATTCGGGCAGCGGCAAAGAAAAAGAGTCTAGCGGAAATTGACTCCGATAAACTGGGGTTTGCCGATGAAGTTTTGAACTTGATTCAGCAAGACTTGAAGAAAGTTGGTTTAACCCTTAACAATATCGCGATATCTGAAATTGAAGAAAGCGATACTTACGATACCAATAACTTTTTTGATGCTCAAGGCGTGCGCTTGAGAACTGAAACCATTCAACGCTCGATTCAGCAAAAAAGAGAAGTTGAACTGAGTACGCAAGTGACGATTGAGCAAAAAGAACTGGATGCTCAAAAGCAATCTTTGCGAATCGCCCAAGAAACAGAAAGTGCCAGACTTGCTCAACAACTAGAAATTGAAGCCCTGACGGCTCAAAGAGAGCGAGAAATTCAAGCAGCAAAAGACACAGAGGCAGCAACAATTCGGCGGACAAAGATTTTGCAGGAAAAGTCCGTTGAAGAAGAAGAAATTCGCAGAAAACTGGCAATTCAACAAAGTCAAATTGAAGCGGATATTGATCTGGAAGAACGCAATAAAACGCTGAAAGTAACCCAGGCGTTACAGAAACAAGAAGCAGAAATCGCCGAAATTGTGCGTCAGCAAAAGGTAGATACGGGTAAGCTACAAGCGCAAGTGCAGATAGCAGATTCGGAACGACTGGCACGACTGGCACAAGAAGACATGGCGATCGCTGTTGCTAACAAAAAACGCGATAGCTTCCTGGCTGATGCCGCAAAAGCCAAAGCCGAGGCTTCTGTCACCACCGCCACTAGGATTGAGGAAGCCGAACGGGGAAAACGTCTTTCTCTGATTGCGGCGGAACAAGAGGCACAAGAACGGAGTATCAGCGATCGCAACGTTGTGGAAATTGATGTCTTCCGCCGCAAGCGTCAAGCGGAAATTGCCCAGCAAGCCGCCGAACTGGAAGCCGAAGCGATTCGTACCCTAGCAGAAGCCAACCGAGACAAAGCCTTAGCCGAAGCGCAAGGTCAACGGGCATTAGTTGAAACAGAAAACGCCCTCAGCGACTCAAAACTGAGTGCCAAGATTATTACCACCATTTGGCCAGAGTTGGCAGATAAACTACCAGAAATTGTCAAAGCCTTGGCTCCTCAGCCGGGAGTGCTGGGGGATGCACGGATTTACGCCTTCCCCGGTGGCAATGGCAGTAATGGCAATGGCAATGGCAATGGTATCGGTGATATTAACAAAATGCTGCTTTCCACCAGTGGCTTATCGATGATCAACACCTTCCTGGAGGACGGAAAGCTCGGCTCTTTGATCGGTCAGGTTAGTCAGCTAGTTCGCAGCAACGGCACAATTCCTACAGACGCGATCGCTAGCACCCTCAACCCAGAACCACCCGCAAGTAAAACATCCCCAACCATACCGGAAACACCACAAGCACTGATATCCATGAAGAAGCCGATGGCTCCTCCCTCCACCACAACGCCTACCGGAACAACCGAACAATCCCCGCCTTCCTAAAGACGATTCAACATTAATTAGAGACGTTCCGCCGGAACGTCTCTACAAACTAAATCTACATTTATCTGCCCTGAAGGATGGGCTAATAATTCCCCAAATCCAATTTTCGGATTGGCTCTTAATCCGATGTTCGCTCCGATTTGATACGCTATCACAAAACAGTGTTGGGAACGGGTACAAGCGTGGATATTCAAATTGGGCGAGGTAAAACAGCTCGCAGAGCTTACGGAATCGATGAAATTGCCCTGTGTCCAGGAACCAGGACACTAGACCCCAGTTTGGCGGATACTCGCTGGCGCATTGGTGGTATTGAGCGGGAAATTCCGATCATTGCTAGTGCCATGGATGGGGTAGTCGATATCCGGATGGCGGTTTTGTTGTCTGAGTTAGGGGCAATGGGTGTCTTGAACTTAGAAGGCATCCAAACCCGCTATGCTGACCCAGAACCGATTTTAGACCGTATTGCTTCTGTAGGCACTTCAGAATTCGTCGCTTTGATGCAGGAGCTGTATGCCGAGCCGATCAAGCCGGAGTTGATCGAAAAGCAGATACGCCAAATCAAAGATCGAGGTGGCATTGCGGCAGTCAGTGCTACTCCGGTTGGAGCGAGTCGATTTGGTGAAGCTGTTGCCTCGGCGGGTGCCGACATATTCTTTGTGCAGGGAACGGTTGTCTCTACGGCACACCTCTCACCAGAGTCAGTGACGCCTCTGGATTTGGCACAGTTTTGTCAAGACATGCCAATGCCCGTGGTGTTGGGGAACTGCGTCACCTACGAAGTTAGCCTCAACTTGATGAAGGCGGGAGCTGCCGCCGTGTTGGTGGGGATTGGCCCCGGTGCGGCTTGTACCTCCCGTGGAGTCTTGGGTGTAGGCGTCCCTCAAGCGACAGCGATCGCGGATTGTGCGGCGGCTCGCGATGACTATCACCGCGAAACAGGTAACTATGTCCCGGTGATCGCTGATGGCGGCTTGATTACGGGTGGTGACATCTGTAAGTGCATTGCCTGCGGTGCCGATGGGGTGATGATTGGTTCTCCCTTTGCCAGAGCAGCAGAAGCTCCTGGGCGGGGTTATCACTGGGGCATGGCAACCCCTAGTCCTGTACTGCCAAGGGGGACGCGGATTCGTGTCGGCACCACTGGCACCTGTGAGCAAATTCTCCGGGGCCCGGCAGGATTGGATGATGGTACCCACAACCTCTTGGGCGCTCTGAAAACCAGCATGGGCACTTTGGGGGCGAAAAATCTCAAAGAAATGCAGCAAGTGGAAGTGGTGATTGCGCCTTCTTTGCTAACAGAGGGTAAGGTTTACCAAAAAGCCCAGCAGTTAGGTATGGGTAAGTAGCCCAACTTGTTGCCCTTGACTAAGGTAAATCTGGAGGGGCAAGTGGAAGTGGCGATCGCCATTGATAGGAGAAAATTGTTACTTTTATCCACTCCCCAGTTCTCCCTCTGACAGTTTTCGCACTAATCCTTGGGTATAAATTTGCGGTCGTTAAAAAAATTATCCTGACAGCCCCTAGGAACCCTCGAAAACTTAAAGCTGTCGCCTACAATAGAGAAAGCCACAATGAAAATTGTGGTTCACTCCTCACACCACACTCCGCCCGGACTATGTTCGGGCGGTTCCTTTTGTTTTCTTAAGTTTTGCAGGGGCAACGCCGAACCTACAACCGAAAACGGGAAATTTATGTCTAAATGTATAGGTTTTGCGGTCGAGAACGTCTGTTTTCACTATGGTAAAATTGCGTGTAATTAACTTAGAAATAATACATCCAAGGATTTCCAGGCATGTCAGCAGCCGTACAAGTTACAGATTCCAGTTTTAAACAAGACGTACTTGAAAGTGAGATTCCCGTCCTAGTTGACTTTTGGGCTCCCTGGTGTGGTCCCTGCCGGATGGTAGCACCAGTTGTAGATGAAATCGCCCAACAGTATGACGGTCAGGTGAAAGTTGTCAAACTCAACACCGACGAAAACCCCAACGTGGCTAGCCAATATGGCATCCGCAGTATTCCGACTTTAATGATTTTTAAAGGCGGTCAACGGGTTGATATGGTAGTGGGTGCGGTTCCCAAAACCACCTTGGCAAATACCCTTGAAAAGTATTTATAACTTTCAGCCCTAAAAAGTAGTTTGGATAAAAACGGCGTGCGCTGTGTACGCTGATACCGATTAGATAACTTGCAAAAGTCGATGCAAGTTGTAGCGTACATATGGGAAAGCCTGGACATCTGTTCGCTAGTTGCATTAGTTAGCGCCGCCTGATTAATGTTGCCCTGATTTGTACTAAAAAGAAGAGCGCCTAAGCATGGTCGTGCTTAGGCGCTTTTTTGTGGCGATCGCTACTGGATAGAAACGCAAAAATGTCTCAAAGGCTACAAATGGTCACCGGGGGGGTATGGTTCTCGATAGAATAGAATGCCGTCAGCGATCGCTCTTTTATGAATATTTCTCAGCCTTCCTCTACCAATGAATCCGTTGAAAAAGACTTGACTGCACTGATTAACCAGTTGCCAACTTTGGAACATGGTAAATGGATTCAAAGGGCATTGGCAGTGCTGATCCGGCTAGCTGGGGAAGATATAGAGCGTCTGGACTGGAAAATCTTAACCACTTCCTTAGAAGATATGGAGCGGGGTTTTCAAGTTTTTCACCCCTACAGGCATACCCGCAAAGTCACAATTTTTGGTTCAGCCCGCATTACCACCGAAAGCCCAGAATACCGTTTAGCTGCCGATTTTGCGCGTTACGTGAGCCAGCAAGGTTTCATGGTGATGACAGGTGCGGGGGGTGGCATCATGCAAGCGGGAAATGAAGGCGCGGGTGCAGAAAAATCTTTTGGTTTGAATATCCGCTTGCCCTTTGAGCAGGGTGCCAATCCCTTTATTGAAGACGATCCCAAGCTCATCGACTTCAAATACTTCTTTACCCGGAAGCTATTTTTCCTCAGAGAAAGCGATGCGATCGCGCTTTTTCCCGGTGGCTTTGGTACCCAGGATGAAACCTTCGAGTGCCTAACCCTATGCCAAACAGGTCGCTCTGGCCCAATCCCAGTCGTTTTAATCGACCGTCCTGGAGGTACCTACTGGCAAGATTGGGATGCTTACATTCGCAAAAATTTAATCGCTGGCGGCTTGATTAGCCCTAGCGACCCTAACCTCTACACCATTACCGACAATCTAGATGTCGCCTACGAAGCGATTAACAGCTTCTACCGGGTCTATCACTCCAGTCGCTATGTTGGCGATCTCTTTGTCATGCGGCTGAAGTCACAACTGTCCGACGAACAAGTTGAGCAACTCAACGTCGAATTTAGCGACATTTTGGTGAAAGGGAAAATCGAAAAAAGTCAGGCACTGCCCAAAGAAGCCAAAGATGAAACCGCAGAATTACCGCGCTTAGTACTGTACTTCAATCAACGAGACTTAGGGCGATTGTATGAACTGATTGCCACCATCAACGAAATGGCGGCAACCGCGCCAGAAGCTGCCCACCCAGAGAAGAAGTAGGGTAAAGGGAGTCCTGAGTCCTGAGTCGGTGAGTCCTGAGTCGGGGAGAAAGTATGAAGTATGAAGTATGAAAGGTAAGAGGTAAGAGGTTCTCCCCTGCTCCTCTGCTCCCCTGCCCCCTGCACCCCCACCCCCCTGCTCCTCCTAACTGGCAGTTACCCAGTTAACGAGAGTACGAACTCCAAAGCCGGTGGCTCCGGCATTGTTGCAGCCGCTTTCTTTGTCTGCCCAAACTGGGCCTGCAATATCTAGGTGTGCCCAAGGTGTTTCTTGAACAAACTGCTTCAGGAAGAGGGCAGCCGTGATCGAACCGCCAGCACGGGGGCCGGTATTCTTCATATCCGCAATCGGGGACTTCAATCCCTCGAAGTACTTCTCTTCCATTGGCAGTTGCCAGAATTTTTCGCCAGCCTCTTCAGCGGCGGTTTTGAGTTGAGCAGCTAGAGCCTCATCGGTTGACCACAGCCCGGCGATATCATTCCCTAAGGCAACGATACAAGCTCCTGTGAGGGTTGCTAGATCGACGATCGCGTCCACTCCCAGTTTTTCAGCAAATACTAGCGCATCGGCTAGTGTCAGGCGTCCTTCAGCATCGGTGTTATTGACTTCAATAGTCTTGCCGTTAGAAGCGGTGAGAATGTCGCCGGGGCGCATTGCCTTGCCGCTAATCATGTTCTCGGTGGCAGCGCTGATGAAGTGAACCTCGACATCGGGTTTCAATTGCCCAATTGCCTTGGCTGCGCCTAAGGTGGCAGCACCGCCACCCATATCCATCTTCATCGTCTCGATACCGCTACCTGCGCCTTTGATATTCAAGCCGCCAGAGTCAAAGGTTAAACCTTTGCCAATAATGGCTAACTTGCGGCGGGGAGTCCCCTCCGGTTTGTAGGTGAGGTGGATAAATTTGGGGGGTAGATCCGAGGCTTGGGCAACAGCTAAAAACGCACCCATTCCTAGCTTTTCACAGTCTTCCTGTTCGAGAATTTCTAGCGCTAAACCGTGTTCTGAGGCGATCGCCTCAGCAGTTTCTGCCATTTTCATTGGGGTGAGGGAGTTGGGTGGGGCAGAGACTAATTCCCGTGCCAGAATCACGCCATCGCCAATCTGTTTAGCACGGGTAATTGCGCTGTCTTGACTCCCCAGCCCAATTAAATCAAGGCGTTCGAGTTTCGCCGCTTTCTCTTCTGGTTCTGACTTAAAGCGATTGTCCTGGTGCAGGGCAAGCAGGATTCCTTCGGTAATTGCCTGAGCTGTGAGAGCCGGATCGTTCGCCGCGATCGCTAAACTAATACCCAACGTTTTAACGCGTTCTTTTTTCGCGATCCTAGCGATCGCGGCGGCAATATTTCGCAGACTATCCAACGTCAAGGCGTCAGACTGACCCAGTCCCACCAAGATGATTTTACGAATCGGGCTATTTGCCCCCACCCGCGTCACGGCACTGCTGCCGGATTTGCCATCAAATTCTGTTTCGCCAATTAATTCTTTTAGGGTACCTGCCAGCTTTTCATCTAAGGCTGGCAAATCACCGTTCAACTCAACGGCATTTTCAAATAATCCAATCGCGAGGGCATCTCCACTCCACTCTAAAATTGGTGTCTCAGTCGCTCGAATTTCCATTCCTAATCTTCATTATTCTTTAACTACCTGTAAACCAGTATTGCTCAAAACTCTAAGGGCAGTGCCGTTAGTCCTAAGTCTGGAAAAAATTAAGAACAAACCCCTCACACCAGCGCAAAAATGCTAAAGTCTCAGGGAATCTACACAGAGACTTGCGAGTTCGGATTAATGCTAAAAGGACGAACAAACAAAATTCCTGTGGCAGTAGGAACAGGAGTATTGGTCTGCGCGCTACTTGGCTCTTCACTGTTAACACTGAAGATGACAGGGCTACTAGACCGCTGGACGGGTAACGAACAAACCGCCACTCCACTGCAACCCACAGAAATAGCACCACCATCGGCAGTGCTGCCCCTGGTATCGCTGCCACCTCAGCAACGGGCGGCACGCCTTGCAGAAATTGCCTCAGTAGATAAATCTTTAGACCGCGCCCGCGCCCGTTATCTTTTAGCAACAGATTTAATTCGACAACAGCAAGGGGAAAAAGCGCTCGTATGGCTGGAAGGGCTGGAGTCCGATTACCCCGTGCTTGCCCCTCACATAGCCATGAAACGCGCTCAAGCCTACGAAGTGATGGGTGATAGCGCCAAGGCGCAGAGTGCCTGGAAAGAGCTGCTAAAGAACTATTCCGACCAACCTGTAGCAGCAGAAGCACTGTATGTTTTGGGTAAGTCGAATCCGGAATACTGGAATCAGGCGATCGCCCAATTTCCCAGTCATCCCCGTACCCACGAGATTGTTCGCCAACGTTTAAAGGAAAATCCTCAGCAGTCGCAATTGCTCCTCCTCCTGGCAAAACACGACCCCCTTACCAAGGGCATGGGCGGTGTTCGCGATCGCTTAGTCTCTCAGCATGGCGCAGGACTAACCCCAGAAGCTTGGGAAGCCGTTGCCTTTGGCTACTGGGAAACGCGGGAATATGGCAAAGCCGGGGATGCCTATGCCAAAGCCCCCCCAACTCCCAAAAATATCTACCGGGCTGGGCGGGGGCGTCACCTTGGAGATCAACGCACAAGCGCCAAAGTCGCTTACCAACATCTGATTAAAACGTTTCCAACGGCGAAAGAAAGCGGATTGGCATTGAGACGCCTTGCGAGCCTCTCAAAGTCCAATGAAGCGATCGTCTATCTTGATCAGGCAATTAGCAATTTTCCTGAGGAAGCCCCGGAAGCTTTGCTAGCTAAAGCTGATATTTTGGAAGCTTTAGGGAGTTCAAAATCTGCGACTCAAGCCCGTCAATCCGTGTTGACTCAGTACGCCAGTTCTAATGCCGCCGCTAATTATCGTTGGAAAGCGGCACAGCGACTAGCCGCAACAGGAGATTGGCAAGCCGCATGGCAATGGGCAGCCCCAATTGCCAAGCAAAGCCCAGAAAGTGATTTGGCTCCCGAAGCCGCATTTTGGGCAGGGAGATGGGCAAATCAGCTGGGTCGTCAACAGGAAGCACGGGAAATGTTTGAGCATGTGCTTACCCATTACCCAGAGTCCTACTATGCTTGGCGTTCCGCTGCCTTTTTGGGGTGGAATGTTGGTGACTTTACTACAGTACGGCAGCTAGAGCCTCAGGTGATTCGCCCGCCAGTGCGATCGCTTCCTCGCGCTGGTTCCGCCTCCCTCAAAGAACTCTATCAACTCGGACAAGACCAGGATGCCTGGAGGCTTTGGCAGGCGGAATTTACAAACCTGAAAGAGCCAACGGTTGATGAGCAGTTTACCGATGGGCTAATGCAACTAGCGGTTGGGAAACATCTGATTGGAATTGACAAAGTTTGGAATCTGAACCAGCGAGAAACTCCCGAAGAGCGATCGCAATGGCTGGCTCTCCGCCAAGACCCTGCTTACTGGCACGCTTTGTTTCCTTTCCCCTTCTTAGAGCCAATTGTTAATTGGTCTGCTCAACGGCAACTCAATCCCTTACTCGTTACAGCACTGATCCGCCAAGAATCGCGCTTTGAGCCAGAAATTGGCTCAATTGCGGGTGCCACGGGTCTGATGCAGGTAATGCCGGGAACAGGAAGTTGGATTGCTGAAAAAATTCAACTCCAGCAATACAACCTAAAAAACCCCAACGATAACGTCAAGATGGGTACCTGGTATCTAGACTTTACCCACCAAGAGTACAACAACAACTCTCTGCTAGCCGTGGCTAGCTACAATGCTGGGCCAGGTAATGTTTCTAAGTGGGTAACCAAATACGGCTTAAGTGACCCAGACACGTTTATCGAAGCCATTCCCTTTCCCGAAACCAAGGGATATGTAGAATCCGTATTTTCCAACTACTGGAATTATCTGCGGCTCTACAACCCTGAAGTTGCTCAAATCGTTTCTCAGTATACAAGTCGCAAGTCCACTGTCCTTTTGCCTTAATTTCCCTTTTTTCTGCTGTCATGGGGGATTCTTTCCCCCTCATAGCTGTAGGTTTTTCACATTTAAGATTGTTTAGGGCAGGAGAGCAGGGGAGGATACCAACGCTAACCTGTTGACCCAGATACAATAGTCAACGAACTGCATTAATTTCTAACTGATGATGCCTTCAGACGTAGAAACTGCCCGCCAATCTGACTCAGACACAACGGAAGACTCGTCTTTTGATGAGCTGCCCTATGATGTCGAAATGTCCCTGTTCGACCATCTTGAAGAGTTACGACAGCGACTTTTTTACTCGCTAATTGCGGCAGCCGTTGGGATAGTTGGCTGTTTTTTCTTTGTTAGACCCATCGTTCAGTTGCTGGAAGTCCCCGCGCAGGGAGTAAAATTTCTACAACTGGCTCCAGGAGAATACTTTTTTGTTTCACTAAAAGTTGCTGGATACAGTGGATTACTCCTTTCTAGCCCTTTTATCCTTTATCAAATTATTCAGTTCGTTTTACCCGGACTCACACGCCGCGAACGACGCTTAATTGCCCCTATAGTTTTAGGGTCAACGGTTCTATTTTTTGTTGGCTTAGCATTTGCTTATATCGCCTTAATTCCTGCTGCGTTGAACTTCTTCATTAGCTATGGAGCAGATGTTGTCGAGCAGTTGTGGTCAATTGATAAATACTTTGAGTTTGTCTTGCTGTTAATGTTCAGCACGGGTTTAGCCTTTCAAATCCCGATTATTCAGCTTTTACTAGGCTATTTGGAAGTTGTCTCTTCTCAGCAAATGTTGTCAGGTTGGCGTATCGTTGTTTTAGGTTCAACAGTGGTAGGAGCCGTACTAACTCCCTCGACAGACCCCCTTACCCAAAGCCTCCTCGCAGGTGCCGTTCTCGCCCTTTACTTCGGCGGAATTGGCATGGTTAAACTTGTAGGGCGGTAACTTGAGTTGAATTCCTAAGAGGCTTAAATAACAACATCTGCTCGAAGAGGCGTAATTAAAAGATGGAAAAAATTACGTTCAGTGATTTCGAGAAGGTTGAAATTCGCGTTGGCAAAGTCATTCAAGTCGAAGATTTCCCTAAAGCACGCAAACCCGCTTACAAACTTTGGATCGATTTTGGTAATTTAGGGATCAAAAAATCTAGCGCTCAAATTACTAACCTCTACGAAAAATCAGCTCTAAAAGAGCAATTAGTTTTGGCGGTTACAAACTTTCCACCTCGTCAAATTGCCGATTTTATATCGGAAGTTCTTGTCTTGGGTGTAGTAGAAGATGAAGGCGAGTGTATAGCCTTGCTTCAACCCGACAGAGATGTTCCTTTGGGTAAAAGAATTTTTTAACAATCACGAATAACTAAAGCAACCATTCTGATGCTCGCTCACCTAGTTCTAGAGGAAAGCTTACCGCTTTACCCAATCTCGGACGTTCGCGGGTTTTTTCAATAAAGTCTTGTACCTGCAACGTTCCGCCCCAAGCATGAAGATAACTGGTGACTGTGTTGAGATGCTCTATATACTCTGCTTCTGAGAGTGGAAAAGATGCTTGCTCTAAGTATTTCCACATCACTTGCAGGAAGATTTTACCCTGAGTACGCCGGATCTGGATGTCATAAGAGTAGCCCCACTTATTGAGCAGGAGTTGGCGCAAGTCCTGTCCCGTCATAGTCTTTCTTTATTTAATTTAAATTTACATTTTGTTACAAATGTGACGCTTCTTGACTTCATGATACGGTGTAAAAGAATGTAATAATACCCTAAGCGCAAGCTGTAAATCCTTCTCCTGAAGGGCTTGTGGCATCCCTGCTGACAATTGAAATCGCTCTACATTGAAAAAGCAGGGATTAAAAAAGTCTGGGAATTTCTCCCAAGTAGTTAAAAAAAATATACCCTCAGGCGTTCAGTTATGGCTCAAGTTTCCGGTTCTGCTGACGTTCCCGATATGGGGCGTCGTCAATTCATGAATCTCTTGACATTTGGAACAATTACGGGCACTGCATTAGGAGCGCTCTATCCAGTTGTCAAGTATTTCGTCCCTCCTTCCACTGGTGGTGCTGGTGGTGGTGTTACAGCCAAAGATGCTTTAGGCAACAACATCGTCGTCAGCGATTTTTTGGCGAATCACAATGCTGGCGATCGCACTCTCGCTCAAGGTTTAAAGGGTGACCCTACCTACATTGTGGTGAAAGAGGATGAATCGATTGCCAACTACGGAATCAACGCGGTTTGCACTCACCTAGGTTGTGTTGTTCCCTGGAATAACAGCGAAAACAAGTTCATGTGTCCTTGTCATGGTTCTCAGTATGACAGCACTGGTAAAGTGGTACGCGGGCCCGCTCCTCTATCTCTAGCACTGGTGCACGCCACGGTGACAGAAGACGATAATATTGCCTTCACTCCTTGGACTGAGCAAGACTTCCGCACCCAGGAAGATCCCTGGTGGACTTAAATCAAACGATTAGGGACTAAGCAAAGTTTTGAGTTTTGAGAAATTGCCTCAAAGACATTTCTGACTTAAAACTCATCCATCTAATGGACTTATAACCCCATCCCCCAATTCCCCAATTCCCCAATTCCTTTTCGAGTTTTGAGTTTTTGCTTAAAGATGAGAACACCCTCTGTATCGGTGATGCGTAACTTCCTTGGCAAGCGGATCATCAGTAAAACTATCGCGCTTGTTCTGGCGACCATCGCCTTTTTCTTCACCAGTGACCTTGCCGTTCCTCAATCGGCTGCGGCTTATCCCTTCTGGGCACAGCAAACTGCTCCAGAAACTCCTCGCGAACCAACAGGACGAATTGTTTGTGCCAACTGTCACCTAGCCGCAAAAGCGGCTGAGTTGGAAATTCCTCAGTCAGTTTTGCCAGACTCCGTATTTAAAGCTGTTGTCAAAATTCCCTACGACCTGAATACACAGCAAGTCTTAGGTGATGGCTCTAAAGGTGGACTGAATGTCGGTGCTGTCGTAATGCTGCCCGAAGGCTTTAAGATTGCCCCTGAAGACCGAATTCCAGAAGAGATGAAGGAAGAAGTCGGAGGAGTATACTTCCAACCCTACAGCGAAGACCAGGAAAACTGGCTCATTGTCGGCCCGCTACCAGGCGAGCAGTACCAAGAAATTGTTTTCCCTGTTCTTTCTCCTAACCCCGATACGACTAAGGGTCTCTACTACGGCAAGTATGCTGTTCATGTCGGTGCTAACCGTGGGCGCGGTCAGGTTTATCCTGCCGGGAACAAGAGCAATAACACTGTCTACAACGCTCCTCAAGACGGACAAATCACTCAAATTTCCAAGCAGGAAGATGGTGGCTATGAAGTGACCATTCAAACAGCGAACGCTCAGACTGTCTCTGAGACCATTCCTACTGGGCCAGAACTGATTGTCTCCGAAGGACAAACTGTGGTGGCTGGTGAAGCCTTGACGAACAATCCTAATGTCGGTGGATTTGGTCAGGTAGATGCGGAAGTGGTCTTGCAAAACCCTGCCCGGATTAAGTGGCTGATGGTTTTCTTAGCGGCAATTGGTTTGTCTCAAACCCTGCTCGTGCTGAAGAAGAAGCAAATTGAAAAGGTACAAGCTGCCGAAATGAACTTCTAATTTTGCCTCACACACGGCTAATTAGTTTAGGGACAGGTATAATGCCTGTCCTTTTTTTTGTCAGATGCAGACAGCCTTTCAGCAGGGGAGATGGGGAGAAAATTGCTAAGAGCGATCGCCTCCTCCTAAAGGCACATATATTCCGTAATTGTCAACCCTTCTTAATCTTTCATCAAAGCTTCATTAGGGTGTTGTAGATTCTTCTTCATCCCTTTACCTAACCCCTTGATTCCGTCTGTATCGTCGTAAGAAGAACAGTCAATCCTTAGCTAAGAAGCAACGCAAGACGCGCCTAGCCGCACACCTTACTAACGCTTCTTCAGTACAGACTTATGACATTGACACAAGATAAAAGCAGTACACCCAACCTAGCAAGCGTCTCCCTCCATAGCTTGCCTTCTGAGCCGCCACAAAGGCTAAAGAGACGTTTAGACTTACTGCAACCTATCCGCCACTGGCTCGATCGAGTAGAGATTGACGACGCGCAGTTTGCTCGCTTTCTTTCCCAGGTAATTCCGGCTCAATGCCCTTTCGAGCGCGACATCAAACTCTTCGGTCGTCTCATCGCTCACATTCCCCCATTGTGTAAACTTAACCCGTTCTACGATCAGTTAGTCAGTCTGCGCTTTCGCGCCCTGTGTTATCTAGTCGATCGATGTGGTGAAGATATCCAGTCCTACATCTCCTAACGACAAGCCTTAGTCTGCGTAGGCGGGCTAAGTTTTTTGTAGCCCCAGGCTTGAGCCTGCGACGATAAGTATAGAATTTGGGTTAAAACACTAACAATCCTGGAAACTTGATGTAGTGGCATCATCACCAAGTTTCCAGGATTGTCAAAATTAGTTGAATTGAAGCGAAAATTTAGAACAAAGCTGTCACAGTTTACTCGGCTGTTGCCAGTTCTGTCCCACCCCGACGACGGCGGCGTGTCAGTGTATTGAACAGAATTTGTCCAATTGCCATAACTAAATTGCCTTCGAGTTCTTGGTACATTTTCATGTTCATACCAAAGGCATTATTGGCTTCCTCGACAATCCGCTCGGCGGTTTCCTCGTCAACAGGTAGGTCGTTCAAGGTTTGCCGATAGTTGGTTTTGAATTCCTTCTCATCAGCAATGTCTTCAAATTCGTAGAAGGCTATACCTTCTCCTTCATTTAAATTCATACCTCGTTGAGCCATCCCTTTGAGAATCTGCCCTCCCGATAAATCACCTAGGTAGCGAGTGTAGGAATGGGCAACTAGCAATTCGGGATTAGCAGCAGAAATTTCCCGCAGGCGATTGACGTAAGCTTCTCCAGCAGGTGAGAGCGAGATTTGATCGCGCCAGTTGGAACCGTAGTAGAAGGACAAATCCTGCTCAATGCTGGGCTTGCGATGCAGCTGAGGAAAGTCGATTTTTGAGATGATCGGATGCCCGTGATGGCGTGCCAACTCTTCTTCCATCGCTGAATAGACAAAGTAGAGATTAGCGACAAACTTCCGATAAGAGTTTTTCTCAACAACTCCTTTTAAGAAGCATTTGACGAACCCAACGTTTTCCGCCATTGTGTGAGCTTTTTTGGTGCCCTCACGTAACTTGGTGGCTAAGTTTACGCTCATACTAAATTTTCTGTCCTTAAAGTTGACAAGGCAGGCGCATCAGCCTTTACGAAAAGACTAAACTGCCTAAAGGCTTAGGATAGTCTGATTTACTGAGAGATTTTATTAAGAATGTTTACTAATGCACTATTGACTCCTCAGATCCCCGACTTCTCTAAGAAGTCGGGGATCTCGCCTTCACGAATCAAAATCCCGCCTGTATCTAATGTTGTTTAATCGTCAATATTATGTCTTCTAAAACTGCCCTGTAAAACAAAATACGGTTAGGGAAACTACACCTAACCGTACTTAAATCAATTTCTATCTTTGGCGCAAATTTTTGTTAGCTTTGGCGCGAACTGACGATTTTTAGATATCCAAGTCCATTAGATCCAGTTTTGAACCATAGGTTTCGATGAATTCACGACGAGGAGCAACGCGATCGCCCATGAGTATAGTAAAGATGCGATCAGCTTCTGCTGCGTCTTCAATCTCCACCCGTTTAAGCGTCCGGCTTTGGGGGTTCATTGTGGTTTCCCATAACTGGGTGGGCATCATTTCACCCAAACCTTTGAAACGCTGGATGGTGTAGTTGGCGTTTGCCGGGAACTCATTTTGAACCAAGTTTGTGAGTTCGCGCTCGCTGTAGCAATAGTAATGATTGCGTCCGCGCTCTACTTTATATAAAGGTGGGCAAGCAATATAAATGTAGCCCTGATCGACAAGCGATCGCTGATAGCGATAGAAGAACGTCAACAACAGCGTGCGGATGTGCGCCCCATCAACGTCAGCGTCCGTCATAATCACGATGCGGTGATAGCGTAGTTGCGTGGAGTCAAACTCATCTCCCCTAATCCCCAAGCCAAGTGCTGTAATCAACGCCTGAATTTCTGCGTTCTTATAAATCTTGGCGTCGTCGGTTTTCTCAATGTTGAGAATCTTACCGCGCAGGGGCAAAATCGCTTGGAATTGTCTGTCTCTTCCTTGCTTTGCACTCCCACCAGCGGAATCTCCTTCCACGATAAAGATCTCTGATTCGGCGGGGTCTCTTGAACTGCAATCTGCCAACTTACCTGGTAACGGAGACGATTCCAGCACCGACTTGCGACGCACCAAATCTCTGGCTCTCCGTGCTGCTTCCGCTGCTCGAAAGGCTTGAATGGCTTTGTCGAGAATCGCATCAGCAACGGCGGTATTGAACCCCAGGTACTCCGTCAAAACCTCACCGATCAAAGAGTCCACAATTCCCCGGACTTCGGTGTTACCCAGCTTGGTTTTGGTTTGCCCTTCAAATTCTGGATCGGGAACTTTGACGGAAATCACGGCAGTTAAGCCTTCGCGGATATTTTCACCCCCCAAGTTGGGTTCGTTATCTTTGAGCTTGTTTCGCTTGCGGGCAAAGGTGTTCATTGTCCGCGTCAAAACAGCTTTTAGCCCTTCTAGGTGTGTCCCTCCATCAATGGTGCGGATATTATTGGCAAAGCCCAGCAAATTATCCGTAAACGCATCAGTACACCATTGCAACGCCGCTTCTACCTGCACACCGTTGCGCTCTCCAGAGACATAAATAATCTCCTCATGCAACGGTTGCTTGTCTCGGTTCATGTAGGCGACGTATTCTTTGATGCCGCCATTGTAGTGATAGGTTTCTACCCGTGGTTCGTTATTTTTGAGTAACTCTAAGCGCAAATCGCTAAAGGTAATCCTGACACCAGCATTCAAGTACGCCAACTCACGAATGCGTCCTGTCAGCGTTGTGTAGTCAAACTCAATACCCGTAGTGATGAAGATTTGGGTATCAGGTTTGAAGGAGACAGATGTGCCTGTACGGGGAACCTTTAGGGGTTTAACTTGCAGCTCTGTAACAGGAATGCCTCGCTCAAAGCGTTGGATGTGTTCTTGTTTATCCCGCCACACCGTCACCTCTACCCATTCTGATAGAGCATTGACGACGGAAATACCCACACCGTGTAATCCTCCAGAAACCTTGTAACCTCCACCGCCAAACTTTCCTCCGGCGTGCAGAACAGTCATGACGGTTTCTAGTGCCGACTTGCCTGTTGTGGGGTGGATGTCGATAGGAATGCCTCTACCATCGTCAGTGACGGTAACAGAACCATCGGCATTCAGATCTACTTCGATGTGGCTGCAATGTCCTGCTAATGCCTCATCAACAGAGTTATCTATTACCTCGTAAACTAGATGATGAAGTCCCCGTGGCCCTGTAGAGCCGATATACATTCCAGGACGCTTGCGGACGGGTTCTAGACCTTCCAGTACTTGGATTTGATCGGCACTATAACTGCTAGTCATGAAAGGAATTCTCCGAATATAAGCTTAGAGCCAATAGTTGACTCTCCAAGGGGAAAACACTCATAAATTCTAACACAAAAGGGTTGTAGGCTGCCCTAGGGCATTCTTATGAGCAGTTTAATGAGGGGATGAACCCAGGGGTATTTCGGGGCGCTTAGGCTAGGGAGAGCGGTAGACAAGGATGAAGTGTGAAGGATGACGCGGGACAAGAGGGACGAAAGACTTCTGATTGTGGTTTGCGGTGCGACGGCGACGGGGAAGTCGGGGCTAGCTTTGGTGTTGGCACAACGGCTAGGTGCGACTATTTTGAGTGCAGATTCGCGGCAGGTGTATCGGGAGTTTGACATTGGCACTGCCAAGCCAACGGTGGCTGAACAACAGTTGGTACCGCACTATTTAATAGATATCTGTCAACCAACAGAGACGATGACATTGGCAGATTATCAGCAGCGATCGCAAACCTTGATTACCCAGTTTCATCAACAGGGAATAACTCCCCTACTAGTTGGTGGTACGGGTTTATACATTCGTTCGGTGACTAGGGGCTTGAAAATTCCGAGAGTCGCACCTCAAGCTGAGTTGCGATCGCAGCTAGCTTCTCTGACTCAAACCTACATTTACGCCTGCTTGCAACAGGTTGATCCCGTCGCTGCTCAGAAAATTCACCCGAATGACAAAGTGCGGACATTACGGGCATTAGAAGTATTTTATGTCACCGGAAAGCCAATTTCAGAGCAGCAAGGCGAAAATCCACCCAACTATCCCATTCTGCAAATCGGCTTAGATTGTGAACCTTCCCACCTCACCCACCGCATCGGGCAACGTACCGCACAAATGATCGCGGCGGGGTTTGTAGAAGAAGTAGAGTTTCTCTGTAAAAAATATGGTACAGATTTACCTTTGCTCAATACCTTAGGTTATCAAGAAGTGAAGCAATATCTAAACGGAGAAATTTCCTTATCGGAAGCTAAAGAATTAACCGTTTTGCACACTCGCCAATTTGCCAAACGTCAGCGCACCTGGTTTAAAGCCGTTCCAGAAATTGACTGGTTTGACGTGCAGCAACCGGATTTATTAGAGAAAGTTTGGCAGCGAGTGCAGGAGTTTATAAACATTGCCTAGAGACGCTTCATTGAACAGTTCTACAGAGAATCTGGATCTATGCCCATTGCCCGCAACCGCTCTGCTAGTTGTTGAGCGCGTTGTTCAGATTGTTCTGCGCGTTGCCGTTGCTGTTCCTTTTCTAGACGTTCCTGTAATGCCTGTTCATCTCCAGTCAGCAGAACATTTCCCTCTCTGTCGCACCAACGCAGCCAGACATCCTGCCTCCCTTCAAATTCTCCTTCCCACAGAGTCAAACCCAGCCCAACTTGTTCTAACCAGGTTTCTGAATCAAAGTAGCGCATTCCTCTAAGTTCATAGAGACGTAATACTGATTCTCCTAATTGTTGAGTAGGGTCATATACGATGTAGTAGCTCACTCGCATTTGTTCGTAAATTCTCAGTTTATTCCCCAGTTCATCACCTACTTTATTGGAGACAATTTCAATCGCAACTTCTGGAGGTTTGCCAAATTTCCAGACGAAGTAAGAGCGATTTTTCTTTTCCCACCAGTTATCAGGTACTTGAACATTCAGGCTGAGAAAAACATCCGGCACGATCGCAGGTTGATGGGCTGTATGGAAGATGCCGACATTAGCTTCGGCTAAAAAAGTCCGCTCTTGCCAAGAACTGTAAAGACAGCTTACTAAAAGGCGTTGTTGCTTGGCAGAGGCGAAATTATCCACAGGCGTGTCGTCTTCGGTAATTAGATTATCGGCATCTGGTACGAAGTAATCTTCAGCGAGCAAAATTGGCTCAACCATGAGTTTATTCCTTGTTGCTTGCAGGTACTATCCATAGCTTAATTATTGAATGAGCAGGAGGGCGATCGCATAACCTCCCATTAAATGTAATCCCTGCAACAATATGAGGTGGAGCCTCTGATTTACCAATCCCCCATGCTGACCCTGGATAAACAACAACGCAAATGGAACGCGATCGCCAAACAGTTTGAAAAAGTTATTGGCAAAAGCGGAGTCGTTCGCCGCAAAGAGGAGTTACTGACCTACGAATGCGACGGACTAACCAGCTACCGCCAAAAACCAGCCCTTGTGGTGCTGCCGAGAACGACAGAGGAAGTCGCAGCGCTGGTGAAAATTTGCCACCAGAATGACGTTCCCTGGGTAGCACGGGGGGCAGGGACGGGTTTATCCGGCGGTGCCTTACCTATTCAAGATTGCGTTTTGATCGTCACCGCCTTGATGAAGCGCATCCTCGATATTGACTTAGAAAATCAGCGCATCGTTGTGCAACCGGGAGTCATCAACAACTGGGTGACCCAAGCGGTTAGTGGTGCGGGGTTCTACTATGCCCCCGATCCTTCTAGTCAAATCATCTGCTCAATCGGGGGGAACGTTGCTGAAAACTCCGGCGGCGTCCATTGCTTGAAATACGGAGTCACTACCAATCACGTTTTGGGCTTAAAACTCGTCATTCCTGACGGGTCAATTGTGGATGTCGGCGGATTTGTGCCGGAAATGCCGGGGTATGACCTCACCGGAGTATTCGTTGGCTCTGAAGGTACCTTGGGAATTGCCACAGAAATTACCTTAAGAATCTTGAAAACGCCGGAATCGATTTGCGTTCTCTTGGCAGACTTTACCAGCATCGAAGCAGCGGGGGCGGCTGTTGCCGATATCATCAGTGCCGGAATTATTCCGGCTGGCATGGAAATGATGGACAATCTCAGCATCAACGCCGTGGAAGATGTAGTTGCCACTGGGTGCTATCCCAGAGATGCCGGGGCGATTTTGTTGGTGGAAATTGACGGCTTAAGTGTGGAAGTGGCAACCAACAAAAAGCGCATTGGTGAACTTTGCAAAAAAAACGGCGCTAGGGATATTACAACAGCAAGTGACCCCGAAACCCGGATGAAATTGTGGAAAGGGCGCAAAGCTGCTTTTGCGGCGGCGGGTCATCTTAGCCCGGACTACTTCGTGCAAGATGGTGTGATTCCTCGTACACAACTAGTCAGTGTCCTCAAAGAAATTGAAGCCTTAAGCGAGAAATATGGTTACGCGATCGCTAATGTCTTTCACGCGGGAGATGGCAATCTTCACCCCTTGATTCTGTACGACAATTCTATTGAGGGCGCATTGGAAAAGGTGGAAGAGTTAGGCGGTGAAATTCTCCGGCTTTGTGTCAAAGTCGGTGGCAGTATTTCTGGGGAACATGGTATTGGTGCTGATAAGAAATGTTACATGCCAGATATGTTCACCGAAGCTGACATGGAAACAATGCAATTCCTTCGCCAGGTATTTAATCCTAAAGGGTTAGCAAATCCGGGCAAACTTTTCCCTACCCCCCGGACTTGTGGCGAAGCAGCAAGGGCAGTTCCTGCCAAGCTATTTGAGGGCGTAGAGCAGTTTTGATCGCCCCAAAAAATCAAATAAGCATTGACATCGGGTTGTTAAGTGCTAGGGAAGAGAGCAATTAAATCCATTAAAGTGAAATAGGTAAATTTCGAGAACAGCCTGAAGGGAACACTGGTATGCACCTGAGTGAAATAACCCATCCTAACCAGTTGCACGGTCTGTCAATCCGTCAACTGCAGGAGATTGCCCGTCAGATTCGGGAAAAGCACCTCCAAACAGTGGCAGCAAGTGGCGGTCACTTGGGGCCGGGATTGGGGGTTGTGGAATTGACAATCGCCTTATATCAAACCCTTGACCTGGATCGCGATAAGGTCATTTGGGATGTGGGGCACCAAGCCTATCCCCACAAGATGCTCACGGGACGGTACAACCGCTTCCATACTCTGCGGCAGAAGGATGGTGTCGCTGGCTACCTCAAGCGCTGTGAGAGTAAATTTGACCACTTTGGTGCTGGTCACGCCTCTACCAGTATTTCAGCAGGGTTAGGGATGGCACTTGCCCGCGACCTCAAAGGTGAAAACTTTAAAGTAGTTTCGGTGATTGGTGATGGCGCACTAACCGGGGGTATGGCGTTGGAAGCCATCAACCATGCCGGACATTTACCGAAGACGAACATGATGGTGGTGCTAAATGACAATGAAATGTCTATTTCGCCTAACGTTGGTGCAATTCCACGTTACTTGAACAAAATTCGCCTCAGCCCTCCCGTCCAATTCCTGTCTGACAATTTAGAAGAACAATTTAAGAACATTCCCTTTGTTGGCGAGTCCCTGACGCCAGAAATGGAACGGATCAAAGAAGGAATGAAGCGTCTGGCTGTACCGAAAGTCGGCGCAGTGATAGAAGAACTGGGCTTTACGTACATGGGGCCAGTGGATGGTCACAATTTGGAAGATTTGATTTCCACCTTTCAAGCGGCTCACAAGATTTCTGGCCCTGTGTTGGTACATGTGTCAACCATGAAAGGCAAAGGATATGCGATCGCCGAAAAAGACCAGGTTGGCTACCACGCCCAAAGCCCCTTCAACCTCGCCACAGGCAAAGCAATTCCTGCTAGCAAACCCAAGCCCCCAGGCTACTCAAAAGTCTTTGCCCATACCCTGGTGAAACTGGCGGAGAACAACCCGAAAATTGTCGGCATTACCGCCGCCATGGCAACGGGTACAGGCTTAGACAAACTGCAAGCCAAACTCCCCAACCAATACATTGATGTAGGCATTGCCGAACAGCACGCCGCCACCCTCGCGGCGGGACTCGCTTGTGAAGGCATACGACCCGTTGTGGCGATCTATTCCACCTTCTTGCAACGCGGCTACGACCAAATTGTCCACGACATCTGCATCCAAAACCTCCCCGTTTTCTTCTGCCTAGACCGGGCAGGAATTGTCGGTGCTGATGGCCCCACCCATCAGGGGATGTACGACATTGCCTTTTTGCGCTGCCTACCCAACATGGTGTTGATGGCACCGAAGGATGAAGCAGAACTACAGCAAATGGTCGTCACAGGCATCGATTACACCGACGGGCCAATTGCCATGCGCTATCCACGCGGCAACGGCTATGGCGTACCTCTGATGGAAGAGGGCTGGGAAGCATTGCCTATTGGTAAGGGCGAAATCTTACGCAATGGTGATGATGTGCTGTTGGTTGGCTATGGTTCGATGGTTTATCCTGCCATGCAAGCCGCTGAAATTTTGAGCGAACATGGCATTGAAGCGACTGTGGTGAATGCTCGTTTTGCTAAGCCTCTGGATACGGACTTAATCCTGCCCTTGGCGAAGCAAATTGGTAAAGTTGTTACCTTGGAAGAAGGTTGCTTGATCGGTGGATTGGGTTCCGCCGTTGCCGAAGCACTAGTGGATAACAATGTCCTGGTGTCTTTAAAGCGCTTAGGCGTTCCCGATCATTTAGTCGATCACGCCAGTCCAGATCAATCTAAGGCAGAGTTGGGATTGATGCCGTCGCAAATAGCCGAACAGGTGCGGGAATCATTCTTCTCTCAGCAGCCGTCAGTAGTTAGTTAGAATTTTTAACGCCAAGGAACAAGAGAGGCTGATGCAAAGGTCGCAAAGTTTTTTCCTCTGTGTTCCTCCGCGTTCTCCTTGGCGTTTCTCTGCATTAAAATAGGAAATTAATATGTCACCTACCAGCCAGGTTTATGCCGTTATTTGCCACGAAAACCGCGTTCTACTAATCGATCAGACGCGGTTGCCCTCTGAATATACTGTCGTGGAAATTAGTCGCTCTCAAGATATGGCAGAGGCGATTAAAACGATGATTGTTCGAGGCGCACCTGCCATTGGTATTGCTGCTGCCTATGGGATGTATCTTGGGGCGAGAGAGATTCAAACGGAAAACCGAGAGGAGTTTTTAAAGCAGCTAGAAGCCGTTGCCAAGATGTTGCGGCAAACTCGCCCGACAGCCGTGAATTTGTTTTGGGCGATCGCGCGGATGATTAGAACTGCCTACGAAACCATTGGTTCCATCCCCGAAATTCAAGAAATATTGCTAAAAGAGGCACAGGCGATTCAGCTTGAAGATTTACAAACTTGTCAAGCCATAGGCGATCGCGGATTGGAAATTCTCCCCGCCACGCCCCATAAACTCCGCCTCCTCACCCATTGCAATGCTGGGGCGCTCGCTACAGCGGGTTATGGTACTGCCTTGGGTGTTGTCCGTTCTGCCTGGAGAGACGGGCGTCTTGAGCGCCTTTACGCCGACGAAACCCGCCCGCGCCTGCAAGGAGCAAAACTAACCACATGGGAATGCGTCCAAGAAGGCATCCCCGTCACCTTGATTACCGATAGCATGGCAGCCCACTGCATGAAGCAGGGCATGATTGACGCCGTAGTTGTTGGGGCAGATCGCATCGCCGCTAATGGTGACACGGCTAACAAAATTGGCACCTATAGTGTGGCAATTGTCGCCAAAGCCCACAACATCCCCTTCTTCGTCGCCGCCCCCTTATCAACTATCGATTTTGACCTAGCCACAGGTAGCGAAATCCCCATTGAAGAACGCGATCCAGCAGAAATTTACCAGATTGGTAACACCCTCATTTCTCCTGCTGGAATTGATTACTATAACCCCGCCTTCGATGTCACCCCAGCAGAATTGATTACCGCCATCATCACCGAAAGAGGGGCAGTTCCTCCCCATCAGTTGCAACAGTTCCAAATTAAGCAAATGGCTTAGTTTTAGTTGCTTCCATCAAAACCTCTGCGTTAAAAAAAGCACTCACTAGCAGCTTATTAACGAAAAATCAAATCTAACCGCCGCTGGGCATCTTGCAGGGCTTGTTTTGGCGATCGCTTCCCCAGCAAGACTGCCTCAATTGCCCGACCTAAATTTTCCGAAATGCGGCGGTAGCCTCTAAAAAGTGGACGCGATCGCCCATACTTTGCCTGCTCTAAAAATACCTTAACCGCAGGCTGCCCCTCGGCAAACTGTTGATACACCTCGCTTTCCCGTGCCTTCAAATTCACAGGAAGATAGCCTGTTCCCATTGCCCATTGTGTTTGAAACGCCTCACTCATCGCGTATTCAGCAAAGGTAAAAGCTGCCTGTTCTCGTTCCGGCGTCGTTTTGAACACAAACAAATTCTCGCCGCCAATTACGGTGGCATGTCGTTCTTGACGAGGGATAGGCAAAACGGCAAAATCAGCCCCCGTTGCTTGCAACGCGGCTAACGTCCAGGGGCCAGAAAACTCCATCGCCACCTTACCCGCAACAAACCCGTCCATCTCATAACCGCGTTCCGGCAACGATAGTACAGCAGAACCATCATCTAGTAAGTCTCGCCAAAATTGTAGGGCGGCGATCGCTTCGGAAGTCACCAACTGCAAATTTTCCGGATTAGTCGTATTTGCCTTATCTGTCAGTTCCCCGCCAGCACTCCACAAAAACGGCAGCCACATAAACACCGTCCAGTCTCCCTTCCCCAAAGGTAGTAAGATGCCATAGCGATCGCTACGTCCATCACCATCCGTATCGCGAGTTAACTGATGGGCAACTTGCCGCAACTCCTCCCAAGTTTGCGGCATCTGCGTTATCCCCGCCGCTTTAAATAAACTAGGACGGTAAAAAATCCCCGCATTATTCGTCCCAAACGGCACTGACCAAATACGCCCCTGGAACTGCATGGATTCCCACAAGCTAGGATCAAGTTCATCCCCCACAGGCGACGCCGCTAGTAAATCATCTAAAGGACGAATCGCCGCCATTTCCACCAAGCGACCTGTAATCGTGGGGTTGTACCACAACAAATCCGGCGGCGAATTGCCAACAATTGCTGCCAAAATCTTCGGTGTCTGTTGGTCTTCTTGCCCCACATAAAGCGACTCCACTTGAATATCGGAATGCTCTTGATTAAATTGGTCTACCAACGTTTGTAATACATCGCGATTGGATGGCGGATTTACCCCATGCCACAGGGTGATTTTTGTTACCCCACTCTCCGCCGCACTTACTGGTAACAATTGACAGCCTGTTAAAACCAGAAGCATCCAGCCGACGAGGAAGCAGTGACCAAGACGACGCCACATAGTTAGTAATTGAGAGTGCTGGAGAACGAGAAATACCACGGCAATGCTACCCGACTTGAGTCCTAGCTTGTTCTGGAGTCTGCATAGTTAGACTTTGCTGATCTAGCTTCAGGTTTTAGCCTGAGTAGATAGTCTGTCACAATATATAGAGCAAAATTGCTCTCTAGGAAGTACACCTGGAAAAGGGACACCCACACAGGTTGTCCTTCATGTGCGAATCCTTCAAGTTGCATTCATTGTTTTTTATGGCAGGACATAGTAAGTGGGCGAACATTAAGCGTCAGAAGGCAAGAGTAGACGCCAAAAAAGGAAAGACGTTCACTCAGCTTTCACGGGCGATTATTGTGGCGGCGCGTAATGGGGTTCCCGATCCTGAGGGAAATTTTCAGCTTCGTACAGCGATAGACAAGGCAAAAGCAGCAGGCATTCCCAATGACAACATAGAACGCGCGATCGCTAAAGGTGCAGGTACTTATGAAGATGACGCGGATTTAGAAGAAATTCGCTACGAAGGCTATGGCCCCGGCGGTGTCGCCATCCTCATCGAAGCCCTCACGGATAACCGCAACCGTACCGCTGCTGATTTGCGCGAAGCCTTTAAAAAAAATGGTGGCAACCTCGGTGAAACAGGTTGTGTCAGTTGGATGTTTGACCAAAAAGGCGTCGTTACTATCTCTGACAAGGTAGAAGAGGAGCGATTGTTAGAAGCGTCCTTAGCAGGAGAGGCGGATTTTTATGAGTTCCTTGAGGATGGCGAAGTAACGGCTGAGGTGTATACCGATGTCAGTAACTTAGACAACCTCAATCAGACTTTGCGAAATGAAGGTTTACCTGTAAGTGAGATGGAACTACGCTGGATTCCCGGCAATAGTGTTGAAGTCGATGACCCGGAGGTGGCGCGATCGCTTCTGAAACTTCTCGATGCCTTAGAATCCCTAGACGATGTGCAAAACGTCACCGCCAATTTAGAAATGGCTGACGAGTTAATAATGAGTATGGCTTAGAAGAAGTATGAAGGATGAAGGGTGAAGGATGAAGGGTGAAGGATGAAGTATGAAAGAGGTTACTGGTTCTCCTCATCTCCCCTACTCCCCTGCTCCCCTGCTCCCCTACTCCCCTACTCCCCTACTCCCCCGCTCCCCTGCTCCCCTGCTCCCCTGCTCCCCTGCTCCCCCGCTCCCCTGCTCCCCTGCTCCCCTGCTCCCCTGCTCCCCTGCTCAGGACTCAGAACTCAGGACTCAGGACTTTGCCATGTATTCCTTGCTTGCCCCAGTACTTCGCGTCAAAATGAAGGAGAGTAAATATTTTTAACGTTTTAGACGAATTTTTAGAAAATGGTGCTGGAATCGCTCAATCAAACAACCTCAACCTTGCCGTCACCCGCTAATCCATCAGACTTTGATTGCGATATCGCCATTGTTGGTGGTGGTATTGCCGGGGCGACGCTGGCTTGTGCATTGAAAGAGTCGGGGCTGAAGGTTGTAATTATTGAGATCCAACCCAAAGCCGTTGCCGCCGCAAAGCGCCAAGCTTATGCGATTTCTCTTCTTTCTGAACGTATTTTTGAGGGAATTGGAGTTTGGGATAAGATACAGCCAGAAATTGCGACATTTGACAAAATTAGCTTATCTGATGCCGATCATCAAGGAGTGGTGCATTTTCAGCCTGCCGATTTGGGGACAAAGGCACTGGGTTATGTGGGGGAGCATCGTCTGCTTTTAACTGCACTACAGCAGTTTTTAGACGATTGCCCTAATATCTCTTGGTTATGTCCGGCTGAGGTTGTGGGTGTGGAGTATCCCGGAACTGGGGCAAAGATTGAGGTGAAGGTGGAAGGCGAGATGCGGCAGTTGCGATCGCGTTTACTCGTTGCGGCTGATGGAGCGCGATCGCAAATTCGTCATGGGGCTGGAATAAAAACCCGTGGCTGGCAATACTGGCAGTCCTGCGTCACTGCCGTCATCGAAACGGAAAAACCTCATAATAATACTGCCTTTGAGCGCTTTTGGTACAGCGGCCCTATGGGCGTGCTGCCCCTATCGGAAAACCGCTGTCAGGTTGTCTGGACAGCTCCCCACGCAGAAGCCAAAGCCTTAAGAGATTTAGATGAAAAACAATTCCTAGAACTGCTGGAGTACCGCACTGGGGGGCTATTAGGACGATTAAAGTTGATGGGACAACGCTTTGTCTTTCCCGTGCAATTGATGCAAAGCGATCGCTACACCCTCCCCGGATTAGCCCTGATCGGCGATGCGGCTCACTGCTGCCATCCCGTCGGCGGACAAGGCTTAAATATGGGCATTCGCGACGCGGCTGCTTTAGCGCAAGTTTTGCAAGAAGCTGATCAACAGGGTGAAGATATCAGTTCTCTTAACGTGCTGAGGCGCTACGAAGGTTGGCGCAAACGGGAAAACTTCACCATTTTGGGTTTTACTGACTTACTCGATCGGATGTTTTCCAATAGTTGGTTGCCAGTCATCATCGTGCGTCGCTCAGGATTGTGGATGCTACGGCGAATTCCTCTCGTTAAATTCTACGCACTGCAATTGATGACAGGTTTAAGAGGGCGTCTTCCTCAATTAGCGCACTCTAAAGTTCAGAGCAGCATCAAGACACAAACCTGAGCAGGATTTAGGTAAATTGCAACTGTCAATCAGTCAGTTAGACAACATCGAAAGTCAGTTTCAATTTCTCAAGGGATTTAGGTAAATTGCAACTGTTACTAAGCGGAGTTTGTCGTCTTCCTCTCCTTCCAAGCTATTAAGTATCTATTCCCTAGCAAATCCCTACAACCGCGCCGCACAAACTGCCGCACCAATTAACCCCACTCGTGGGTTCAAAATAATATGTACCGGAACCTTTTCTAACAAGGGACTAACCCGCCCTTTTTGAACAAGCGCCCGTAAAAAGCTGCCTTCCTTCAGCAGCGTCAGATTTTTGGTAGCGATTCCACCCGCTACATACAGCCCTCCATAAGGCAAAAGCTTAAGGGCAAGATTCCCGGCTTCTGCACCGTAGGCTTCGACAAACATCTGCATGGTTTGCCGCGAGAGGCGATCCCCATTTATGGCCGCAGCGATCGCGATTGTAGCGGCGGGGTCAACAGTCTTTTCTTTACCCATTTCCTGTTCCCACGTCCGGATTACCTGCCCCACTTCTGGTAATTCTTGGGCAAAATGGCGCTCGCGTAAAAATTGGTAAATCGCCACGATTCCCTGACCAGAAACGACCCGTTCCACCGAAATTCGCTGAACATTGTACTTATCGCGCAAATACTGCAACAGTTGAAACTCTAATTCCGTGCGAGGGGCAAAATCTGCATGTCCCCCCTCCGAAGGAAAGACTTTATAGCTACTAGATGCCAGCTCAATTAAAAAACCTTCCCCCAAACCCGTACCTGCGCCAATGATACCAATGGGGGCACCCGGCTGAGGGGTCATATCTTGCAAGGTATATAGATCTGACGGTTCCAAACCCAAAACACCATAACCCACTGCCTCAAAATCATTAATTAATTTGACCGCAGCAATTCCCAGTTCTATTTCTAAGCGCTCTCTCTCCAGCAACCAGGGGAGATTCGTCAGCTTTGCCGTGTTGTTGACAACAGGGCCAGCGATCGCAAAACACGCCTTTTCCGGTGCTAGTGTTGATCCCAACTGCTGCCCCGCTACCGTTAAAAACTCTTGCACAATCGGCACCAAGTCAGGAAAGTTACCACTGGGGTAAGTCTCCTCGTAAAGTGTCTGCAATTTGTCTGTCTCCAGTGACAGTTTGTTCAATCGCAGGATAGTTTTAGTGCCGCCGATATCTCCAGCTAGTAGTAGTGTCATGCATCCTTTGTAGTTTTTTAGCGATCGCGTGCCAGTTGTCAGTTTCAATAACTTATAACACTCTATTTTTTCAATTAAAGCGAATGACGCTCTCGCTTTGACTAAGGTGAGACGTATCTCCCTTAAGTTTCATCTCCCATTTGTCATTTTGGCGCACGATTTTAACTAGACAACACAACACCGCATTCACTTCCGGTGTTCCACCCAGTAATCCTTGAGCCGTCCCCACCACCGAAGCACCATGACCCACCAGCAAAATGTCTTCGGAAAACTCAGCAACCAGACGTTTTGCCGTTTCCTCTGTGCGTTTCAGCACATCCTCGCTCGTTTCAGGATAATGCGCCAAGACACAGGAAGTATAGCTGAGATCGATCCGGGGAAACTTCTCCTTCAACGCTGCCAATGACAATCTTTCCGGCATCGTTGGCATCCATTCTGGATTTAGCCATTCGCTCAATCCAGCCTCTACCTTAATCGGTAAATCCAGCGCCTCAGCCACTTGGTTAGCCGTCTCTATGGTTCGCAAAAAGGGCGAAGCAAAAATGTGAGCAATTCCTTCCCCGACCAGGCGTTGACCTAATTCTTTGGCTTGTATAACACCATCGTCGGACAAAGGGGGATCGTAGGGACGTTCTGCGGTGTCAAACCACTCCGGCTTGACAAAATCAAGACGGTTTCCGTGTCTGGCAATCCAAATTGTTTGGCTCATTGTTTGTCAGTAGTCAGTTGCCTGCGATCGGTTGAAGCGCTAGAAAGTTTTGACTTTTGAGTGTAGAGTATTGAATTCAAGCTAATTAACCTCTCAAAGGTCAAAACTCAGAACTCCTTGCCTGTCCTCAATTGGGAGATTTTTCCGATTTTGTTTTCCAGGATGCATTTGTTTAGACCCTACCTGGGTAATCTCATAGTTAACAATCCTATTAGTTGTACTAGTCTTCGAGGCTCCAGGAAATAAAGCCATCCCTTGTTCAGAAATGTTACAATAGTTAACGATGCACTGCTTTACATAAAAAACTTTTGAGACATTCATGATTTTGATAGGTCTACTGGCAGCAACGGCTGTACTAGTAGTAAACTTAATTTTTCTACAGCCTGTTAGCGATTATTCGGCGTTGGTGCCTGTATTGGGTACGCGCCCCACTACGCAACACAAGTTCAAAATCTTCTCAGAGAAAACACATCGCTCGATTCCCTCTTAAGTCCGATTCAAACGCCAGCATTACACTCTTTTAACTCAATTTGTTACTTAAGCGAGCGCTATGAAAACTGCTCAGACCTCTACAGATCTAGTTCGTACCTATCTGCGAGAAATTGGTCGCGTGCCGCTACTGACCCATGAGCAGGAAATTCTTTATGGAAAACAGGTACAGCGACTGACTTCTTTACAGGAAGTTAAAGAGACCCTATTTGATCAGCAGGGTCATGAACCTACCTTTTTGGAATGGGCGAAAGCGTGTGATTTATCAAACGCCGAGCTACAATCCTGTGTTGCGGCTGGCGAATTAGCCAAACGTAAAATGGTGGAAGCCAATCTTCGCTTAGTCGTATCGGTGGCGAAGAAGTACATTAAGCGTAACGTAGACTTGCTGGATTTGATTCAGGAAGGCACGATTGGGATGCAGCGAGGGGTGGAAAAGTTTGACCCAACTAAGGGGTATCGTTTTTCTACTTATGCTTACTGGTGGATTCGGCAGGCAATTACGCGAGCGATCGCTGAAAAAGGACGCACGATTCGTCTCCCGATTCATATCACTGAAAAGCTCAACAAAATCAAGAAAGCCCAGCGTCAACTCGCTCAACAACTAGGACGAGCCGCCACTGTTTTAGAGCTAGCAACAGAACTGGAATTGACCCCTAAGCAGGTGCGTGAGTACCTAGAACGGGCGCGTCAACCGTTATCGCTAGACTTGCGAGTCGGAGATAATCAGGACACCGAGCTGGTAGAACTCCTCGAAGACACTGGCCCTTCTCCAGAAGACTTCGTTACTCAGTCGGCGATGCAAGTGGATTTAGAAAAGCTGATGGCAGATTTGACACCCCAACAACGCGAGGTACTATCCCTCCGTTTTGGCTTGGCAGATGGGCAGGCAATGACATTAGCCAAAATTGGCGATCGCCTCAACCTCAGCCGCGAACGTGTACGCCAAATTGAACGCGAAGCCCTCGCTAAACTCCGCAAACGCAAAACTGATATGCGTGAATACATCGCTGCTAGTTAAGTAAATAAGTGTCAAAAGCAGCAAAATTAATCAGCAGGTGGGTTTAAAACCCGCCTTTTTTTTTGAGTTTCTACACAGCTAACTTTGATTTGGTGATTTTGCACCGCTATAGTACAATTGTACTGAAAAAGATTGTTACGTAGCCACTCGATATCGCTATGAGAGAAGAAGGCACAAGAATGCGATTAATTCGGGACAACAGCGAGCCACTACAGCCACAATCTATAGAGCAAGAAGAGGCACGTCAGTTACCCGCAATAGTACAGTTGCCACCACTGACTCCCCAAAAAACAGGATTTGCTGTTCCCACCCCGTCATCTCCACAGAGGCTACAACAACGCACAACGGATGGATTGAAACGTTTGGAAAGTCAAGCTAAACGAATAAATTTACTTTCAACGCAATTAGAAACAGCAGTTTTGGAATTCAAAGCGATCGCCTCAGAAATCAACAGAGACTGGAAGGCTATTCAATCAAGCCGTGAACCCTCTACTTATGCCTCTATCTGCGAGTACCGCGCTACTGCTGTTCCCCAGGTTGTCTCCAAGCAAGATGGCTCCTTTAAGCTGATTGCCCGACCTGTAGACTTATTTCAAGCCGAACGAGAAGCGTCATTGTTAGCACAGGTATTACGACGTCGAGCTAGAAAAAAGCAGTCAACCCGTCGCAAGAAGTATTAAAGCAAAGCGGCTGCTTCACATTTCGGAAACACCCGCTTCTTTGCCAGACGCTACCACCAGCATCAAGGCGCTGTCGTTCATGAGCGATCGCATCATGCCCAACCTAGTCCTAGGGTGTAGGAACGCGATCGCTTTTCCGCACAAAGAGTGCAATACTTCCGAGAACTAGAAATGCGATTCCCCACCAAAGGGAGCTACCTGGGACGAGACTGAGCAATAGCGTCACAATTCCCGAAGTAATCAGCGACCACCCTACTGTTGTTTGATACTGCATAAGTTACAACTAATACCTTTTACTTAAATGTCTTTTGAGTAGAGGATAATTCACCCTACTCTATTACTTAAGGTAGCTAAAACATCAAACAATAACCTCCGTCAATTGGCATAATGCCTAAGCGGGTTTCGGCTGAAATTGAAGGATTAAGTTTGTCGCCTACCTCCGCTTCTCCCCTCAAAAAAAGGATTTTAGATTTTTCTAACCATCAGCAATGGAATTCCTAATAAGGATAGAAGAATGCTTTGAATAATTGGCGTTTGATCATTCAACCGACTCTTCTATCGGATTAATTTCTTCGGGGTTAGACGTTCTTCAAAATCGTCATTTATTGCTGGAATTCCGGAGTTTAGTTGAAGTTATGAATCAATTTCAATCTTATTTACCTGATGGAACGACCGCCAAATGGATGCTAGACGACTATCACCGCATGATTGAAGTCGGACTTTTAGAAAGTCGTCACGTCGAACTTTTAAACGGAGAAATCATCGAAATGCCCCCAGAGGGTGCAGAACACGCCCAGCAGAGTACCGATACCGCCGACTACTTAAAACAATTGGGAAACCGTGCCGTCGTGCGCGATGCTAAGCCAATTACCCTACCCGATAGCGCCAGTGAACCCGAACCCGACTTAGCCATTGTCGAACCCCTGCGTCCCTTGTATCGTACTCGTCATCCTTATCCCGAAAACATATTTTGGCTGATCGAATACGCTAACACCACCCTCAGTAAAGACCTCAATATCAAGCGCAAAACCTACGCCGCCGCCTCAATTCAAGAGTATTGGGTTATAGACTTAAAACATCGACAACTTAAGGTATTCCGCGAACCTGTTAATGGCGACTACGCGAGTGAAGAAACATTAACAACTGGAGAAATTCGTCCCCTAGCATTTTAAGACGTTGTGGTTTCAGTGCAACGATTGTTAGAAGGATAAGACCATGATCGCCTCCCCCCAACACCCCTACCTTACAGCCGACGAATACCTGCAACTGGAGGAACAAAGCCCCGTCAAACACGAATACATCGACGGACAAATCTACGCGATGGCAGGTGCCAGCGACCCCCACGTTACCATCGCCCTCAACCTAGCGACCCTCCTCCGCAACCACGTCCGAGGCTCCGGTTGCCGCGTCTACATCTCCGACATGAAAGCCCGGATCGAAACCCTGAATCGATTCTACTACCCCGATGTGATGGTTACTTGTGACTCCCGCGACCAAGAAAAACCCACCTACAAACGATTTCCCACTCTGATCATCGAAGTGTTATCCGACTCCACCGAAGCCTTCGACCGAGGCGATAAGTTTGCCGACTACCAAGAACTCGATAGCCTGCGCGAGTATGTCTTAATCAACACCAAACGTACTCGCGTCGAGTGCTTCCGTCGCAACGATGAGGGACTGTGGGTATTGCAGTCCTACACCCCAGAACAGAGAGCATTTCGCCTCGACAGTATCGACTTTGAGGGAACCCTAGAAACGCTTTACGAAGACGTAGTGTTCGGATAGCTGGGTAAATTTGGGAATACTAAATCAGGAGTCCTTTCGTAAACGTTTCCGATGGCATCCAATTTCGACTTCCTGCAAAATCGTTACCCTACCCTCTACGAACACGCCACCCACGCCGAAGCCTTGTCTACAGTGCCCCCCGTGCCAGTTGCTTCTATACCCGCTTCACCTTAGAGCAAGCCGTTCACTGGCTCTACTCAAACGACCCTTACCTCCAACTTCCCTACGCCAATAATCTCGGTGCGCTCATCCACGAGCAAACCTTTCAAGACAACCTGAAACCGGGACTGTTTCCCAAAATCCGCGCCATCCACAAGATGGGGAACATCGCCGTCCACGACTCCACCTCCATCACCCAACGGGATGCCCTCAACTCTAAGACTACCTGACCCAAAATGGCGTGATGGACCCTGGTTTGCTCTATGAGCCTCCCTTCACCGATTCACATCCAGAAGGCTTGGATGGCGTGTTTAGAGACAACGATGCCGATCAAATTATCTCGCTTGTGCGCTCCTTTAACGAAACCGTAGAGGTAGAGTTTGGGGTAGCTTGATAGCCAATTGGTCACGTTGAAAGGGCGATCGCTTTTTGAGCTGCTAGCGACATCTTTGCCTACTGGCTAACCATAGGGAAATTTCGGCGATTTGGTAGATTCAGCGACGTTCAGAGCCAACTAGAAAGTCAAAGTAGTGCGGATGGTTCCGATATAGACCGTCTCATTATTGTCATTATGTTCTGGGTTGGTAATTACAAAGAAACCTGGAGTAATCGCAATATCATCTGTGAGCTGATAACGATAAAACGCTTCCAGATGTAGAGAAGTGTCCCTATCCTCAAAGTCAGCATCGAAGTCATTTTCAGTAGTCTTCGGGGGTTGACCAATCACAATACCCCCCAAACTGCCCTCATTACCAAGATCGGGGAAACCCAAAAGTACAGCCCAAGTAAAAATATCGGCTTCTGGTTCATTGCTGAGGTCTTCAGCTTTGGCTTGAATCCAACCAACCCGACCTCCAAGGCTAAAGGTAGGACTGATTCGCAAAGAGGCTTCGGCTCCAAACGAGTTGGCGATTACTTGGTCAGCATCGCCATCAAATGGGTCATTAGCGATAGCACTACCTGTTCCCGTGCGGAAGCTGTTGTAGGAACGCACGTAGGTTAAACTTAACCCTACAGCTTCACTGGGTTGCAAAATTAATTGTGCGCTCGCTCCATAAGGGCCATCAAAAATCCCCTCTTCAGGGTCGTCGGGGTCACTAGCAATATACCCGAAAGACAAATTAACGGTCTTTCCAAAATTGTGAAAGATGCCAATTCCCGCTCCATCTCCTTGTCGCCGGATTGGATTCTCTCGCCCAAATGTGGAGATGGAACCCTCGCTACTACCGCTAAATAAAGGACTGACTGTAGGCATAAGGTCGCCCAAACCTATGCCAGCAACGCCGAGATAGACTCTTGTATTCTTACCGAGTGGAAAGCGATATTCCACCTCGTCAAGTTCCAGTTCATTGTCATCATCCCCATCAAACCCCAGATTCGCCATTCTCGTACCTGTGGCATCTTCCAATTCAGGGACGTTGCGACCTTGTAGGCGGAATTTCAGCTCATCTTCTCCTGTAAAGCTTGTCTCAAAGCCTAGGCGTACCCTGTTGCTAACAGTCAGATTATCGTCCACGGGTTCACCACTCCCATCAGCTTTTTCACCACCAGCCACCCCAATGGCAGCAATGATCACTTCTCCTTCAAACTCGGTAGTGGTTGAAAACTGCTGTGCTTCTAAAGTAGTTGTTCTGGCTTCTAAGTTGTCTAACTGTCCTCGAAGAGCAATTAATTCTGTTGAAAATTCCTCCTGCAACCGCTGGAGTGTGGTCAGGTCTTCCCGATCCACTAAATTAGTTGTGTTATTGGCAATCAGTGTATTAATTTGATTCAAACAGGCATTCAATCCAGCAGCAAACTCATATCGAGTTAGGGTTCTATTGCCTCGATAGGTACTATCAGGATATCCCGTGATGCAACCATAGCGCTCTACTAGCGATCGCAGAGCCTGAAATGCCCAATCATCAGGACGGACATCTGATAGCTGAGAAACAGATGTAACTTGCTCCATCGCGCTGTTTTCCTGGGTTTCTTGGTTCAGTTCTTCCCAAGTAGGTGTAGGCTGTTCTGGGGTTACAGTTTCTTGCTCTATCACTGTTTCTGTTGGCAAAAGCTCACTAGCGAGTGCGGTATTTGTTAGTAGCAGTGGGTAAGTCAAGGCAGCTAACCCAAGCCTGAAGTAATACCAATTTCTAATGATGCTACAGATTAGATCCCCCCGACGCCACCTTAAAAAGGGGGGGAAATCTTGAGGATTTAAAGTCCCCCTTTTAAAGGGGGATTTAGGGGGATCTTCTAAGTGTGGCATTGTTTTATTCCCGACTGAAAAACTGCCGCATGATTACTCGGCAGGACTGAATTTACTAGGTTTACTGCAAAAACAACTATTGAAATCTGTGGTGTGTGTTAGTCCGTCAACACATCAAGCGCTGGAGAATGATTTGCTCGTCAATTTGCGCCCTACCGTGTCCAAACGTTGTTCGCATAGTTCTAGTAATGCTTCAGTAAACGGACGCCGCTCTGCAATTTGAGTACTGATGTAAATGTGTCGTACCAGCGTCAACGTCGTGTAAGAGTGTATCGCAGCACGATTTGCTTCACCAGAAAGCTCGACAAATCGTTCTTCCAGAGCTACTTCTTGCTCTGCCAAAGCATCTGGACTGCCCAATGTGCGTAAGCTCTGTTCTGTAATATGCCCAATGAAATTGCCAATATCTAAACCTGGATTTCCTTCACAATAAAGGTCAAGGTCTAGTAAGTAGAGACGGTTTCCGTCTACAATCACTTGGTCTGGATAAAAGTCTCGATGAATTCCCAAGAGCTGGGCTTCTGGAGTTGCAGCACCAAGCTGTTCACAAGCTTCTAAAACTTGCTCCAACCGTTTTTGCAGGTGCGGATAAATCTGAGCTACCATCGGCAGTCGCTCATGTAAAATACGCAATTCGTCTGCTATTGTATGGCGACGTTTGGGTGGGATGCCTGCTTGGTGAAGCTTATGAGATGCTTCGGTAATGCGTTTTGCTAAAGCGATTCCGTTTTGTTTGGCTAATAGCTTGGTTGCAATTTCACCAGGCACTTTACGCTGAAGCCACATCTGAAACTCTGGCACAATTCCTATCGGTTCTGGTACTGAAATACAGTCTTCGCTATTGTCAGAAAAACCTGCATTCCAGAGGGATTGCTGGAGTTGGTAGCTATTGGTATCTGTCCCTTTTGCACGCACTTTACCAATTAGAGTGATGACCTGAGATGAAGCGTCAGGATTTTCGATTTCCAGGTCATACTCGATTAAGCAGCGTCGTCCGGGCTTATGTCGAATAACGCGGATTGCACAGAGATTGATATTTTTACTAATAGGTGTTTGACCCCACCCCAACCCTCCCCTTAGTAAGGGGAGGGAGCTAGTTTCCCCCCTTAACAAGGGGGAACTAAGGGGGGTAGTTTCGACGTTTGTAAGAGAGCTAATGTGTGATAAGCATTTTGTAAATTGCTGATGTACGTTGAGCGGATCGATCGCCCTTGCCACGAAAGGCATCTTTGGATCGGCAGCAACATTAAATGGATCAATTACCGGAACACTCAATGCCCTCGACCTCCTGAAATCACTTCAACCTCGTCATCAGTGCTGCGTACCGCAGACTGCATCTGATATAGGGCGGCATATCGACTTTGAAGTTGCATCAACTCGGAATGAGTTCCTTGCTCCAACACCTGTCCGTGTTCCATGTAGAGGATTAAATCAGCACGAGTGGCGACATTAAGGTCGTGGGTAATTATAAAAGTAGTGCGATTTTGAGCGACACGTTCAAGCGCTTCAATCACCTCTTGTTCGTTCTTTTTATCCAATCCTGTGGTTGGTTCATCCAAGATGAGGATGGGGGTTTTGCGAATGGCTGCACGAGCGATCGCAAGTCGCTGGCGTTGCCCCCCGGAAAGCGTTGAACCTCGTTCCCCCAGAATCGTGTCATATCCCTGAGGAAGCGCCTCCACGAACTCATGAGCATTGGCGAGGCGGACAGCCTTCTCAATATCCTCACGGGTAGCATTAGGTACGCCATAAGCGATGTTTTCCCAAACGGCGGCGGCGAACAGGATACTGTCTTGCAGAACCACACTAATCTGAGGTCGCAAAGACTCTATCGTATACTCGCGGATATCGCGCCCATCAATTATCACTCGACCTGCGATCGGGTCATATAGCCGCAGCAGCAAGCTAACGAGGGTAGACTTACCACTTCCGGAGGAACCGACTAGCGCCACCTGTTGTCCGGGTTGCACCTCTAGGTTAATTTCTTTGAGTAAATCTTGTCCCGGTTCATAGGCAAAGCTGACGCGATCGAAGCGTACTGCTCCCTTAAATGGAGGAGCATGGATAGCATCGGGTGAGTTGCAAACATCCGGTTGTTCTTCCAAAATATCAATCACGCGCTCTGCTGATGCTGCCGCCTTTGATAACCGTCCCGTGTATTTAGCAAAGTTCTGCACGGGTTTGAAGGCATTTTTGAGATAGGTTAGGAAGACTAAAACATCGCCCGGAGTGAGAGCATCGCGCAACACCAACCGCGCTCCATACCACAACACGATCGCAGTCCCGATCGCAATCACAACATCAACTGTCCGTTCCAGATTAGCTGACAACTTCTGCGTTTTAACGCTTTCCTTCAGACTCTTCTTGTTTTCAGTAGAGAAGATTCCAGCGAAAGCGTCTTGGAGCGAAAGCGCCTGTATGAGTTTAATTGCCCCAATCGACTCAGCAAGCGTGGCAGCAACCGCTCCTTCTCTCTGGCGCTGCTTTCGAGAAGAATCCTTAATGCGATCGCTCAAACGGGTTGCGGCAAACCAGAAAAAGGGAAAGGTGATTAATGCCAGTAGTGTTAAGTCTCGGTCGAGCCAAAACATCACCCCAACCATACCAAACAGGGTGAGAATACTCACTACCAGTGGCAGAATGGCTGTCAATATAATTTCTTGTAGCCTGCTCGTATCGGTACTAATTCGCACGAGCAAGTCACCACTCCTCGCCTTGCTATAGTAGGCGAGCGACAGGCTCTGGAGATGGCGATAAAGGCGATCACGAACTTCCATCAATACGCGACTACTCACCAAAGCCAAGCCAACTGTACTCCAGTAAGAGGCTAAGGATCGCAATCCTGTAATTGCTACAACTCCGAATGCTGAGAGAGTCAGTAGCGTGAGTGGATCGAGTGTATTGAGGAAAGGAATTGCCGCTAGTCTGTCGTCAGATGATTTAATCAGGACGTGGTCAAAGACAAACTTCAAAGGCCAAGGTTCTAGCAGCCGCAGAATCACATCAGCGAGAAGTGCGATCGCGCAACTAATCAGCCAAACCGATTGATTGCGGATGTAGGGCCAGAAGTGATACCAGAATCGTCCGAGACTGGGTATGGATTTTTGGAGCGATAGCGAAGCGCTGCTGCGAAGCGCAGATCGTGCATTTGCCATTAGCGTTTTATACCAGTTTCATTAATACTTGCGGGAAACCTCTCCCCCAGCCCCTTCCCTGCAAGGAAAGGGGAGCCTCTTTGTTCCCCCTTCCCTTGCAGGGAAGGGGGTTAGGGGGTTAGGTCACTCGTTAACTTCATGCCATTACTTTTTGAAATCGGTATTGCTCCAACCAACTGAGATACTTGGTCAAAACCCGCTAATTGGACAATGCGTTGGGTAACGGCATCCCAGGTATGGTTTTGCATCATTGCCTTTCGTGCCGCTTGCCCCAAACGAGTCGCGAGATTGGGGTCTTGGTGTAAGCGATCAAGCGCCGTAGCTAAGGCAACTGAGTCACCCGGAGGAACTAACAAACCATTTGCTTCATCTTCAATCAGCGACTTCAGTTGTCCAATGTTACTAGCAACAACCGGAAGCCCTGCCGCCATATACTCGTAGACTTTCAATGGTGAAAAATAAAAGTCCGTTTGTGCTGGATAAGGCGCAACCGCAACCGTCATGGAAGCAAGCAAACCAGGAATTTCACTAGGGGCAACGGCTCCTGTAAAATGAGCGGCATCCAGTAAGCCCCGTGCTGATAAATCTGCCATTAAATTCTCGCGTTCTGGCCCATCCCCGACAATTAAGAGTCGAGTATCAGAACATTGCTGAAAAAGTTGGTCAAATGCCTCAACTAAAATGGGTAGTCCATGCCAAGGCTTCAGAGTGCCAACAAATCCAACGGTAAATGTTCCGGCACTGGTAGGCAAAGAGGGTTTAATATTGCTGGGAAAACGGTCAGGGTTGACGCCATTCGGGATTACATGCACCCGTTGGCTAACTCCTGGATACCCCTCCTCTAAATACGTCTTGATTTCTTCAGAAACCGCAATTAGAGCCGTCGCTGCACTAAAGACTCGTTCGGCTACTCGTTCAGCACTAGTGCGATCGCTTAAACCCCGGTGTTTTTCCTGCTCCTCAATTAAAGGCGCATTCACCTCCAACAGTCCCGGAATACCGACCGCTTGGGCATACTCCATTGCGGTGAAACTCCAGAGGGAGTAACGCTCATAAATTAGGTCAAAAGGTGCTTCCCGCTCCAGTGCCAAACGCAGATCGAGGTTTGTAGATAAAGCAGCTTGTTCCCGGACAGCTTGCTCTCCCTTGGGGATAGCTGGAAGTTGGTGAACTGTCACCGTCTCCAACCCAGCAGGTGGATCGCCTCCTAATCGTGTTGCAAACAGTTCCACTTGGGCACCTTGCCGTAGCAACGAACGAATCACCTCCTGAACGTGGATCGAGCAGCCCTTTTGACCAAAAACGGGGACACCTGGATCGGCACAAATATAAGCAATTCGCATGATTTACACCTCCTGAAGGGCTTTCATTTTCGCTCGATTTGTAGTGTGGAAGAGGGTACGCAGCAAAGCTGTATTCCGGTGAATATCAAACTCTGATTCAATCAATTGCCGTGCCTGAGTTGCCAGTCGCACCCGTAAAGTTGGATCGGTGAGTAAGCGAGCGATCGCATCTGCCAATGCTTTTGGATCGTGTTGCGGTACCATCAACCCTGTTTCCTCATCGCGCACCACTTCCGGGATGCCAGTCACGTCCGTTGCAACGCAGGGAGTGCCTAGCGCCATCGATTCCAGCAGGACTGTTGGAAGTCCATCGCGGTTACCATCTTTGCCAATCACGTAAGGTGCAGCGAAGACAGCCGCTTGCTGAACCTGCTCAAACACCTCATTTTGAGGGCGGGGGCCAATAATTTCGACGATTGATTGCAGACCGAGTTGTTGAATTTGCTCTCGTAATTCTGCTTCCAGGGAACCACTGCCGATAATTTGGCAGTTAAACTGGCAACCTCGACTCGCGAGAATAGCACAGGCATCAATTAAGATTGGAACGCCTTTTTTCTCCACCAAACGCCCGACTGAGATAATCTGCGGTGGGCGATGCAAGGGCGACTCATAAGAGAATTGCGTCAAGTTCAGACCATTGTAAATCCGCTGGACGCGAACTGCGGCATCTCCGTAGGTTTGTTGCAAGTATTCGAGATTGTAGTCACTAACTGTGATTACATTTGCTGCATCACTCAGCTTCCGCTTCATATCTTCAGGCTCGACACTTTCATGGAAAATGTCCTTGGCGTGAGCAGTGAAGGTGTAGGGAATCCCAGCAAAGTGGGAGGCGAGACGTGCTACAGTCGTTGCCACCGTGCCAAAGTGGGCGTGCAGATGAGTAATTCCCTTGAGACGAACTTCACGCGCTAGCCATGCTGCTTGGTAAACGCTGCTGGCTTGTTCCCCTTGCGCGATCGCTAGCTTTGCCCAAAAACCTGGTATAACCTTGCTTGCTTCCTGAAGTTCTGCCCAGAAGTAACTAGCGGCTGTAGGTGCAAGGCTATTGAGAGACTCGCTGACCCGCCCCTGAATTGGCTTGCGAATATAGTGAACTGGGGCGCGTACTTGAGAAATGATGTTCTGAAAGTGGGTTTCAGCAGGGGGACGCAGTGCAAAAATCTCAATTTCTAATCCCGCTGCTTCATGAGCCAAAATTTCATTAACCACAAAGGTTTCGGAGTACCTGGGATATCGTTTCAGCACGTAGCCAACGCGCATGGGTTCAGTCGAAAACATCCTTGATTTCTCCTTTATGAAACTTTGCAAGCAGAGGAAACTGGAGCAGCGACTGCTGCTGCAAGTAATTGGGGCAGACGTTCCAAGCCTTTGAAATCAATACGTTCGCGGCTTCGTGGGTTCATTCCTATACTTTTACCAATCCACTCAGTTAGGGCATAGGGATTGACCTCATTGGGATGAAGCACATCAACTAGACCCAACTCTTGCAAACGTTCAGCCCGAATTAGCTGCTCGCGCCGGGGTTTCACTCGTGGCACGATGAGTGCAGGCTTCTCGAAGGAGAGGATTTCGTAAGTCGTGTTGTATCCTCCCATCGCGATAACGCAATCAGCACGGCTTAACAGTTGTGTTGGTTCCGAGATGAACTCCAACACCCGTAAACGAGAATGCTCTGCTGCCCTGCGGTGCAGGTGTTGCCGAACCTTTTGCGGCATGAACGGCCCTGTCAAGATTACTCCATTTGTTTCCGGGGGCAGATTAGCCTGGGCAAAGGCTGCCGCCAGAGTCGCCCCATCCTGTCCACCTCCTACCAGGCATAGTGCCAACCGACCCGACGGGAGATCAAGCGCCGCAAGCGGGTCAGGGCTTTGAGTGCTGGCAAATTCAAGCCGTTTGCGTTGATCGAAGCAGCCCGTATACCACACTTTTGCCGCTATATCAGGGAAAAATTTGTACTCCTTTACTGGGTCATATACATCGGGGTCTCCGTACACCCAAACGCGATCGTAATACTTGCCAATGATGTCCTCGTTAGCGGCGTGCTTCCATTCGCGCTTTACTGTTATGGGGTCGTCTAGCACATCGCGCAGACCAAGTATGCAACGAGTATGCCCTTGCGCGTGGAGATATTCAAGGGTCAGATCGAGTTCCCGCACTGCCCCTCTTGGCACGTTGTCCACAATCAGGACATCCGGTTTAAATGATTCAACAGTGGCACGGATGATGTTGGCTCGTAGGCTAATTATCTCCCGCAGCGAGAGATTCAAGCGGCGTGACTGGTACTGTCCATCTTTCCCTTTATGTAGAGCTGGGAGAGCCACATAGTCTACTCCATCCGGTGTCTGAACGTCACTTCCCTCACGCATTCCAGTAATCAGCAGAATGTCAGTCTGCAAAGGAGAGCAGGCAAGCGTTTGGGCAATCAACAGATTGCGCCGCTTGTGACCGAGACCCATTGTGTCATGGGAATACAAAGCGATTCGTAATTTCCGCGAGCTTATCTCACTATCCTGTCCAGCTAGTGGGTCTAGAGGCTGAAACCACTTTGAAGGAGAAACATTTGTTGAACTACTTGTTAATCCTGGCAAAAGAAGATTCTGTTGGGCATCAAACTTTGTAACTTCACTACTGGAACTCCTTTGTGTATCGGAGTGGTTCTGTAGTAACTGCTTTTCCACCAACATATTCTCCTCCTTTGATTCGATCTGTGTCTCTCGCTAATGTCTCGATGGGATTGGCATCTAAATTCGTTAGAGTGTTAAATGCAGGGTCAGTTTTACTAGGGCGTGAGTTTAACGGTTTTATCAAAAATTAACTTCAGATTTACCTGTACTTAATTTAAGTTTGGTAAACTCCTATGAAAAGAGGATGAAGCTTCCATGAGAGTTTTCTCATATTGGAAGCAGTAGTCTGCCTTTCCCACAGCCTTGCTCTTCTTACTTTGTAGGCGCAACACAATTCACTCCCCCTGATGTGGGAGTTGCGCCCGGATTCGAGCCAGCAACTGCTTAAGTTTAGAGTTACTAACTCCGATGAAATATCCATGAAGCTTTCATGAGAGTTTTCTTATGTTCGCAGTCGGTAGCCCATGCCTCTGACGGTCTCAATTGGATCGCCACCTAGCTTCTTACGTAGGTAACCCACATAGACATCAACAATATTGGAGCCAGGGTCATAGTCATAACCCCAGACATAATTGAGTAGCTGCTCTCGGCTCATCACTTGTCCGGGGTTGCGGAGAAAGACTTCTGCTAAGGTAAATTCTCGTGCGGATAACTCGAGCAGGCGATCGCTTACTCGAATCTGACGGGTACGCAAGTCAAGGACAATGTTACCTGCTTTTAAGAGCGTTTCTTCCTTCCTTCTGGGTAAGTGGCTGTCGCGCAACCGCAAACGCACCCGCGCCAGCAATTCTTCAAAACGAAACGGCTTTGTCACGTAATCGTCAGCTCCACCCTCCAAGCCAGCGACTTTGTCCCTCACATCATCGCGAGCGGTGAGAATAATAATCGGCAGATATTCGCCCCGACCTCGCAACTCTTCCAACACCATCCACCCATCTTTGCCAGGAAGACCAATGTCGAGAATGAGCAGGTCAAAATTGTCGCTACTAGCGATGAGAACCGCTTCATCACCGTCCTTGACGACTGTGGTGGTAAATCCGTTAGCTTTTAGACCTTTCTCCAGAAAGTTGGCGATGCGAGATTCATCTTCTGCGATCAGAATCCGGTTCATGAAGCAACACCTCCTGGGGGGGGTCTAGTGGAATCACAAGAGTAAACGTTGAGCCACCACCCCGTTGGCTGAGAAGTTCTACCCTACCGCCGTGCGCTTGAGCGATCGCACGCACAATCGACAATCCCAATCCTGCCCCCTCAGAGCGACGGCGACTGTTGGTAGCGCGTGCAAAGCGCTCGAAGATTCGCTGCTGATCGGCAAAGGCAATGCCTTCCCCAGTATCGCGCACCCAGAAATGGGCGTTGCCCTCAATAAGCGCCGAGCCAAGCGCGATCGTATCTCCATTTTTCGTGTGCTGGGTCGCGTTCTGAGCTAAGTTCATCATTGCCTGAGTCAGCCGTTGTCGATCAGCTACAACGCGCCCCGTACCTTTATTCTCCAGACGCCAGTGCCGTTCGGCTAAGGCTCTGGCTTTGGCATACAGTTCCTCAGTCAAATTGCCAATTTCCAAGGTTTCCAGGTACAAAAAATTGGGTTGCTCTGCCTTAGCCAGTAGTAAGAGGTCATCGACAAAGCGACTCATGCGATCCAACTCATCGGTGACTAACTCTATCGTTTCACGCCGTTCTTGGGGGTCGTCGCCCAGCAGTTCTAAATGACCTCGGATAATCGTGATTGGAGTCCGGAGTTCATGACCTGCATCATTAATAAAGTCTCGTTGACTGGAGAAGGCCGCTTGGAGACGGTCTAGCATCTCATTAAAGGTGATGGTTAGTTCGGCAATTTCGTCTTTTCCTTGCACGGGAATGCGTCGAGTCAGGTCAGACTCGGTAATGGCGTAAGCCGTTTCGGTGAGTAAGCGTAGGGGAGACAGCACCCGTCCAGCCACGACCCAAGCCAGCACTGAAGCCACAGCTATCACGACAATCGTCACATGGATTGCGACGAAAATTACCTCATCCACCTTACAATACTCATGGGCAGTCGAGAAGCCTACCACAAACACCCCATGAGTTTTTCCCCTAACTATCGGCTGAGCCAGATACATGATAGTGCCATCTGAGGTTACCTTTTCACCTTGCTGACGCTCACTCACCTGTGCCCAGTGCTTTACTAGATCCGAATTAGAATTTAGAGAGTCTGGAAGGACTGTATAATTGGATTTGGATTTGTAGAATTTGCCATTTAACAGCGTAATTAAAAATTCATCTTCCTCTGTAAAGTTGCGAGATAAAAATACATCAAACATAGCAGCAACTTCATTGCCGAAGGGTTGGCCTGTATATGGATTTCGTCCCTCGACTAATCGGAGAAATTCTTTTTTCTCCTGAATCAGGGATTTTTCAAACCGCTTTTCTATGCGAACCAAGAGGACTTGACGAATAGTTAAGATGGATATTACTAGACAGAACATCATCAGCACGACGTACCAGAGCAAGATACGTGTTCTGACTCCGAAAAATAACATACGCCATCCCAGATTTTTATTTGTATTTGTCACGTCTAGTAAAGTGAAAAATTTTTCAAAATCGAGCAATCGCCCAAGTAGTTTTATAGCGTCATAGCGAACTAGTACATCCCGATAGACGTAACTGACCACTTAGAGTTGCTTGACTAACAAAACTAAGAAGCTAGGTGTTGCTGAAAGAGTAATGATTTCAGCGAGGAGAGGAACTGTCTGAATACAGCAAAACAGTGGAGCAGCAAGCGAAGTAAACACTTCAACATCTCCAATGATTTGAAGTAGGTTTTTCAACGATATGTCCACACTAGGAACACCTTTTAGAACCAGGGAACCATCGGTCAAGTTGAACGAAAGTTCTGCCATACCCGAGAGACTTATAGGCAAGCTGCCTTGTCAGTTCTCCCCATCCGGCGTCCAAGAAATTTACTTCAATGCGACTTGGTAGTTGACCACTCTTTTCGGAAGCTGGAGAACTTTGACAACTCACTTGACCACGAGTATTAGCAAAGAACAAGACATCCCTGTTATACAATTCTTTTACTATTTTTATCTCAGTTTTTGAGCGAAAATATATCCCAGACCATTGCAGGAAATAATCTTTGTCAGGTTGAGCCTGAAAATATTCCTCATAATTGGTATCCGCTGGAGGAACAAAAAGCGCTGAACTATTAGCTACTTTTTCTATATGTGTTTTCCATCTCTCAGTAAAAAACAATCTCCAATAATGAGGTGTGTTATGTCCATTTTTTTGGTGTGCATAAGCTAGATGTAGGTCAGGATGTATTTCAAGATAAAAACCTGGTTTTGTCTTTGAGTACAACCAGTTATTTAATGCCTTCCTTTATGCAGAGTAGAGACGCTCCACCGGAACATCTCTACCACAAGAAAATTTCTGTTTTGATGGTCTAAACCCATTCCTAATTTACTCGTCGTGAGCGAAGCGGTGGAAGAGGTAGTCTAGGGCGTGATTCCGCAGTCTGTAGTATTCTGGGTCTTCCATGATCAGGGCGCGATCGCGCGGACGCGGGAAAGGAATGTCCATAATCTCACCGATATTCGCCGCCGGACCATTGGTCATCATTACCAAGCGATCGGCTAAAAACAGCGCTTCATCAATATCATGGGTAATCATTAGAACCGTGCAGCGGTGGTCGTTCCAGATTTTCAGCAGTTCTTCCTGCAACTCTTCCTTGGTGATGGCATCCAAAGCACCGAACGGTTCATCCAAAATCAAGACTTGGGGACGAACCGCCAAAGCCCTAGCGATGGAAACCCGCTGTCTCATCCCGCCGGACATTTGCGGCGGCTTCTTATCAGCCGCTTCCGACAAACCCACCATCGCTAGATGTTCCCGGACGATCGCCCTTTTTTGGGCCTGGGACTTTTTGGGGTGAACGGCGTGAACAGCTAGGTAGATATTTTCAAACGCTGTCCGCCAAGGCAGTAGGGCGTAGTTTTGGAACACAACCATGCGGTCTGGCCCTGGCTTGGTGATGGGCTTCCCTTGCACACGCACTTCTCCGGCAGTAGGAAAGGCGAAACCCGACACCATGTTCAGCAGGGTCGATTTGCCGCAGCCCGAGTGACCAATAACGCAGATAAACTCGCCTTCTTCTACGGTCAGGTTAACGTCTTGGAGTACCGGGTACGAACCCTTCTTGGTTGGATACACTTTGGAAACGTTCTCGATCGTCAGGAATGACTCGGAATTGATGGCGGTTGCCCTTGGCTGTCGGGCAGTTTCGCTAACACTAAAGGCAAGAGGACGGTCGATCATGGCTTTTGTTGTACGTAGTTGGTAAGTGGACGGTAAGGTGAGTGATTAGTCTGTTGCTGGCTCGTTGCTCATCTTTGCTTACCCCCCCAGCCCCCCTTACTAAGGGGGGAGTACAAGGAGAAACCTTTCAGTCCTGGGAGCAGTCAGTTTCCGGTTCCTGTTCCCGTAAGGGGGGAGTACAAGGAGAAACCTTTTAGTCTTGGGAGAAGCCAGTTTCCGGTTCCTGTTCCCCCCTTAGCAAGGGGGGTTAGGGGGGTGCAAAATTTGCAGTGACCAATGATCTAAGCAGCTACAGAAAGACGAGGTGAATCGAGAACGACTTCCGCAATGCTGAAATCGCGTTTAATCTTCAAATTGTTGAGATAGCCAATCGGATCATCGGCAGTAAATGTGGTGCCATCAAACATGGCGATCGCGCCACTGGTATATTTCACATCCAACACACCCAGTTCTCGTGCGGCGGTGCTGAACACGTTTACCCGGCACACCCGTTCCATGATTTCCACCCAGTTTCGGGGGAAAGGTGTGTGACCCCAACGTGCCAACTGAGTCATGTGCCAAAGGTGTTCAGTTCGACTAGGGCGATTGACGCCATCGCCAAAGAATAGGTGATGGGCAAACTCTCGCATCGGTTGATCGAGACTACAGAACACTTCGTTGGGGTTTCCGAGGTGGATGTAAGCAATATCTGTATTCACGTACTCCCTCTGGGCGACAATCTGACGCACTTCTTGTTCGTTGGCAGGGTCAGTACAATACTGAGATGCCTCTAGCAACGCTTTAACTAAGGCAATGTGGGTGTTGGGATAAGCGTTTGCCCAGTCTTCGCGAACACCAAGCACTTTTCCTGGATGTCCGGGCCAAATTTCTAAGTCTGTGGCGACAGTAAAGCCAATCCCTTGCATCGCCGCCCGCGTATTCCAGGGTTCCCCAACACAGAAACCATCAATGGTTCCCCCTTGCAAATCGACGACCATTTGGGCTGGCGGGATGCTCTGGAGTGACAAATCGTGGTCGGGGTCGATGCCACCACTGGCTAACCAGTAACGCAGCAGCAGATTGTGCATTGAGGAAGGATGCACCAATCCCATCCGGTGCTGGCGTTCCGGGGAGGCGAGCAGCATTTTCTTGAAATCTGCTAGAGTGTGTACCCCTTGGTCGTAAAAGCGTTTATCCAGGGTGATGCCATTACCGTTGCGAGTCATGGTCATGGCGGTGACGATGGGCAACGGTCGGTCTTGATATCCTCCCAAGGTTAACCAGAGGGGCATTCCTGATGGCATTTGAGCTGCATCTAAGTAACTCCCGACCATGCCATCCATAATGCCGCGCCAGCTAGTTTCGCGCACGAGGTTGACTTCATCTAAGCCGTGTTTCTGGAAGAAGCCTTTTTCTTTGGCAACGGCGAGGGGGGCGCAGGCTGTTAGTGGGACAAAACCAATATCGAGGTTAACTTTTTCCAGACCGTGACGCGCGATCGCTGTCGTTTTTCTCGCCCGAATTTTCTTGATACGCTTTTGCTGATTGAGGAAGTAAATTATCTCACTCCGCAAGCTGTAGTAGCTGGGGTGTTCGACTACTTCCATCCGCTTGCGAGGTCGGGGAATATCCACCTCTAAAATCTGACCAATTTTGGAACCTGGCCCATTGGTGAGCATGACAATCCGGTCAGATAGCAGTACTGCTTCATCGACATCATGGGTAACCATGACGGCAGTGACTTGGTTTTCTTCGCAGATTTGCATTAACTGCTCTTGAAGATTGCCTCGCGTCAGAGCATCCAGCGCCCCAAAGGGTTCATCAAGGAGTAGCAATTTGGGACGGATGGCAAGGGCGCGGGCGATCGCAACTCGCTGTTTTTGTCCACCCGATAGCATCGTCGGCTGTTTGTCCGCATGAGGGCGCAACCCCACCATGTCGATGTGTCGCTCTACAATTGCTTTGCGATCGCTTGCAGGCAAATCCTTCATCACCGAGTCAACAGCTAAGGCAATATTTTGCCGTACTGTTCGCCAAGGCAACAGAGAATAATTCTGGAACACCACCATCTTGTCTGGCCCTGGCTGTTTAACTTTTTGCCCTTCCAGGGTCACTATCCCATCACTCGGCAAATCCAAACCTGCAATCATGTTCAACAGGGTGGATTTACCGCAGCCGGAGTGACCAATGAACGAGATAAACTCTCCTTTTTTAATGTGTAGGTCAATCCCTTTTAAGGCAACGTATTCACCACCACCAGTTAACGGAAAAACTTTATCAACTTGATCAACCGCAACAAAAATACTCATTAGTTTTTAGTCCTTGGTTCTCAGCCATTGGTCATTTATTCTTGGTTATTAGTTATTTGTTATGGGTCAGAAACAACTAACAACAAACAACTAATCACTACTTCTTTTCCTGTGGAGCAATCCTGGACTGCAAGTATGCTATTGCTCGGTCTAGAAGCAAACCTACTGCACCGATGTAAACAACAGCCAAGATAATTTCACTGACGTAGTTCTGCTGATAGGCATCCCAGATGAAAAAGCCAATTCCGACAATGCCTGACATCACGATTTCTGCGGCAATAATTGCCAACCATGCCAAGCCGATCGCAATCCTCAAGCCTGTAAAAATGTAGGGAAGTGCTGAGGGAAACAGAATATTTAAGTAATATTCTTTACGGGAGAGTTGCAAAACCTTAGCAACGTTGTTGTAATCATCAGGGATTTGTCTGACACCTTCTGCGGTGTTAATCAGAATTGGCCAGACTGAGGTGATAAAAATTACGAAAATAGCAGCGGGTTGGTTTTGTTGCAGGGCGACTAGCGCAATCGGCACCCAAGCCAAAGGCGCGACCATCCGCAAGAATTGGAAGAGTGGATCTAACGCCTTATTAATCAGTGGCTGTGTACCGACCAAAACGCCCACGCTAATGCCAACCAGTGCCGCTAATGAGTAGCCCTGAGCGACTCGCCCCAAACTCGCCATAGTCTGCCAAAATAAACCTTTGTCTAGACCACCCCGGTCATAAAAGGGATACATCAGTAGTATCCGGGTTCGGTCATCTGTCCAAACACTCAAGGGACCTGGCAGCCTTGTCACTCCGGAGCTGGAAAGTAGCTGCCATACGATTAAGAATCCCAAAATTCCCAACAAAGGCGGCACAATATCCTTAGATTGCTTTTTCCAGAAAGCCTGGATTGCATTGTTTGAACTAGGTCTTGGCTTGCGGTTGATTGTGTTGACAGTCATTTTCTTCCCCCTATTCAGATTGGGATGTAATTTGGGATGTAATTTGAGCAGAACTTGGAAACTTTTCCGTTGTGGAGTAATTTTTGACTTTTGACGCAGCGGATATATCCGTTACCCCAAAACCAGTTAATGATTCCTTAGCCAATAACGCATCCGTTGCTAAACTTTCTTAATCGCCAGACTATTGAGGTAAGCCTCTGGATTTTCTGGGTCGAACTCTTTGCCGTCAAAAAACTTCTCAACGCCGCGAGATGTACTTGTAGGAATATCGGCATCAAATCCTGCTTCTTTAGCCGCTTCCTTCCACAAATCCTCGCGGTTGACGGCATCAATAATCTTCTTAGCTGTGTCGATATCTGTAAGGCGATCGCGGTGGAAACCCCAGCGCATTGATTCTGTTAGGAACCACAAGTCATGACTCTTGTAGGGATAGGAGACATTACCCAAATCGTCTTTCCAGTACAGGGGACCTGCCTTAATGTCATTAAAAGCTTGTTGACCATCCCCCATTTCATACTTCCCTTCATAGGGAGGAGTAAGAACAGCTACAGGTATATTGAAGTAATTGCGTCCGGCACAAATTTGCACCAATTCTGCTCGGTTTTCCGGCTTATCGCACCACTGCTGTGCTTCCATTAATCCTTTTAAAAGGGCTTTAGTTGCCTTGGGATTCTTGTCTACCCAATCGGCTCTCATCGCTAAGTATTCTTCGGGATGAAATTTCCAGATTTGGTGGGTGAGTGCTGCCATGTGACCGATATCATCAGCAACGATGCGGTAGGGCCAAGGGTCACCTGTACTGAAGGCATCCATTGACCCGTTACGCATCCCTTGCACGGTTTCTGCCGGTGGTACTGCTAACAAGTCGATATCTCTATCCGGATCGACACCACCCGCCGCAAACCAATAGCGAATCCAGAAATCCTGATTCACGTTGGGAAAGGTGTGTGCCGCTTTAAACTTGCGTCCCTGACTGGCTTCAAATCCTTTGATATAGTCGGCGGCATTGGAAATATCTAATTGAAGTCCTTTGCCCTTATGGATACCTGCGATCGCAATCCCGTTCCCCTGCGTGTTCAACTGCGCCAGAACGTACATGGGCACCTTTCTCCCATTTGTAATAATGCCCTCGCTGATCAGATGAGGCATCGGCATCTGCCACTGTCCCCCATCAATGCCACCCCCTTCAGAACCAATAGTTACGTTGTCCCGTGCAGATGCCCAGTTCGCTTGCTTGGAGACTTCAACATCGGTCATGCCATACTTGGCAAAGAAGCCTTTTTCTTTCGCAATCACTAGAGGCGCTGACTCAACAATGGGGATATATCCCAACTTAGCTGTTGAAGTTTCTGGCATTTGTTCTGGGCTGATATCAGCAGCATTAACCGCATCTGCTGCTGGAACATTGGCTGTCTCAGGTGGGTTGCCCAAACAGCCTTTGAGGAACACAGAACTGGCAGCAGATGCACCAGCAGTGATCAGAAATTTCCGGCGAGAAAACCTAGAAAAATTGGACATAAAAACTCCTTGCAGCTAATACTTTCTTGTGTAGTGCTACTAAACAATTGCTATTGTTTTAGGGAATTGAAAACTCTTGAACTCTCTTGTCGGGTTTAGGTGCTATGAGCAAGCGACGCTTAGGTTTATCGAAACCTAGCGGCTTTCCTTTAGACAAGTTGGCTAGACAATTTGGCCATCGCTGAGTTAGGTCAAATTACTAGTAAACCCAATCTATATACATAAGATTAAATTGAGTGAACTTATCATTGTGAAGTGGGTGAAGAAACTCGTTATTTCTTCCCTTTTTTGGCAATGACAGTTTGCTAACTACTTTACAACTGGGTATAGATTAACACCTTTGCCTAATGAATAATTAGTTTTCTAGGGTAAAAACCAAAGGAATATTAAATGATACTTATAAAAAAATTGTTAATGTTTTGATTGCCGGATACTCAGGATAGTTGCTATAGAGTTATATCGATAGCAACCATTGATTGTGCCTTCTATTTCAGTAAATACTTTGTTAAACTGAACGCTAATTTCTCAGGAAACTAATAATACAAAAGGAAATAATTCACCAGTCAAGTTCTTCAAAGAGGGGAATATGTTACTTTTTTCATAAGCAATTATGCTTAGCCATTGAGTGGTGGTGAACCAACTGACCCAACAGCGATCGCAAATCCAAGTCAAAGACATCATTGGTCGCAAGTTGTTTTCTGACTTTGATTTTCTGACTGTCTTGCCGCTCCAAGCGCAAGATCATCAAAAAACATCGCTTCTCCTGACAGACCAGCTCAACTATAAGTTTGCCGAATGATTTGCATTAGGGGTCGTTAGACAGATACTGCAAGCACTGCTCGTACTGGCCTGGGTAGTCCTGGGCGACCCGCTGTTCTAGGCGTTGGGCGATCGCTACATCATGCTTGGCATTGCCGATCAGGTGAGTATAGCCCAATAGTTCTGGCTGCTCCGATGAAAAGGCGGCTTCTGGGGATTCAAACAGACACTGCATTGCAACGCCTGGAAAACTAGAGTTCGTAATCTGCTGGTGATATTCTACGCAAGCCGCAAGGAAGTATTGTTCAATTAACAAACAATCTCCTAGCTTATTCTCCATCCTGACAAAAGCGGCTTGATTGCGTGGATGGGTGGCAATTTGCAAAGCCAGGTCTGTATAATAGCGAAGATTTTAGTTGGGTCTGGGGGCATTGAAGGCACCCTAGCGACAATTTGCGTTGCAGTGGGTGTACTGAGCAGGGTCGCTGCCACCGTGCCAAACCGAACTGGGGGCGTTCCCTAGTCAAAATCGCTGCCTGATATCGTAATACGATCGCCTACCTGCCCTGACTTCGGCGTAAATTGCCCAGGAAATGGGTTGAACTTTGGGACTGGAGGAGCCGCAGGCTCTACCACAAACTCTCGTGTAAATCGGTTATTGGTCGGTACCTGATCCATTAGCACATTGTCGGGATCTACCGTGAAGCTTACCCGATAGGTGCCGGGTTCATTGAGCGTGACCTGAAACTCAGTGGATGGATCGAGCAATTGCTCCTGGATTCGCAGAGCACCATGAAGGTAAATTTCTGCGATCGCCTTATCTGATGGAAGAGGGGGTATGTCGTCCGATTCATCAATTTCATCAATGACATCAAGGCTAGCCTGAGCACTCAACTCAAGTGGCTGGCTTCCAATCAATCCTGCTTTTAGCGACACCTCCGTGAGCATCGCCGGGGTTTGGGTTGCGCCATGCAGGTCATTAACGGAATGAATGCCGACGGTTTTGAGCCGTTGGATTTCGCTGTCCTGAATGTCTGGCAGTGTATTGAGCGGCTGGAGATTATCCGTGCCCAGGTCTACGGACTTGCGGGTTTCCTGCACCTGGGTATCGAGGGCGGGGGAATCGTTGGCAAAGAGGGAGCGATAGTCTGCGATTCTTGCATATTGGACTCTTCTGCGTTGGAGTTTTCGTTCTGATTACGAATACGAGTCATGGTTTTTCCTTTTGTGACGATGTCGTTTGACGTTGACGGATGACGGTCAAGCCGTCGTTTGAGCAATCTAACTGGATGATGCAACTCCAGGAGCAGGTCATTTTGCTCCCATAGCTGATCGTGACAGTTGAAACTTTGTGAGGAGGATGGTTGAGGTGTTGATGGTTCCTGCGTCTATCACAGGAACCATTACCCCTTTCCAGGGCAAAAGCATCCTCTGGTGCTGGAAGATCGATGCTGCCGAGCTCGCGGGTGGTCACAGTAACCACGCCCGTGGTTTTTCATTGGGAGGGTGTTTGAGATAATCATTTTTCGTGTGCTACACGATGAAAAATCACCTTGAGGACCCACAGGCGTTAGCCACCGCCAACGGGATGAGCCGTACCGACTTCCAGGGGATGACGGGAATCAGGCATTCAGCCCGAAGACGTCCGTATCCACCCAATCTTGTTTGAGGAGAACCCACCAATCCACGGAAATCCCTCGCTGGATGTAGGTGTAGGGCAACCAACCATAGCCTTCTTTACCCCAATCCGTTCCCCAGGAATTCCGGATGAGAATAGCCCCTTTGGTCTTAATTCCACCCGGTTTGAAATGCTCAATCACCAGGGAATCGTCGTAGCCCACTGCAATCATGGCATGACCACCCAGGGGGCGATCGCTATTCACTGGATAAGGCAATTGCCCCAGAGTATCGGGACAACTGGCATGAATCATGGGTGAGTCAAACATCATCGTGCCAAAGGTCAGGGGAAATCCGGCAGCTAATTGGGTTTTGATCGCCAGCAGCTCATCATCGTAAATATCGGGTGTATCTAACCGGACGTAATGCATCACTTTGTAGTTGGATGCGAAGGCATAGCAAAAGGCTGGGGGTTCAACATCCAGTTGGCTCAGGTCGCAAGTCCAGTACTCTTCAGGGGGTAGTCCAAACAGTCGCAAGGCTCCCATGGTTGTCCGCAAAAAGACCCCTACGTTTCCCTGCACCTTTAGCAAGTTTTTGGTGGTTTTGTAGAGGAATAGCCGAGAGCGGTGGCGATACTCTTGAAAGGCTTTTTGCTCCAGGTATTCGGCGATCGCTGTCACCACATGGGCGGTGCAGGACTCCAGTTTGCCCTGATTCTCCACAGGAGAAAATCCAGGTCGGAGATCTACAAAGGGTGACAGATCTAACTTTTTGAATTGCCGAGTCTCAATTAATTTGGCAGAACTGCCCATTACGGTATCTAACAGAAGACGAATAGTCTTGCTGGTTAGCCGTAAGTCTCGATAATCGGGATAATCTCGAATCCAGCCCATACCGTGCTGGCGACGAACAGTTTCATTCATGCAGCGTCATCACTTTTAGTCAGAAAACTATCCATAAACTGGGGAGTAGATGCAGAACCAAATGGCACAGGCGTTAGCCCCCGAACCATTCGGTCATTGAGTGCAATTCACACCGAGTCCTAAGGGGAGAAGGCTCCATAGGTTTCTTGAACTCTTGGTAATGGAACTACATAGGGTACTCTGTAAACGTCATCCCCCTTTTGAAAGGTTCCGGATTTTTAGCGTTAAATGCAAGTATCAGAAGCAAAAAAGGAAAGCACCATGACCTCAGGAATTTCCTACTCTTGGTAAGTCCCCTTTCCCAGAAGTAACTCCAAGCCTCACCGAGCCAGACTGCCTCGCTTTCAACTAATAAGCAAAGTCAAAAAATATATATCGGGGGCTGGCTCCTCATCGCTAACCGCGACACTATAAACCAAGGACTGTAAATGAGAACTAACGTACTATGAGCAAGGTCAATGTAAGTTGAAGTAGAAAAAAGCGTGATTTATCGCTGGATAAGACTTTTAATCAAGTGGTGACAGAAAATCAAATTTTGGGGAGTCAGGCACAAAAAATTGAGGGAGAAAAAACATGACTCGCAGAATAATCCAGTTCAATATCTTAGCGGTCACGGCACTAATGGCTACCTTGTTTCCAGGAGGTCAAGCTCTGGCAGAAGAAACCTACTCCCAAAAAGCTAGCCTCTTAGCTGACATTGCCGTTCAGTATAGAGCGATAGGACAATCTGAGCAGGCTCTCAAGATTTTAGACCAAGCCCTGCCCTTAGCCCAAGTGAGTACCAATGATTGCTTCAAAGGCACTGCTTTAGTAAAAGTGGCTGGAGGTTATATCCTGGCTGGACAGGAAGCGTTGGGGAAGAAACTTCTAGCAGAAGCCATCCAGATTGCCCGTACCCAAACAGCAACGGGCTGTCATGTTAGTGCAACTTCTCCGGAAGAATCTTTACTAAACCGAGCTTCTGAATACGCAGAAGTTGGGTACTACGACTTGGCTGTTGAGATTATCACAGGGGTGAACAATCCTGTGTTCACTCCTATAGAAATGGCAGAGGTGACGGGTCATTATGCCAAAGCCGGAGAGGGTGAGCAAGCAACTCAGGTCTTGAACCAAGCACTCGAAATGGCACAACGCATTGACAATGCCGAATATAGAACTCTGACTCTGAGGGGAATTGCCTCTTATCTAATTCAAGCAGGACAAACAGAACTTGTGCCTCAAGTGTTAGAGCTTGCCCTTAAGAGTACATCTGCCATCAATGAGGTACAATCCCGCGACAATGCCGCCGCCATAAAACTGTCTGGGATGTTAGACATTACTTCTCAATTTGCCGAAGTTGGACAACAACGTCGAGCCAAAGAGCTTCTCGATCAAACGTTACCAAAGATACGGACATTTGATTCTAAGCCCTTTCCCCTGCAAAAAACGCTCAACCTGGTTGAAACAGCAGTCCAGTATGCCGCATTGGAACAGAACAACTTGGCAGTCGAGATATTAGCCGAAGCTCGAGCCTCGGCACAGATAATTGATGAATCTCAAACCAAAAACAATGCAATAGCTAGGGTAGCTGGAGGTTACGCAGAAATCGGAAACTTTGAGATGGCGCAGCAAATTGCCCGCTCTATTAAAAGTGTTAACCATAGGGAGCAGGCATTCCGTGGAATTGTGCTTGCTTATGCCAAAGCCGGAGACTCTGAGCAAGCGGTTCAACTGGCAAAATCGATAGGAAGCCCATACGTCACCTTTGGAGGCATTGTCAGGCATTATTTACAGAGTGGACAGTATGACCTAGCGCTTGAGATTGTTCAACAAAATAATCTGTCTGACTTGCTGTCGGATGTGGCGATCGCTTACCTTGAGGCAGGGCAGCCTGAGCAGGCTCTAAAGATTGCTCAGTCTATCGACTCCCCGTCTGATACCAGGCATCAAAAGGATGGGAGATTTTCGGCGATCGCTCCTGGGTTTGCCAAACAGGGAGATTGGGAGCAAGCGCTTCAGGTGGCTCGATCCATAAAAGACAAAAGTTACAAAGCTCAAGCTCTGACGGCGAGCGTCGAACAACATGTGACCAGAGAACGAGAGAGCAAAGGACTGATTCAACAAATTCTTTGGATGCTTACCCGTCGCTTCAATTCTCTATTGGGCAATTCGAACGACTCAAACGACTTAAATAAAGGCAAAGCCTCGGATTTTCTAGAGCAAGCGCTTCAAGTTGTCAATTCAATGACACCAAAACGCTAAGGAGCAATATCTTGTAACAGCGCTGAACAGGAAGTGGAGTAACATTTATTCCTAGTTTCGTGGCGACAGGAACAGGTGAGACGCGATCACCTTGAGAAGTGTTGGAAAGATGAACTGCTACCTCATTTGTGCCAACCTAAAGTAATCCCAAGTTCGAGGAAGAGCAGTAAGGGGCAAAGCAATGCCCAAAGCCTATTTGACGTCCATCAGAGCCCGAGCGACAACCATATCCGGGATTTGCTCGACCCGGTGACACCTGAGCACGTTTTTCCAGTGTTTGAGGAGAATCTTGCAGGTGTTGGACAACAGGGGCAGTTGGCGGGCTTCCGCTCGGTTGCAGCCACCCTGTTAATTGCGTTAGACGGCACCAAATACTTTAGTTCGAGTCATATCTACTGCTCGGCCTGTTCAACGCGCACCTTGAAGTCAGGGGAGACCCACTACTTCCATAGCGTCATCACTCCGGTCATGGTTTGTCCAGGGCAGACACATGTGATTCCGTTGGTGCCTGAGTTTATCGTGCCGCTTTCTGGGGCATGACAAGCAGGACTGTGAGAATGCTGTGGCAAAACGATGGTTGTCGCAGCATGGGCAGCAAGCAGCCTCTCTCCTCGTTCCTGGCGACGCTTAACATCTTGTCCTTGCTATTCCACACGTTGCTGGAGTTGCTTGACCAGAAGTACAAGCTGCTACGAGCGCATTTGCCTACTCGCAAAACCTTTTTTGATGATTTGCGGGCGTTAACTCGTTATATGACATGTATTTCGATAGTTAGGATCATCTACTCACCTTCATGCTTGAATGTCTAGAGCTAGACATCCCACCGAATACCAGTGAATTTCCACAATGAGAATTGCTAGTGCGATTGCTACTTCGCCCTCTCAAATTATGGGATGTTCTGGTTCCTGATTGACTCATACCCTAGATTAACGTCAGTACGGGTTAAGCAAAAGGCTGAATCCTTGGTAGGGTAGGACTCCAAGCCCGACAGAAGAGGAAAAGGAGGGAGCGATTAGCTGAAAATATCAAATAACCAATCATTCAGCACCCCCTTCCTATGACTAGTCTAGAAGAACTATTTTGCCAGATCGATGATTTTTGCCAAAGCTTTGAACCCCGATGGCAGGCAACGCTTTTAGGTAATGGCTTGAAGCCTCGTCAGCGCCGCCGAGCCTTGAGCTTGAGTGAAATCATGACAATTCTGGTCAGCTTCCATCGGCAGTCGTACCGCAATTTCAAACATTTTTATCAGAAACACGTCTGTCTCTACTGGCGGCAAGCCTTTCCCGGACTGCCCAGTTATCAACGGTTTGTCGATTGGATGCCCTCGAGCTTGATGCCGTTGTGCCTCTATCTCAAAGAGTGCTTTGGGCAGTGCCGTGGTATCAGCTTCATCAATTCCACCAGCTTAAAGGTCTGCCACCTGACACCGGGTAATACCGATGACCGTAAACCCGTCCCCGATCTGCTTAAACCCTGCTTTGGTAAGGTGTTTGCCGACCGAGGCTATGTCTCCAAAAAGCTCGCTCAACAGTTACTTGAGGACTTTGACATCACCTTCTTTGCTAAACCTAAGCGCAACATGAAGAATTAGTTGATGAGGCTGACTGACAAGTTATTGTCCCGTCAGCGTAAGGGTTATTGAAACGATTATTGACCAATTCAAGAATATCTCTCAAATTGAGCATTCTCGCCATCGTAGCCCCATCAATTTCCTGGTCAATGTCGTCTGTGGATTGATTGCAAGAATGCCATCAGCCCACGAAGCCTTCCCTCAATCTGGACTGGGCTTTACCCTCTGCTGCTTAACCGTACTGACGTTAGATTAGCCACGTTCACACTTGCTTTTCTATCTAGAGCTAAGCTGAAAATGAAGGTCAGTTTCTCCCTAGCGCGAGGAAAATCAACTAACTCAAAAAGAAAAGCCCCTTTCATCGAGAAAGGAGCTTGTTCATATAGAAGTAATAGACCTGGCATTGAGCTATTTTCCCGTAGGGTTACCCCCAGAGTATCTTCGCC